>DATBRJ010000126.1:0-13436 GCA_036560395.1 Actinomycetes bacterium | reverse complement strand
CGTTAGCCGTTGCCTGCCGTGGACCGAGCCATGCGCGGGCTTCATCAACGGGCTCCCGTGACGCGACCACTAACCTGGACGGCGTGCTCGTCCTGGCCTTCGATACCGCGACTCCTGCGGTGACGGTCGCGCTGCGGGACGACTCCGCGGTACTGGCCGAACGGACCGTCGTGGACGCGCGCCGGCACGGTGAGCTGCTAGCGCCATGTATCGCGGCCGTGCTCTCCGCCGCAGGCTGCGAAACCGCCGAGCTCACGGCGATTGCGGTCGGCGTGGGCCCGGGCCCGTTCACGGGGCTGCGGGTCGGGCTGGTCACCGCCCTGGCATTGGGTGACGCGCTGCGGATCCGTGTCTACGGCGTGTGCTCGCTCGACATCCTCGCCTATGCTAGCAAGCTCGACGGCCCGTACGCGGTGGCGACCGACGCGAGGCGCAGGGAGGTCTACTGGGCGCGCTATTCCGGCCTGGCCCGAACCGAGGGCCCCCATGTTGACCGCCCGGGCGCGGCGGCGACGCAAACGGTCGGACTGCCGGTCGTGGGAGCCGGAGCGCTGCTCTATCCAGACGACTTCCCCAACGCCAGGGAGCCCCGGTTCCCCAGGGCGTCGGCGCTGGCGGACTGGGTGGCTCTCGGCCGTCCCACGCTCCCACCGCAGCCGCTTTATCTGCGCCGGCCGGACGCGGTCGAACCGGCTGCCCGCAAGCTGGTGACCGCCGCATCACGGGGAGACCGTCCGCCAACGCGGCCGGAGGGCCTCGCCGGCCCGACGGGATGATGAGCGCGCCGCGGCAGGAGAACCGACGGGCCGGGACCGTCGCTGCCGTCGTCGTGCGCCGGCTGCGGTGGTGGGACATTGCGCCGGTGGCAGAGCTCGAGCGCGAGCTCTTCCCGCACGACCGCTGGACCGTCGAGACATTCTGGTCGGAGTTGGCCGGCGTCCCAGAGACTCGGTACTACCTGGTGGCGGAATCCCTTGATGGGGAGATCGTCGGTTACGCGGGTCTGTTCGCCGCTCGCGACCAGGCCGACGTACAGACCATCGGCGTCCGCCTCGACCACCAGCGGACCGGACTCGGGCGCCGGCTGTTGAACTCGCTCCTCGACGAGGCGAGGCGGCGCGGTTGCCGCGAGGTCTTCCTCGAGGTGCGGGCGGAGAACACCGCTGCGATACGTCTGTACGAACGGACAGGTTTCGAGGTGGCCGGCCGTCGGCGCGGTTATTACAGTCGGGGAGCCGACGCGATCGTCATGCGCTGCTGGCTATCCCCCGGGCCTGACCATGCCACCGCCGCCGCACCATGAAGATGTCGCTGCGTGGCCGTAAGGTCGATGCTCGTGACCGACCAACCACTCGTGCTCGGTATCGAGACCTCGTGTGACGAGACCGGCGTGGGGATTGTCCGCGGCCGGACTCTGCTGGCCGATGCCGTGGCGTCGAGTGTGGATGAACACGCCCGGTTCGGCGGTGTGGTACCGGAGGTCGCGAGTCGGGCGCACCTGGAAGCCATGGTCCCGACGGTGGATCGGGCGCTCACTCAAGCCGGGGTTGTGCTCACCGACCTGGACGCAATAGCTGTCACCGCCGGGCCTGGTCTTGCCGGGGCGCTGCTCGTCGGGGTGGCGGCGGCCAAGGCTTATGCGCTCGCCCTGGACAAGCCGCTGTTCGGCGTCAACCATCTTGCCGCCCACGTAGCCGTCGATCAGCTGGAGCATGGGCCGCTCCCGCAGCCATGTCTCGCCCTGCTGGTGTCGGGCGGGCACTCATCTCTGCTGCTCGTGCGCGACGTCACCGCTACGGTCGAACCCCTGGGAGCGACGGTCGACGATGCCGCTGGCGAGGCGTTCGACAAGATCGCACGAGTCCTTGGCCTGTCTTTCCCCGGCGGTCCATACATCGACGCCGCCGCGCGTGCCGGCGACCCGACGGCGATCTCCTTCCCGCGGGGGATGACCGGTCCGCGTGACCCTGCATACGACTTCTCCTTCTCCGGTCTCAAGACGGCGGTCGCCCGATGGGTGGAGGCCAGGGAAAGGGCAGGTGATCCGGTCCATGTCGCCGATGTCGCGGCGTCCTTCCAGGAGGCCGTGGTGGACGTGTTGGTGAGGAAGGCCATGGCCGCCTGCCGTGATCACGGAGTGGACGATCTGGTGATCGGCGGTGGGGTGGCGGCGAATTCCCGCCTGCGGATGGTCGCGGAGGAGCGCTGCGCGGCCGCGGGAATCCGATTGCGGGTTCCACGGCCCAGCCTGTGTACGGACAACGGCGCGATGGTTGCGGCGCTCGGCACCGAACTCGTCGCACGTCATCGCGAGCCGTCTGCCCTCGATATTCCCGCTGATTCAGGCCTACCCGTCACGGACGTCCTTGCCCGCGTGCGTTGATCCTGTTTGGTTTTCGGTGGAATCCACGCCCGGCGGCATGCTGGATCACGAAGGATCTTGGTTCGTCCCTGGGTTATAGACTGCATTCACCCCGCGCCGGGCCCGGCCGAGCGGCTCCGGGCCTTACGACCAGTCACCGCGCTGACGGCCCTGTTCCTGCTCGTCCGCACTGCGGCCTCCGTACCGGTGATCACCGTGCCTGGGAGGTAATGCGTGCTGCCGGTGGTGCTCGCGGCCTTCTCCGCATTGATCTGGGGTGCGGGGGACTTCTGCGGTGGCAAGGCGACGCAGCGCGCGAGGGCGCTGCCGGTGACGGTTGTCGCACAGCTTGCAGGACTGCCGGTGGTTGTGCTCGGTCTGGTCCTGATCTCCGCGACCTCGCCGCGGCCGAGCGACCTCGGCTGGGGCGCACTCGCCGGGGTGGCGGGGTTCGTGGGCCTCGTCCTGCTCTACCGCGGGCTCGCCGCCGGGGCTATGGCGATCTTTGCCCCGGTCACCGCGGTGACTGCGGCCGTCGTACCCCTAGGTGCGGGGCTCGTGCTGGACGAGTCGCCGGGGACGCTCGCACTCATCGGTGTGTGCTGCGCGATCATCGCGATCGGCCTCATGAGCGTTCAGGTCGCGGCCTCGGGCAGGCAGGCCGTGGTGACACCGCGGCTGATCCTGCTCGCGCTAGCGGCGGGCACGATGTTCGGAGTGTTCTTCATCCTGCTCGGCCGCGCCGGCGACAACGCCGGCATGTGGCCGGTGCTCGCCGTGCGGGTCGGCTCGATCACGCTCGGGCTCCTGCTGGTCGCCCGGCAGCGGGTCTCGCTGCGGCTCGACCGACCCGTGCTGCGCTGGACGGTGACCGCTGGTGTGTTCGACATCACGGCGAACGCGCTCTACCTGCTTGCCGCCCAGCGCGGCTTGCTGTCCGTCGTCGCCCCCGTCGCCGCGCTCTACCCGGCAAGCACGGTCCTGCTCGCCCTCCTGGTGGATCGGGAGCGGCTGCGGCCAGTCCAGCTCGCCGGTCTCGGGCTGGCGGCCACAGCACTGGTGCTCGTCGCTGCCTAGCGAACCGTGTCCAGACCCTCTTTCGGGCTCGCCTGGTCCCGCAGCCTCGGCCGCTTTCGGTCGCCTGCGTACCTCCTGTAGGCAGGGGCTCCCTACCGCCTCGTCATTTGTCCAGCGGTCCTCCGGCCACCGTCGAAGGATCTCCGACCCGGACACTAGCTCTGGCTGTGAGGTCACGGTCGTGGCTACCGTCGGCGGGTGGACGTGATCCTCGATGTGGATACCGGCGTGGATGATGCGCTGGCGATCCTCTTTTCGGTACGGCATCCCGCACTCGACGTGCTCGCGATCTCTTGTGTCACCGGCAACGTTCCCGTCGAACAGGTCGTCATTAACACGCTGAAGGTCCTCGACGCGGCGGGCGCTCCAGACATCCCGGTCGGTCGCGGCTGTCGGCAGCCGCTGCTGGAGCCCGTCGCCGGCGGTCGGAGCGTCCACGGCGCGGACGGGCTGGCCGATCTGGGCTTGCCGGCATCGACTTGCCACCCGGCCGATGTGCATGCGGTCGAGCTCCTGCGCGCCACCCTTGCACCGCCCGCTCGCCCGGGCGTCGTTCTCGTGACCCTCGGGCCGCTGACGAATGTTGCCCTGCTGCTGCGCATGTACCCCGAGGCCGCCACCGGGATCGACCGGCTCGTGCTGATGGGTGGCACGGCTCGTCACCGTCATCCCGACCGAGCCGTCGATTTCAACGTCGCGGCCGATCCGGAAGCGGCTGCGATCGTGTTCGGCAGCGGCCTGCCGATCACGATGTACGGGCTCGACGTCTTCTATGACGTGACCACGACGGCGGCCGACGGCGACCGTCTCGCCGCATCGCCAGACCCCGCAGGACGGCTGGCGGGCCAGTTGATCCTGCATCAGGCCCGCAGGTTCGGCGACCATGCCGCGACCCTCGGCGATGCGGGCGCGATCATGTCGGTTGTGTCGCCGGACGGCGTGCGCACCGAGCGCGGATCCGTCCAGGTCGATCTGGCGGGCCCCCTCCGCGGCCAAGTCCGCGTCGACCCGGCGCCGCACCTGGTCCCACCTCTTGACCGCCACAGCAGCGAGCCCAGTCGTGTGGACTTCGCTCTCGAGGTCGACGGCCAACGCTATCGGGACTTGTTCCTCTCGACGATCACTTCAGGCAGCAGCTGATGGCTGTCGCGGCAGGGTAGTCCTGATACAGGACATCAGTTCTCATGGCAAGACACTCACGCTAGATTGACGCGTGTCGGACAGCGGCTCACAAAACGGCCATTCTTCCGAGCACCAGCGCACCTCCCCTTCAGCAGGAGGAAGCATGAGGAGATCAGCGCGTGTCTTCACGCTGTTAACCGCGCTCGCCCTTAGCGCCGCCGTGGCAGGAACCGCCGAGGCAAGGCCCAGCCTGCCTGAGGGCGGCATGGCCAAGAAGCGGTCCGTGGATGTCGACGTATCTGGGTTCGACAAGCAGCACGGGCCGCATTCGCAGCTCGAATGCGTGGCGAGCGCGGCCGGCGCCGCCAACGTGAACCTCGACTGTGATGACCCGGTGCCGAACAACGAGCCGGACATCGAGGTGGACCCGGCCGACCCGCAGCACATGATCGCAAGCTCCAACGACTACGGCACGTGCTGCGACCAGTTCTATACATCATTCGACAGCGGCCAGACCTGGCAGACCGGGAATATGTCGCGGGAGAACCCGGGCAAAACTGGCAGCGACCCGGTCACTGTGTTCGACGTCAAGCACGGCGTCGCAATCCATTCGTCGCTCAACTACAACTTGCAGCATGCGGCGGGCACCCAGGCTTGTGATGGCGACCTCGTCGTATCGATTTCTCGGGACGGGGGCCTTAGCTGGGAGATACCCGTAACCGTCGACGACGGTCAGGGTTGCGACCTCAGCAAGACTCAACTGTTCAACGACAAGCCGTGGATCGTCACCGACAACAACCCGGACTCGCCTTTCTACGGACGCACTTATCTGACCTGGTCGAAGTTCGAGTCGCACGATGGCGTCTACGCCTCGTCGGCGATCTTCGAGTCGCACAGCGACAACGGAGGCGAGACTTGGTCACAGCCACACGAGATCTCCGGCTCGAACCCGGCGCTCTGCACGTTCCAGAGGAGCGGTCCGGCCGGTGAGTGCGACCAGGACCAGTTCTCGGTTCCGACGGTTGGCCCGGACGGCACGGTCAACGTGGCGTTCGAGAACGAGCAGAACGAGTCTCTCTGGGAAGCGCCAGGAATGTTCGACAACCAGTACCTCCTGGTGCGGTCGACCAACGGCGGTGAATCGTGGTCGAATCCAACTTTCGTCGTCGGACTCGAGGACGGCTCGAACGACTATCCAACCAACGTCAATGATCGCCAGACCTTGACCGGCTACCAGGTGCGGGTCAACTCGGCCGGCAATATTGTTGCGAGTCCGACCGACGGAGCGCTCTACCTCGTGTTCTCCGACAACCGTAACGGTGTGCACAACTCAGCGACCCCGGTGACCAACACCGACGTCTTCGTGATGTCCTCGACCGACGGTGGGCTGACGTGGACCACTCCGACAGCAGTGGACACCGGCGCTGGCGACCAGTGGTTCCCATGGGTCGATGTCGATCCGACGACCGGCAAGATCGGCATCATTTACCACGACCGCGGCGCGGCCAACGGCCGGCTCTATACGACCGCACTGGCTGAGGGCACACCTGGTTCGCTGGTCAAGACGACGGTGAGCACGGCGCCGTCGAACCCGACCGACTCGCTGTTCTTCCAGGCCGGCGCGGTCGGCTGCGAAAAGTGCGCCACGTTCCATGGCGACTACATCGGCGTCTCCTACGGGAGCGATGGCGTGGCCAACCTCGCGTGGACCGACATGCGGGACTTCGTCGAGAACGGTCCGTTCGGAACAGGCTTCTCGCAGTTCATCTACTTCGCCCGGCACTAGCCTGCCTGGCCAACTTCGCCTGTACGGGACCGGCGTAACACCACCCGTACAGGCGAGCCCGCACGTCGGGGCGCGTTGAGGCACGCGATGGCCGGCGGGCCGTTCAGCCAGGCCGAAACCGCGTAAATTCCAGGCGCCGGCCCAGGCTCGTTGGCACTCGTGTTGACTGAGTGCTAATCCGCGGCCTAGTGTTCGGGATTGGCACTCTCCAGCCGAGGGTGCCAACGCGACGAGGCAGGTCTGGCACCCGCGACGACAGACCCGGCCGGTCGACTCCCTACCCACCAATGACATCTCCGGAGGGGGAGGTCAAGATCGTGACGACCGCCACGAAGGTTGCCCTCAAGCCACTCGAGGACCGTGTCGTGGTCCAGCCGCTCGACGCCGAGCAGACCACTGCGTCGGGCCTGGTGATCCCGGACACGGCGAAGGAGAAGCCCCAGGAGGGCGTCGTCCTCGCCGTCGGTCCTGGACGCTTCGACGAGGACGGCGAAAAGCGGATTCCGCTCGACGTCAAGGTTGGCGACGTGGTGCTGTACAGCAAGTACGGCGGCACCGAGGTCAAGTACAACAACGAGGACTACCTCGTCCTCTCGGCGCGCGACCTGCTCGCGATTGTCGAGAAGTAAGACGCACACATACGCGAAACCCGCCCCGGCGGCCGGCCGAACCGGGGCCGGGGCGGGTTCGCTGCTCTAGCTCAGAGAAACGCAGACGAGTCGCTGAGAACGCGAAAGGCACCAGTTCATGCCGAAGATTCTGGAATTCGATGAGGACGCCCGCCGCGCCCTCGAGCGCGGCGTGAACGCGCTCGCTGACGCGGTCCGGGTCACCCTCGGCCCGCGGGGCCGCAATGTCGTCATCGACAAGAAGTACGGCGCCCCGACCATCACCAACGATGGTGTGACCATCGCCCGTGAGATGGAGCTCGACGACCCGGCCGAGAACCTCGGGGCGCAGCTCGCCAAGGAGGTGGCCACCAAGACCAATGACATCGCCGGCGACGGCACGACCACCGCGACTGTCCTCGCTCAAGCGATGGTGCGTGAAGGTTTGCGCAACGTCGCCGCAGGCGCCGCCCCCATGGAGCTCAAGATCGGTATCGACAAGGCGGTCGAAGCCGTGACTGCAAAGCTCCTCGAGGCCGCCCAACCGGTCGAGACCAAGGAGGCCATCGCGAGCGTCGGCGCGATCTCGGCCCAGGACGAGCAGATCGGTGAGCTCATCTCCGAGGCCATTGACAAGGTTGGCAAGGACGGCGTGATCACCGTCGAAGAGTCGAACACCATGGGCCTCGAGCTCGAGTTCACCGAGGGAATGCAGTTCGACAAGGGCTATATCTCGCCGTACTTCGTCACAGATCACGACCGTATGGAGACGGTGCTCGAGGACGCCTACGTCCTGGTCCACCAGGCGAAGATCTCCGCCGTCGCAGACCTGCTGCCGCTGCTCGAGAAGGTCGTGCAGGCTGGCAGGCCGCTCGTGGTCATCGCTGAGGACGTCGAGGGCGAGGCGCTGTCCACGCTGGTGGTCAACAGGATCCGCGGGACGTTCAACTCGGTCGCGGTCAAGGCACCCGGCTTCGGTGACCGCCGCAAGGCGATGCTCGAGGACATGGCGATCCTCACCGGTGGCCGCGTAGTGGCTCCCGAGGTCGGCCTCAAGCTCGACCAGGTAGGGCTCGAGGTCCTCGGCACGGCACGACGGGTCGTCGTGACCAAGGACACCACGACGATCATCGACGGTAGTGGCTCCCAGGCGGACATCCAGGGCAGGATCGCCCAGATCAAGCTCGAGATCGACAACACGGACTCCGACTGGGATCGCGAGAAGCTTCAGGAGCGGCTGGCCAAGCTGGCCGGCGGGGTGTGCGTGATTCGCGTCGGCGCCGCCACCGAGGTCGAGCTGAAGGAGAAGAAGCACCGCGTCGAGGACGCGGTGTCTGCCACCAGGGCCGCCATCGAGGAGGGCATCGTCGCCGGGGGTGGCTCTGCTCTCGTCCACGCAGTGAGCGAGCTGGACAGCCTCGGGCTGACCGGTGACGAGGCGACCGGTGTCGCGGTGGTAAGCAAGGCCGCGGTCGAGCCGCTGCGGTGGATCGCCGAGAATGCCGGCCGTGAGGGTTATGTCGTGGTGGCCAAGGTGCGTGAGCTCGGCGAGGGCCACGGCTTCAACGCGGCGACCGGCGAGTACGGCGACCTGGTAAAGGCAGGCGTCATCGACCCAGTGAAGGTGACCCGGTCCGCACTGCAGAACGCAGCGTCGATCGCCAGCATGCTGCTGACGACCGAGACGCTAGTCGCGGAAAAGCCTGAGCCGACGGACGAGCCTGCCGGCCACTCCCACGGGCACGGCCACGCTCACTGACCTCGGCCGCCCACCCATCCGCATGAAGGGCACCTTCACCCCGTAGGTCGGGGTGAAGGTGCCCTTCATATCTGGCTGTTTGGGGTGAGGGGCGCCTTCATCACACCGACGCGCCGTCTCACCAATGGTTGAGGACGCGTCTCACCCGGTCACTCGAGTCGGGCTCACCAGATCGCAGGATGAGTCTCACCCATTCGCTGGTGGCGATCTCAGCGGCCCACGTAGCAGGCCTTTCGCCCGATGAGGGCGCATTCGGCTCGAACCCAGGATGTATGAGGGGCACCTTCACCCGATAGGGTCAGGGTGAAGGTGCCCCCATGCATCCCGGGGAGGTGTAAGGGGCGTCCCTGATGCGTGGCGAGCGTGACCCCGCATAGGGTGCTGACGTGTCCGTGATCGGGGGCGGCCCCGCTGGAGCCGCCGACGAACAGCCGCCAACCACCGGCGGCGGGGCGAAGAACGTCGTGAACACCGGTGGATCTGGCGGGGCGAGGGACGTCGCTGGCGCCGGTGCTTCCGGCGGGGCGAGGGACGTCGTGGACGCCAGTGCCCCCGGTCGGGCGCAGGCTGCGGTGGACGCCAGCGATTCCGGTGCGGCGCAGACCGTGGCTGCGGCCAGAGCACCCGGCGGAACAGCGGCCGTGCCCGGCCGATCGCCAACGGGCTCCGGACCACTCTCGGCTGGACCGCCGCTGATTGAGACAGGGGAGCTGACGAAGCGCTATCCCAAGGGCGTGACCGCGCTCGACCAGCTCACGCTCGCCGTCGAGCCCGGCATCGTCGGGCTGGTTGGTGCGAACGGTGCGGGAAAGAGCACACTGATCAAGATCCTCCTCGGCCTGGTGCCGCCGACCGACGGCACGGCCCAAGTCCTTGGAATGGACTGTCAGGCCGACGGTGAGCGGGTCAGGGCCCGGGTCGGCTACATGCCCGAGCACGACTGCCTGCCACCCGACGTGTCCGCCGCCGAGTTCGTCACGCATATGGGGCGGATGTCGGGCATCCCGGCAGCGGGCGCACGAGAGCGGGCGGCGGACGTGCTGCGCCATGTCGGCCTGCACGAGGAGCGCTATCGCCTTATCGGTGGTTACTCGACCGGTATGAAGCAACGGGTGAAGCTGGCCCAGTCCCTCGTCCATGACCCGGCGTTGCTTCTCCTCGACGAGCCGACCAACGGGCTGGATCCGGCCGGCAGGGAGGCGATGCTCGTCCTCATCCGGCGGATCGGGACTGAGTTCGGCATCTCCGTCCTCGTCGCCTCCCACCTGCTCGGCGAGATCGAGCAGATCTGCGACTCGCTCGTCGCGATCGACAGTGGGCGGCTGTTGCGGCATGCCTCCATTGCCTCCTTCACCGAGCACAGCCAGGTGCTCGCCGTCGAGGTCGAGGAGGGTGCTGATGCCCTCGCCACGCGCCTCACGGAGCACGGACATCACGTCACCTTCGACGACCGCGCATTGCTGCTCCACCTGTCAGGCGAGGACCTGTACGACCTCGTCCGCGATCTCGTCGTCGATCTCGGCCTGCGTCTCAACCGGCTCGAGCAGCGCCGGCATCGAGTGGAGGAGCTTTTCGCCGACCCGCCGCAGAACGGCGAGGCGGAGATCGCGGGGGCGCATCGTCGCGAGGTGTCCGATGGCTGAGCAGGTCACGCAGCCGGCCGGGACGGCGGGCACAGCCGGCACAGCGGGAGCGCAGCCGGCCGGCGTCATCCACGATATTGGTTACCGGGGGTACGACGGCCCGCGGCTCGGCCGTGCCTACGCCATTCAGTCGCTGTTCACCCAGAGCCTGCGCGGCGCTTGGGGGATCGGCCGCGGCGCGAAGGCGAAGCTGGTGCCATTTGGCATGCTGGCCCTCGTCCTGCTCCCTGCGCTGGTGTGGTCCGCGGTCGGCAACCAGCTCAACCGGCGGCTCGTTGAGTATGTTGACTTCCCGATCACGCTGCAGATGCCCATCATCATTTTCCTCGCTGCCCAGTCGGTCGAGCTTCTCTCGCGGGATCTCCGCTTCACTGTGCTCCCGCTCTACTTCTCGCGGCCGCTGCGACGCGACGACTATGTCTGGGCGAAGCTTGCCGCGATGACAGCCGCTCTGGCCATGCTCATGATCGCGCCGATCGTCCTTGCCTATCTGGTGGCTGCCTTCGACGGCAACAACGACACCACCGTGTGGGACGAGACGACGGCAGCCTTCGGCGGTGTCTTGGCGTCCCTGCTGTACGCGGTCGTCCTGGCCGCGCTCGCCTTGGTGATCGCCGCGTTCGCAGCCAAGCGGGTCTATACGATCGGCGCAATCGTCGCGCTCTTCGTGATCAGCTCGGTGGTTTCGGGCATCGTGGAAGGCCTGTCCGAGAACGAAACCTCTGAGCTCGCCGGCCTCCTCACGCCGTTCCGGCTGCTGGGCGGAACCTTCGCTTGGTTGCGTGGGCAGCAGACCGAGCTCAGCAACACCGGTGGCAGTGGATGGCTATATGGCCTCACCACCGCGGCGCTGCTCACCCTCTGCGTTGGCCTGCTGCTCGCGCGCTACCGGAGAGTCGGCCGATGACCGGCGATCGTGCGGAGAACTTGCAGCAGAGTCCCGCTGTGCCCGGCGTCCAAACGGCGGCCCGGGGCGGCACGCTGGTGGAGCTACAGAACGCGAGCAAGTGGTACGGCAACGTGGTCGCGGTCAACGACATCACGATGACGATCGGTCCTGGCCTCACGGGCCTGCTCGGCCCCAATGGTGCAGGCAAGTCCACACTGCTCCACCTGATGGCGGGCTTCCTCGCACCGTCGCGTGGCGAGGTGCTGCTCGGTGGCACGCCAACGTGGCGGCACATCGACGTCTACCGGCGGCTCGGGCTGGTGCCTGAGCGGGACGCGCTCTATGACTTCCTGACCGGCGAGGAGTTCGTGTACGCCAGCGCGAAGCTACACAAGCTGCGGGATCCGCGGGCGGCCGCCCGCCGCGCGATCGAGCTGGTGGACATGGCTGAGCCGGCCGACCGGCGCATCCAGACCTATTCCAAGGGCATGCGGCAACGCATCAAGGTCGCTGCGGCCTTCGTCCATGATCCGCAGGTGCTCCTGCTCGACGAGCCTTTCAACGGCATGGACCCGCGGCAGCGGCTGCACATGATGGATTTGCTGCACCGCCTCGCCGCGGAAGGGCGGACGATTCTGTTCAGCTCGCACATCCTGGCCGAGGTCGAGCGACTGTCCGGGATCGTGCAGGTCATTGTGTCTGGGCGGCTCGCCGCTTCCGGAGACTATCGGCATATCCGGCGCCTGATGACGAACCGGCCACACGTCTTCCAGCTGCGGTCGAGCGACAACCGCAGATTGGCCGCCGTCCTCATCGGCGACCCGTCGGTGGCCGGCGTCGAGCTCGACGATGGAGCGCTGACCGTCAGGGCGGCCGACTTTGGCGAGTTCACCCACGTCTTGCCGCGGCTTGCGAAGACACATGAGATCAGGCTTCGTGAGGTGCTCAACACAGACGAGTCCCTGGACAGCGTCTTCTCCTACCTGGTGGCCCAATGAACGGGACGATCATCTCGATCACCCTTCGCGGCTTGCTCGGCCGGCGGCGGGCGCTGTTGCTGATCCCGCTCCCGCTGGTCGTGATTGGTGTCGGGCTGCTCGCGAGGGACTCGACGCAGGCAGAGGCGGTCGACATTCTCAACGGTCTGGGGCTCTCGACCGTACTGCCGCTCACCGCCTTGATCCTCGGCACGGCCGTTCTGGGCTCGGAGATGGAGGATGGCAACCTCGTTCACCTGCTGGCTAAACCGATCTCGCGGGCCGAGATCCTGCTGAGCAAGCTGCTGGTGGCGGTGGTCGCCACGGTCTTCGTGGGGGCGGTACCGATCCTGATCGCCGGAATCCTGATGACGGGCTCTTACAGCAGCATCGCGCAAGGCTTCTTCGTTGGGGCGCTCGCCGGGTCGGTGCTTTACCCCGCGATCTTCGTCGCGCTCAGCGCCGTCACCAAACGGGCGGTCGTCTTCGGCCTTGTCTACCTTCTCCTCTGGGAAGGCGTCCTCGGTACCTGGCTGCGCGGTACCCGCATGCTGAGCGTGCGGCACTACCTCCTGCAGTTTGCCGATGCCTCCTCCACGTCGCCCTTCATCAATGCCGATGTCTCCTTCGCAACGTCAGTGATCATGAGTGCGATCCTCCTCGGTCTCGCCGTTTGGTTCGGCACCGACCGGTTGCGGTCGTACAACATGGCCCACGAGGCGATCTAGTGGCCGCGCCCGTAGGTCCCGCGGTGTATGGCGGAGTCCGGGCCGGATGGCGAGGCAGAGGAGGCCGCTAGCGGCGCTAACGGCGACGACGACGTGGCGAGGCGCCAGCCGTGCCCGTCAGACGCCGCGTAGTACTTACGGGCGCGATCACTAGCATCCCGCTGGGAGTCCACCTCGCGACACACGCCCCCCATGCCGATCTGGTCCTGGACAGATCGGCGTGAGCGCGTGACTGTGGAGCGGTCGGCTGGTGACGGCCTGAGTGCTAGCGGCGTTCGTGCCGATGTCAGCTGAGGGCCCAAGAGCCAACGGGACGGCTCGGAGCGGGGGACGAATGGCGCGACGCCACGGAGGGGCTCGTGACAACCGTATTCGTGTGTGACGGTTCGCGGATGGTTCGGGAGGGCTTTCGACGGGCGCTCGCCGCATTACCTGGACTGGACCGGACTGTCGCGATACCAACGGCCGAGGCGATGGTCGCTCGC
>DATBRJ010000125.1:0-6858 GCA_036560395.1 Actinomycetes bacterium | reverse complement strand
GGTCGGCTGGGATGATCCACACCACCTCGAACTCGAGGCCGTCCGGATCCCTCGCATACAGACTTTTCGTCGTCCCGTGGTCACTCGCGCCGACCAGGGCGCCGGTCTCGGAGAGGACACCGGCGATCCGCTCCAGCTCGGCCAGAGTGTCGACCTCCCACGCGAGGTGGTACAGGCCCACCGTGCTGCGCCCGGCCTGCGAGTCAGCGGCTGCTGCGCCGATGGCAAAGAGGCCGAGGTCGTGGTCATTTGTCGACCCCGGCGCCTGCAGGAAGGCGGCGCGGCCTGGCGTGCCCATCACCGCGCGGAAGCCGAGCAGGTCGCGATAGAAGGCCGCGCTGCGATCGACATCTCGGACGTAAAGGACCGCATGGTTGAGGCGGTGAACCGGCATGGTGTGATCTCCTCGCACTCGAGCCCGATGAACGCGGGCAGGAGACTAGTTTAAAACTCAACTACCTTGGGCCGGTAGGGCTGTACATACACCGTGGTCGATCGCCGAAATCGCGCAGATCGAGAAGCTAATTGGGCTGAGATTGGGAACAAACCAAGCTGCCGGTGTGTAATTAGTTCCGGCTGCCGTCGAAGGTCAGCAAAAGTTGATCACGCAGGTGTGGAGTTACGCAGTAGGGGTGCAGAGCCGCCCCAACGCAGGTCTCCGTTAATCGAGCGGTCGCGAGCAGCCGGAGACGCGCAAAGTGCGCGCCTCGACGGTCCTCGAAAGGGAGACACAGCAGATGGTTCAGGGCACTGTGAAGTGGTTCAACTCCGAGAAGGGGTTCGGCTTCATCGCCCCAGACGACGGGAGTCCCGACGTCTTCGTCCACTACTCGGCGATCAACGCGGCCGGGTTCCGCAGCCTCGAAGACAACCAGCGGGTCGAGTTCAACGTGACCCAGGGCAAGAAGGGCCCGCAGGCGGAGGATGTTCGTCCGCTCAGCGGCTGAGGCGAGTCGAGGGCGCGCACGGTCAAACCGTGCGCGCCCTCATTTTTGTACCCAGCCCCGCATCGGCCCGGCTGGGCGCGTGGGTTCGCAGACTCGTAGGGTTCTGACTTGTGGATCTCGTCTCGCTGCCGGACATCCGGGCGGCTCAGCGGCGGATAGCCGGGGTAGCCGTCCGCACACAGCTCATTCCAGCGGGCTGGGCCGGCAACGGCGAGCAGCGCCTTTACGTGAAGCCGGAAATGCTACAGCCGATCGGTGCGTTCAAGATCCGGGGTGCGTACAACAAGATCGCCCGGCTTACTCCCGAGCAGCGCGCCCGCGGCGTCATCGGCAGCTCGAGCGGGAACCATGCGCAGGCGCTGGCATACGCGGCGGCGCAGTTCGGCAGCAAGGCCACCGTCGTGATGCCGGAGACCGCACCCGCTCACAAGGTCGACGCCACCCGGGCGCTCGGCGCGCACATCATTCTGGTGCCGCCGGCTGAGCGTGATGTCGTGCCCGTCGAGCTTGCCGAGGAGCACGGCTATGTGCTCGTGCCGCCGTACGATGATCCGGACGTCATCGCCGGCCAGGGGACTGTCGGCGCGGAGATCGCGGAAGATTTGCCCGATATCGAGCTCGTGCTGGTGCCGGTCAGCGGCGGCGGGCTCATCTCCGGGATCGCAACCGCCGTCAAGGCGCTCCGGCCGGCTGCCCGCATCGTCGGCGTGGAGCCCAGTCTAGCCGGGGATGCGGCGGAGAGCTTCCGGCGCGGCGAGCGGCTGGTGTGGGAGCCGGAGCGGACATACCGGACCATCGCCGATGGCCTCCGCACGACGAGCGTCGGGATCCTGCCCTGGCAGCACATCCAGGCGTATGTCGACGACATCGTCACCGTGACCGAGGACCAGATCCGGCAGGCGATGCGAAAGATCACCCTCGAGTCACGGCTGGTCGTCGAGCCCAGCGGCGCTGTCGCCGCCGCCGCGTACTTGTTCGCTCGGGACCGGCTTCCTAAGGCGGTGCGTACGGTTGCCGTGCTCAGCGGCGGCAACGTCAGCCCTGCGCTGCTCGCCGAGATCCTGCTCAGTCCCGGCGTTCACGGTTAGGCGAGCGCGGCCGGCTGATCATCCTCCAGGCAGGCCGAGCTGATCGAGAAGCCAGCTCAGCGGTGCGTTTTGGGCCAGGGAGCGCAACGGCTCGACCAGCCAGCCTGGCAGGTCACCTCGCTTCTGCGCATCGTCGGTTGCCCGAACCAGGCCGGAGCGCAGCGCCCGCTCCATGCTGGCGCGGTCCAGTCGCGGGGCGCCGAAGCGTTGTTTGCCGTCAAGCGCGAGGACGAGGCGCTCGCGGGACACATGCAAGTCGCATGCAGCACCGTTGATCGTTGACAGCGCGATCCGCTGCACGCCGGCGTCGAAGCCGCCGCCGGGGTAGGGATCGGCCGGCGCGGTGCACGCATCCACCTCGCGGAACGACCCGAAGCTGCTCGCGCCTGCGGTCTGCTCCGCGACGAGCAATCCGCCGGCGGCGAGCAAGAGCGCAGCCAAGCCGATCACCGACCCTCGTGCGGCTGCCGCGCTCCGCGGTGGGTGCGCCGGCCGGGCCTGGTCGCCGCCCAGACCGATCACATCCGCGTCCACGGACAATGTGGCGCGCGATGCCGGTTCCGGGACCGCCCGATTGTGATCCACTGAGGTGCTGGCCCATCCGGTGCTTGACCATCCGGTACTTGGCCATGCCGTGTCCGATTCGGCGCTGTCTGGTTCAGCGCCGTTCGGACGCTCGCCTGTCGGCTCCTCGTCGCTCGGCTCGCTCCTCCGGCGCCGTGCCGCCAAGACAAATCCCGGGAGCAGCACGGCGAAGCCGAGCACCGCGGCGACGCCGAATGCGGGCCGGAACGCGCGGGTCAGGATCCCCTCGATGCGCTCTGCCAGAGCATCCCCTACGCGCACGCCTGCGGCTGACTCGACGCCGGCCCCAGCGACGATCTTCTCGAGGTCGGGGACCGCGCCGCGCTGCTTGACGTCCAGCTCGTCCCGTACCGCGAATGTGATCTTGAGCTTGTCCTGTGCGGGCACCCTGGCGTCAAGTACGACCCCGGCGCCGGCAAGCGCCGACCGCTCGGTCGCTCGGTCCAGTGAGCCGGCGAGGACCGGGGCGATGAGGACCAGTCCAAGGACGAGACCCGCGTGCCGGGCACCGACCACGATCGAGCCGTTCCTGATCACGCTCGCTGGGCCATGCAGCGCCGCCTCGTCGAGGACCCCGGTGAGCAGTCCAAGTCCGGCTCCGCAGACGGCCAGTGCGGCGACCGCCCACCAGGCGTCCACCGCGGGTAGATACGCCAGGCCCACAAGGCCGCCACCAAGCAGCAGCGCGCCTGCGGTGAGGCGGGCCGCGGGCGCGAGCCGGGAACTCGATCGGCGCAGCAGCAGCATCCCAGCAGGAAGCGCGGTGACCACCGCCGCGCCAACAATGGGGGAGAAGCGCCAGACCTCGATGACCAGAAGGACACTGAGGAAGAGGGCGCCGACGAGCCCACCGGACAGGAACAGCAGGCCGAGATTCGGCCAAATGGCGGGACGACCCCGGGCCGGCACCGCCGCGGTGGTCCGAGCGGCGGGGCTGATGGCAACAGCCAACGCCGCGACGGCAATCGGCGCCTGGATGAGAAAGATCGATCGCCAGTCGAACGCCTCGGTCAACAGGCCGCCGAGCGCGGGACCGATGCTGAGTCCGACCGTCGCGGCGTAGCTCCAGGCCATCCGCGCCCGCGCCGCGCCGAGCAACGTTCCGAGTACTGGCAGGGAACCTGTGAGCAACAGCGCCGCGCCCACGCCTTGGACACACCGCCCGACCATCAGAACGGAAAGGGAGTCGGCGAACCCGCAGAGTATGGAAGCAAGCGTGAAGATCCCGAGCCCGGCGACAACAAGGACGAGCGGCCGCATCCATCGGTGGGCCGCAGCGACCCCCAGCGCGACGACCGTCACAATGACGGCGTACGCGCTAAGAACCCACGAGACACCGACGATCGTGGTGTCGAACCTCGCATAGATCCGCGGCAACGCGAGGACCACGATCGACGCATCCGCGAAGGCGAGACCCACGGCCGCGACCAGGAGCCACGCCGCCACGCCGGACCGGCGGAGCAAGTCCTTGCTCGTCCGCGGAACGGCCGCAAGATCGACTGTCATCGGCTTTCTTCTGTCGTCACAGCGGCAACTCTAAGGTGCCGACGCGGGAATTCGGTGCGCAGATTCGCCACCGGGCCGACGCCCCGCACGGCGGGCAGGGAGCCGGCCCAGTCGCCGGCTGGCAGACTGGCGCGCGTGCCAGCTGGTTTGCCGTCCCGGCCCGTCGTCGGGATCCTCCACCCAGGCGCGATGGGCGCCTCTATCGGTGCAGCACTTAAAGCGAGGGCCGGGCAGGTCATCTGGGCGGCTGCCGGCCGGTCGTACGAGACGTCGAAGCGGGCCGAGCTAGCGGACCTGATAGCCGTCCGCGACGTGGACGAACTGGTCCGGTGCGCCAACGTGGTGATCTCGATCTGCCCTCCGGCAGCTGCGCTGGACGTCGCCGCGGAGGTCGCGTCTTTCGGTCGTCCCACCCTTTACGTCGATGCCAATGCCATCGCTGTCGAGACGGTTACAGAGATCGAACACATGTTCGGGACCGATCGTGTGGTCGACGCCGCGATCATCGGTCCTCCTGCTTGGCGACCCGGCAGCACGGTGTTCTGGGCCGCCGGTGAGCAGGCCGACACTGTCGCGGAGTTGTTCGGCGACTCGGCGGTGGAGGCCAGGGTCCTCGGAACGCACCTCGGCAGCGCAAGCGCGCTGAAGGCGTGCTTCGCTCTCCAGAGCAAGGCGATGCCTGCCCTGTGGTTCACCCTCGCCGCGGCCGCGCGCGAGTACGGCGTCGATGACGCAGTGAGGTCGGAGCTCCGCCGCGACGGGATCGATCTCGATGTGGAGTTGGACCGGATAACCCAGCGCGCGGCAACGAGGGCATGGCGATGGTCAGGGGAGATGGACGAGGCCGCAAAGGTGCTCCGTGCGATCGGACTCCCTGACGGCTTTTCGTCGTCGGCTGCCGAGGTCTACCGGCGGGTCGTGGCCGTCGTTGGGAAGGCCGGCGAAGCGGAAAGCGCGGCCGCCGTTGAAGCGGTTCGACGCCCGAAAGGTTAGGCAAACGGAAGGCATCTGCAGAGTTGCCGAAACCGCATCAATTCGGATCGTGTCGGCAAACTCTTTCAGACCGCTGTCCCTGCCGGACCCCGGACGTTCATCGGAAAACTCCCAGGTACCGGCTTAGGCCGCGGACCGAGGTGACGGTCACCTCCGCGCATCGCGGTGGGCGGCGGGAAATTACATCTGGTGCTGGGTTCCTAGTGACCCCTATCCTCCTGCTGACGGGCCGCCCGCACATCCCCGTCGACCGAGAGCACGTCCAAACGCTCTGGCGCGTCAGACGGCTGACGCGTTGTAGATAACACAGAGCCATCCCAGCGTCACCACCCCTCACGCGAGTTCTGCGTCCTCGAAGTGGAGGCACCAGATGGCGATCTACCTCTTGGCCGGCCAGCCGAGCGGCACCAACCTGGCGCTCGTCGACGCGTGGCAACAGTTCGGCGTCGACGCGATGCTGCTCCGGCCGGCCGAGGCCCGCTGGCGGGTGCAAGCCACGGACACTGTCCTCGCCCGGCTGGACGTGGTGGCCTCCCTGGACGGGGTGGAGCCCGGGTTGCGAGAACTTCGCCGGCTGGAGCGGCGAGGTGTCCGCGTTTTCAACTCACCCTCCGCACTCCTTGCCATGCACGACAAGCTGGAGACGGCGCAGGTCCTCTCGCGACACGGTGTGCCGAATCCGGCAACCAAGCACGTGACCGAGCGTGATCCAAGCCGAGCGATCGAGCTTCCCGTCGTACTCAAGCCACGGTTCGGCAGCTGGGGCCGTGATGTCATCCGCTGCGAGGATGAGGCCGAGTACGAGCAGTGCATGGAGGTCTTCCGGACCCGCCCGTGGTTCCGCCGTCAGGGCGCACTCGTGCAGGAGCTCGTCGAACCGCTGGGTCGGGACCTCCGGATCATCGTCGCGCGTGGTGAGGTCGTCGGCGCGATCGAGCGGGTGGCGGCGCCAGGAGACTGGCGTACGAACGTGGCGCTCGGAGCGGTCCGCCAGCAGGTCACGCCGCCGCCCGAGGCGAACGCGGCTGCGCTCGCCGCGGCCGGTGCTGCTGGTGGCGATTTCATTGGTGTCGACCTCTTGCCGCTGCCAGGAGGGGGCTACGTGGTCCTCGAGCTCAACGGCGCGGTGGACTTTACCTCGGCCTATTCGCTCGATGGGCAGGATGTCTTCGACCGAGTAGCGATGATCCTTGCTCGGGAGGAGGTCCCGGCCCTGGCGGAGATCCCCCTTCTCGGCGCCGCCGACGGGGTCGCCGGGGGCCCACCACGCCATGGCATCGGCGAGGGCGCCGAGATCGAACACGCTGGCTGACCGCCGCGCCCGGCGCTAGCGATCTTGAATTCCGGCGCGGGGGAGGGGGAGTGGCCCCGCTATCGTCGCGCTCCGCTTCGTCCGGTTGTGCCTCAGCTGACCGGCAGGGGCGCTGTCCTCGCCCGGTCGTCCCTGTCGGACCGTGCAGCTACGGTGTTAGACGTGGGTGAGCTTGACCGGATCGAGCGTGACTGGGTCGACTGGCATCAGCTTTACGACGTTCCCGGCTCGATGCTGGCGCGCCGGCTTGCGACTGTACAAGATCGCATCTCCGACGCGTTGGACGCCGCGCCGCCCGGACCGCTGCGGGCAATCAGCATGTGCGCCGGGCAGGGGCGTGACCTGCTCACCGTCCTCGAGCGCCATCAGCGTGGAGGGGATGTGAGCGCGCGGCTCGTCGACCTCGACCCCGGCAACGTGGCGGTCG
>DATBRJ010000124.1:0-3794 GCA_036560395.1 Actinomycetes bacterium | reverse complement strand
GTCGGTGAACAGCCGCGCGAGCTGGCCGGGCCGGTCGGGCAAGACCACCGGCACGATCGCATAGTCCACATGCGCGCTTCCGTGCTTGCCTGGCAGCCGAGCTTCTCCGCGCCGTCCGCGAGCCAGCAGGCCTGCCGTGGCGGGCAATGGTGGATCCGGTACGCCTGCCCTGCCGAGCTCCGCCGCGATTCCCCGCAAGTCAGCGCCGATCCGGTCGAGGACCTCGGCGACGGCGGGTGCGTTCGTGGCCAGAATCTGGCGCCACAATTCGGGATCAGAGGCTGCAATGCGGGTGACATCCCGGATTCCGGTGCCTGCAAGCGCGACGGCAGCCTCATCGGCTTGCTCGAGGCGGGCCGCCATGACCGCTGCGAGCAGATGCGGAGCATGGGAGATCAGCGCAACCGCGCGGTCGTGCTCGTCGGCCTCCATCACGACCGGGAGCCCGCCGCACAGCCGTACCGCATCGACTGCGAGATCACGTACAACCGGCGCCGTCTGCTCGGTGGGCGTGAGCACCCAGGGGCGGCCCTCGAAGAGATCAGCACGAGCGCCCGCCGGCCCTGAGCGCTCCCTGCCGGCCATCGGGTGACCCCCGATGTAGCCGGCCAGATCCACCCCTGCGGTTGCCGCGGCGCGCTGGACGTACCCCTTGGTGCTTGCTAGGTCGGTATACGCCCTGGCCACCCCCTTGCCCTGTAGATCAACCAGGAGATCAGGCACCACCTGCGGTGGCACGGCGAGGATTGCCAGGTCGACCTGCTGCGGCGGTGGCTCGTCCCAACCGGCCCCGAGATCGGCGGCCAGCCGGGCCGCACCTGCGTCTCGGTCGGCGAGGTAGGTTTCGACCCCCTTCGATCGCAACGCCAGACCGGCCGACGTGCCCATGAGTCCGGCGCCGACCACGAGGACGCGATGCAATGCGACCGTCGCCTCAGCTGGTTGTTCGGCGGAGTCTCGCCCTTGGGGCGGGTCGCGGTGCGCGTGCGTCATTGGGCGATGTCCTGGCGCAGCGTCTCGGCCCCCCGCAAGTAGACGTGCTGGATCTCGGCGCGGGCAGCACTGGTCTCGACGTAGACCATGACGCGCACCACCCGCTCCATCGCACCTGGCACGTCGACCTCTTGGGCGCAAAGCAAGGGCACATCCTTCATTCCGAGCAGCCTGGCGCCCAGTGCCGGAAACTCCGACCGAATATCCGGCGTGACGGTGAAGATCACGCTGATCAGCTCATCCGTGGTGAGCTGGTTGCGCTCAAGGATGGCCTTGAGCAGCTCGGCGACCGCGCCGAGCAGCTCGCCCCGCTCGTCGCGGTCGATGCAGATGGCACCCCTGATCGCGCGTACCGCCACGGCGACCACACTAACCGCCGACCGGGATTGGAGCCGTCGCGTCCGATCACCGAGACAGCCTGATTCGCATCCCACCATCGCCACCGGCCCATCGGTCTTCAGGCACCAATACCGGCTCGGTCGGCCGCCGGCTCAGGGATTCCGGTCCCGAAGGATCGAGGGTCGGGCTTAGAGGCCGACGAGGGCATAGAGGGCACCGAGCTCCTCGCGGGTAAGCGAACGCAGCTTCCCCGGCCGGAGCGTGCCGAGCGCAACCGGGCCGATGTGCGTACGGACCAACCGCTGGACGGGATGGCCGACCGCGGCGAGCATCCGGCGCACGATGTGGTTGCGCCCCTCGTGGACGACCAGCTCGACGAGAACGCGGTTGCTCGTGCTGCCCACCACTCGGAACGAGTCGACCCTCGCCGGCCCATCCTCCAATGCCACGCCCGCCCGCAGGTTGCGACCCACGTTCTTGGCGATCGGCCCGCTCACCTCTGCGACATACGTCTTCGCGACCTGGTAGCTGGGGTGGGCAAGGCGGTGCGCCAACTCGCCATCGTTCGTGAGCAGGATCAATCCCTCGGTGTCGGCATCGAGCCGGCCGACATGGAACAGCCGGTCACGCCGGTCGCCGACGTAGTCCCCTAGACACGGGCGTCCCTGGGGGTCGGTCATTGTCGACACCACGCCCGCCGGCTTGTTGAGCACCAGGTGGACCAGGTTCGGCGCGGTGACGATGCGGCTTCCGTCCACGCGGATGATCTGCCGCGCTGGATCGACACGGACCCCCTGCTCGGAAACCACTCGGCCGTCGACCTCGACCCGACCCTCACCGATCAGCTGCTCACACGCGCGGCGGCTGCCGAGCCCTGCCTGCGCCAGCACCTTCTGCAGCCGTACTCCGGTCTCTTCACTCATCGTGTTTTGTGCCGGTCTCCTCCGCCTGTCGGTCGCGGGCCGCGGCGGAATCCGGTTCGGGGACATCCCGTGCACCCTGCTCCCCCAGGTCGGGTGTGGTGGCGCTCTCGGTGATCTCAGCCGTATCGAGCTCGTCCACGGCCGGGAGGAATGGTGCGAGCTCGGGCAGCTCGTCGAGGCTGCGCAGGCCAAGCCGCTCCAGGAAATAGGACGTCGTCCGATAGAGGATGGCACCGGTCTCGTGCTCAGTCCCGGCCTCTTCCACCAGGCCGCGGGCGACGAGGGTCCGCATCACCGCATCCACGCTGACGCCGCGGACCGCGGACACCCTGACCCGGCTGACCGGTTGCCTGTAAGCAACGACCGCGAGGGTCTCCAGCGCCGCCTGGGTAAGCCGCGCATGCCGCCCATCGCGGACGAACCGCTCGACCACGGGTCCGTAGTCGCTTCTGGTGTAGAGCCGCCAGCCGCCGGCGACCTCGCGCAGATCGAAGCCGCGGCCCTGTTCGGTGTACTCCGCAGCGAGCTCACGGAGGGCCGCTGCCACTTTGTCCCGCGGCTCCTCGACGACCTGCGCCAGCGCGACGTCGCTCACCGGTTCGTCCACGACGAGAAGAACCGCCTCCAGTGCGGCACGAAGGGATCCCGTCGACTCCGGTCGGCGCCTAGCCCCAGCCTTCTCGCTAGTGGAGCTGGAGGATCCTGGCCCGCCGAGCGTGGCGGCCGGGCCCGCGCCTGATCCGCCGCCGTCTGCTGGGCCAGGCGGTTGGTCCTCGTCCCCCCGGTTGGCGGGCATCGGTGTCGACATCGCCTCTGTCATTCTCTGACCCGGCAGGATGGCCTCCGGGCGGGCCTCAGTCATCGGTCTTGATCTCCTCGTCGAACTCGTCACGCAGATCGACACCGCCCTCGTCACTGCCGGTCCAGCGGACGTGCAGGTCGCCGAGCGGGCTGATCTGCTCGAAGCCAACCGCGCCCTCACGATAGAGCTCGAGCAGTGCGAGGAAGCGAGCAACAACATAGAGGGGACTGTCACAGTCGGCGGTAAGCGCCCTGAAACTCGCGCCTCGCACCCTGCGCAGCCGCTCGACGAGCATCGCTGCCTGCTCCCTAACAGAAACCAACGGCTCGTGCAGATGGCTGACTGCGATCGTCTGAGGCTCTCTGGGTGTCAGCGCTCGCCCCGCCAGTGCCGCGAACTCCTCCGGTCCCAGTCCGAAGACCAATTCCGGCAGGAGGGTCGCGAACGCCTCCTCGAGGGCGACGATTCGCGGATGGCGTTGGGACTCCTCGGCCAGCCGAGCCGCGAAGATCGCCGCAACCTGTTTGTAGGCCTTGTATTGAAGCAGTCGCGCGAAGAGCAGGTCGCGTGCCTCCAGCAGGGCGAGATCTTCGTCATCGTCGATCTCGCCGCTGGGCAGCAAGCGGGCGGCCTTGAGATCGAGCAGAGTGGCGGCGACAAGGAGAAACTCGCTGACCTGGCCCAGATCCCACTCTGGTCCATGTCCTCTGATGTAGGCGATGAACTCGTCGGTGACC
>DATBRJ010000123.1:0-6248 GCA_036560395.1 Actinomycetes bacterium | reverse complement strand
GCACCGAGCCGGTCGATCGATCCGAGTCGAGCGCGCGCGGTGGCCGTCCAGGCGCTGCTCGATCGGCGGGCAGCTGCGATCAGCCATCGAAATCGCGAGTCCTTCCTCTCGACGGTCGACCCCGACGCACCTCGATTCGTCCAGAGTCAGCGCCGGATGTTCGACGCGCTGGCCCCCGTCCCCTACGACGAGTGGACCTACAACCTGGCCGACACGTCGCCGTTCAAGCTCTCCGCAACGCGGCAGGCCGACCTCGGCACGGGCGCGTTCGTCGGGGAGGTCACCGCGCGGTACCGAATCGACGGGTACGACCACACTGCAGCAAGACTGGACCTCTACTACACCTTTAGGCAGCACGACGGCCGCTGGTACGTCGCCGGGGACACCGATGGTGACAGGGCCGGTTATCTCACCCAGCGGCAGCTTTGGGACTTCGGGCCGGTCACGGTTGTCCGGGGTGAACGCAGCATCGTGCTTGGCCTGGGCAGCAAGGCCTCGCTCGAGCGGCACGCAAGCGAGGCCGACGCCGCGGTGCCGCGGGTGACAAGGGTCTGGGGGACGGACTGGGAGCAGAAGGTCGTCGTGCTGGCCCCGGACAGTCAGGCGAGGATGGCCGCCTTGCTCGGTGCGCCGGCCGGGAAGTATGCCCAGATTGCCGCGATCACCCGGGCTGAATCGGCCATGCCGGCTGATGTCGGTGTCGCGGATCGGATCGTCATCAACCCGGCGGTCTGGGCAAGGCTAAGCAGCACGGGCCGCCGCATTGTGATGACGCATGAGATAACGCACGTGGCCACGAGGACCGCAACCAAGTCGTGGACGCCCAGCTGGCTGTCGGAGGGCTTCGCCGACTATGTCGGCTATCTCGGCACCGACGTGCCGGCGGAGGTGGCCGCCCGCGAACTGCTGGGGGACCTTCGGCTCGACGGTGCTCCGAAGGCCCTGCCGAGTGACAGGGACTTCGACGTTGCAAGTGACGATCTTGCAGCGACGTACGAAAAGGCCTGGCTGGCCTGCCGGCTTATCGCGAGCCAACAGGGCCAGAGCAAGCTCGTCGCTTTCTACCGTGAGGTCGGCACCTTCGGCGGTACGCGGACGGCTAATCTCGGGGCGGCCTTTGGTGGCGTGCTGAGTACGACGGTGAAGCGGTTCACCGCGGCCTGGCGCGACTACCTCACCGATCTGGCTGCGTAAGGCACGAGCCGGGCCGCAACCGGGCTTGCGGAGGAGGGCGGAACTTTGCTGCGCCCGATGGAGTCAGGAGGCACGTGAGGCACTGGTCGGCTCGGCGCTGGGCACTGATCGTCGGGGTGATTCTCGGCGTCTCCCTCGTCGCTGTGATCGTCGTGACCACCCCGTGGCGCACGCTGGGTCCCGTTCCCGGCGGCCCCGTCGCGGTCGACCCCGCCCGTGACTTCACTGCGGCCGAGATCGCACGAGAAGGCGCCTACCACAGCGCCGTCCGCCCGCCGGCCTACGCGGCACTCGCCGTCAGCTTCGCACTCGCGCTGCTCCTCGGCTTGACTCCCCTGGGCGCGCGCATCGTCGGCGCCGTGGGCGGCCGGGGAAGGCGCGCCTTCGGCCGGCTGCGGCTCATCGTGCTGGGTGCGCTGGTTCTGGCTGCGCTCGGCCGCCTGGTGACGCTGCCGTTCGACGCCCGCGCGGAGAGCGTCATGCGCGACTACAACCTGTCGACGCAGACCTGGGGGGGTTGGGCGATCGACCAATTGAAGGCGTTCGGCATCAGCACGGGGGTGATCATCTTCGTCTTGCTCATCCTCCTGGCCCTCGTCCGGCGCTCACCGCGCTGGTGGTGGATACCCGCCTCCGCGCTCGCCGCCCTGATGGTCGTCGTTGCTTCGTTCGTCTACCCGGTGCTGGTCGAGCCCGTGTTCAACAACTTCAAGCCGATGGAGCCCGGCCCGCTCAAAAGCTCACTCATCGCGTTGGCCGACAAGGACGGCCTCCCGGTCAAGGATGTGCTCGTCGCGGACGCATCCAGACGGACGAGCCGCCTCAACGCCTACGTCTCCGGCTTCGGGTCGACCCGGCGCATCGTGGTCTACGACACGACGCTGCGCGACATGTCCCCCGAGGAGATCCGGATAATCACGGCGCATGAGCTTGGGCACGTCAAGAACCACGACGTGCTTCGCGGCACACTGATCGGCGCCCTCGGCATAGCGTTCGGGGTCTGTCTCCTCTATCTCGTGCTCGAGCTGCCGTGGCTGCAACACCGAGCCGGCGTCTCGGCGCTCGCCGATCCGCGGTCGATTGCCCTGATCTTGGCCATGGTGGCGGTGTTCACGCAGCTCGCGACGCCAGTGGAGCTGCTCGTCAGCCGAAGGATCGAGGCGCGCGCCGATGTTCACGCCCTTGACCTTGCCCGCGACCCGCCCGGTCAGATCGCGATGCAGCACCGCCTCGCGGTGGCGAACCTCGCCGACCTCGATCCCGATCCGATCGTGTACGGCCTCTTCGCATCCCATCCAACGCCGCCGGAGCGGATAGCCATTGCCCGCGACTGGGCAAAGATCCACGGCGTGAGCAGCGGCTGACTCGATCAGGTGCTGACCTGCCAGTAGGTATCGTGGCGGTCCGATGCGGACCTTGGTGATCACAAATGACTACCCGCCGCGACCCGGTGGGATCCAGTCGTTTGTCCACTCTCTAGCGATTCGTCAGCCTGCGGGATCGGTTGTTCTCTACGCTCCGGCGTGGCGCGGAGCCGCAGACTTCGACGCCAGGCTGCCCTACCCGGTGGTCAGACACCCGACCTCGCTGATGCTGCCGGTCCCCTCCGTTCTCCGCCGGGCCAGGCAGATCGCCAGGGCGGAGGCTTGCACCGCTGTGCTGTTTGGAGCGGCCGCTCCGCTCGGCCTTCTGGCAGCGGCACTCCGAAGTGATCCCGGCATTGAACGATTCGTCGCCCTCACCCATGGTCACGAGGCGGGCTGGGCGCAACTTCCCGGTGCGCGGTCACTGCTCCGCCGCATCGGCGCCGGGGTGGATGTCGTCACCTATCTCGGTGAGTACACGCGCGGCCGGATCGCGGGCGTGCTTACGCCGGCTGCCGCGGCCCGCATGGTCCAACTCCCGCCGGGCGTGGACGAGGGCGAATTCCGGCCCGGGGCGGGCGGTGCCGAGATCCGCGAGCGGCTCGGCCTGGTGAACCGGCCAATAGTCGTCTGCGTCTCCAGGCTCGTGCCGCGTAAGGGGCAGGACACCCTCATCCGCTCGCTGCCGGAGATCCACCGCCGGGTGCCTGAGACGGCCGTGCTGATCGTGGGCGGCGGCCCGTACCGGAAAAGGCTGGAGCAGATGGTCGAGGCCGGCGGCCTGGGCAGCGATGTCATATTCACTGGATCGGTCCCATGGGCAGAACTGCCCAGCTACTTCGATGCCGGGGATGTCTTCGCGATGCCGTGCCGCACCCGCCGCGGCGGCCTTGATGTCGAGGGCCTTGGGATCGTCTATCTCGAGGCGTCCGCGACGGGCCTTCCCGTCGTCGCCGGCAACTCGGGCGGCGCCCCTGATGCCGTGATCGACGGCGAGACGGGCTATGTCGTCGACGGTCGGTCGCCGGCACAAGTCGCGCAGCGCATCGCGGATCTGCTCGACGACCCCGCGAAGGCGCGGGAGCTCGGCCGGCGTGGGCGTGACTGGATCGAGCGAGCGTGGCGCTGGGACCTTATCGCCGACCGGCTGCATGGCCTGCTCCGAGCCCCAGGATGATGCGGCACATCGGCAGGACGGGCTGACTAGCGGGACACTAGTCGGCGATCAGGACTGCGGCGCCGCGTACTCGATCCGCGCGGAGGTCACTGAGCGCCCTATCCGCCTCGGACAGCGGGTATGGCGTGACCGTCACCCGCAAGCCGACCTTCGCCGCGATCGCCAGGAACTCCTCGCCGTCATGGCGGGTGTTCGCGGTCACGCTGCGCACCGATCGCTCGTAGAACACGTGCTGCTCGTAGTTCAGCACCGGTATGTCGGTGAGGTGGATCCCCGCGATCGCGAGGGTGCCGCCCCGGTCCAGCCCGCTGAGCGCGACCGGGACCAGGTCGCCTACCGGCGCGAAGAGAATCGCCGCGTCGAGTGGCTCCGGCGGGGCGTCGTACGCATCCCCCGCGCTCGCCGCGCCGATGTCCATGGCAAGCCTGCGGGCGTCGTCCGACCTAGTCAGCACGTGAACGGTGGCGCCTTCGGCGATCGCCACCTGCGCCGTCAGGTGAGCTGAGGCGCCGAATCCGTAAATCCCGAGCCGGCCATTGGGTTGCAGCTCGGCTCGGCGCAGCGCACGGTAGCCGATGATGCCGGCGCAGAGCAGCGGGGCGAGCTCGGCGCTGGGGGCCTCTTCCGGCAGTGCATAGGCATAGTCCGCTGGGACCGTTGCGTAGTCGGCGTAGCCCCCGTCAGCATCCCAGCCCGTGTACGTCGAGTAAGGACACAGGTTCTCCGCACCGCGGCGGCAGTAGCGACATCTGCCGCACGTACTCCGCAGCCAGGCGATGCCTACCCGCGCGCCGATCCCGAACCGGCTAACCTCACCGCCGACCGCGACGACCCGCCCCACCACTTCATGTCCTGGCGTGGTGTCGGCGCGATGCGGCGCGAGGTCGCCCTCAGCGAGGTGCAGGTCAGTCCGGCACACACCACATGCCTCCACGGCGACAAGCAGTTCATCCGGCGCCGGCTCCGGTACAGGACGCCGCACCCGGACGAGCGGTCCCGTTGCGATCGGCCCTGGTTTATGGACAACCCAGGCGTCCATCACCCCACCGTTCATGCTTCTCACGGTACGGCCATGAGAGTGCGGTGCGGTTCGAGCCCCTGGTGCAGTAGAGGGCTCAGCGGCTCGCCGTTGTACCAGCAGCGCGGGCGACACCCGGCGCCGGAATGAGGCCATGCGTGCCCTGGACCGCCTGTCGGGGCCTGACGACGTACGCACCGATGTACAGCGCAGCAGCGATCAGGAGCAGCGCGTTGTAGCCGGTGACCAGGGCCAGGTATTCGAGGCAGCCGCCGAGCATGGCCCCTAGCAGGTTCGCAGCGAAGGCGACGGTCGGCTCTGCGGTGTCAGCGAACCGCTTCGAGAAGATCACATTGGCGGCGAAGATCGGCATGAAGGCAATGGCGACGGCCAGCACTGCTCGCGGTGCGACTGGCAGCGACAACAGCCATGAGCTCGGTACCAGCCACGCGAGCGCGAGGCCGCTGAGCAGCACGGCGTACATCACCGGAAGCGGCGGTGTGCGGAAGCGCCGCGTGGTTTCGACGGCGGCGAGCACGGCGATCAGCACCCCAGCGAAGACCAGGGCATTGACCACCCAGGTCGTACCGAAGAGAAGCGCGAAGCCGGTCACGCTCTTCGTCTCGAGCAGCAAGAACGCCGCACCGAGCAGGAACAGGTCCCGGTAGGGGAACATCCGGCGCAATGGCGCTCGCGACGTGACCCGAACGGCGAAGGCGCTGGCCACCAAGATCAGCAATAGCGCCACGATGTAGAGCGTTGGGAAGGTGCCGTCTTTGATGTACAGGAAGGGGCGGTCGTCGGTGGATGGCGCAGGTGTCGCGGCGCTCCTCGACCATGTGGTGGCGCACTTCTGATCGGCGGGCGTCAGCCCCGCGACCATGACCGCCTGCTGCCCCCAGTTCGGGTTGGCGTCCACGCACGGCGGATGCCCGAACACCGTGTCGATCGTGCCCGCTAGGCGATCGACGAGCCAGGCCTCCCGGTAGAAGTTGTACATAGCGAAAGCCCCGCCAGGAGCGAGGTGGTCGTGGGCTGCTGCCAGTGCCTGCTCGGTGAAGAGGTAGCTCTCCAGCCGGAGCGAGCTGGCGCCTGAGACCAGGGTGAGCGAGTCCGGCAACGCGAAGAGGATCAGGTTGTACTTCGTGTCGGTGCGTTCGAGGAAGGCGCGCCCGTCGTCGACGTGGATCCTGACGCGCGGGTCGCTGTACACGTGGTCCGGGTTACGGTCCCTGCCAAGCTGAGCCAACTTTGGGTCGATCTCGACCGCGTCGATGTGGGCGGCGCCGTGCCTGAGGGCGATGGCGACGTCAGTCCCCGTCCCGGCACCAACGATCAGGACCCGGTCGAGGTCGCGGAGGCTCGCCTGAGTGGCGCTCCCGGTGGGCGGGTGGATGGTCGCCTGGCCGGTCCCGCTGGTCACTTGCTCAGCCGCGATGCGTTCGTAAGGGACTGTGTACTGCGGCTCCTGTTTCTCCCGCCGTTCGGCGAGCGT
>DATBRJ010000122.1:0-2823 GCA_036560395.1 Actinomycetes bacterium | reverse complement strand
GTGATAGCCGAGCGGAGGCCGTGCTTGTAGACAACCGTTCTCTCGGTGAGTCCCTTCGCCCGCGCCGTACGGATGTAGTCCTCACCCAGTGTCTCGAGCAAGGAGCCGCGGGTGAGCCGTGAGTACGTCGCCGCATATAGCAGGGCCAGCGTGATCCACGGCAAGACCAGGTGGCGCAGCCAGCCGATCGGATCCTCTGTCAAAGGTGTCCAGCCGGAGACCTGGAAGAGGTCGACGTTCCACTTGGTAGCGGGGATGAAGAACAGAAGGTTGAAGACGATCATGCCGAGTACGAAGGACGGCAGGGACATGCCGCCCAGCGCGAAGATCGTCGCACCTCGGTCGGCCAGCGACCTCGGGCGGGTGGCCGCCAGGACCCCGATCGGGATGGCGATCAGCATCCAGATCACGGCAGCTCCCAAGGCCACGGACAGGGTGACCGGTGCCTGCCGGATGAGCGCGTCCAAGACCCTCTCGTGGGTCGCGAAGGACTCGCCGAGGTTGGGCGGGTATTGGAGGAAGCCCTTCAGGTAGCGCCCGTACTGAACGTGCACGGGTTGATCGAGCCCGAGTTGGTGGCGGACCAGCGTCACGGTCTGCTCGGGCGCCTGCCGGCCGGCGAACAGCCGCGCCGGGTCGCCAGGCGAGGCGACGAAGAACAGGAAGAACACAGCGGTGACGATCACCCACAGCACGATGATGCCGAAGAGGATCCGCCGAACGAGGAATCGCAGCATCGAACCAGAGCCCCTACTTCGCCAGGGTCCGGTCGGAGCCGGGATCAAAAGCGTCGCGCAGCCCGTCGCCGAGCAGGTTGAACGACAGCGTCGTGATCAGCAGGGCGAGTGCGGGGAACACCAGCATCCACCAGGCGATCGTGTAGAGCGAGCCGTTCTGCACCTCCGCCAAAATGCCGCCCCAACTCGCCTGACCAGGGTCCCCGAGCCCAAGGAACGACAGCGTTGCCTCGAGGACGATCACCTGCGGGATCAGCAACGTCCCATAAACGATCAGCGGACCGATCAGGTTAGGCACGACATCGACGAACATCACCCGGAGATCGGCCGATCCAATCGAGCGGGCCGCCTCGATGAACTCCTTCTCCCGAAGCGACAGCACTTGTCCGCGCACGATCCTTGCCACCGGTGCCCACATGAAGAAGAGGATGACCGCAATTGTGATCTTGATACTGGGCTGGAAGATGGCGACGAGCGCGATCGCCGTGACCAGGAATGGGAAGCCGAGCACCACGTCCATGACCCGGGAAATGAAGCCATCGACCGCGCCACCGAAGTATCCCGAGATCACCCCGATAACGGTGCCGATGATCAAAGCAAGCAGCGTCGCAAAGATGCCGATGAAAAGCGAGACGCGAGCCCCGTACGCAATCCTCACGAGCAGATCCCGGCCGAGGTTGTCCGTCCCCAGCCAGAACGTGCTATTCGGTCCGACTGGAACGCCATCCTCGGTCAGGCCCGTGTCGCGGTACTGCTCATCCACCGGATGGCCGGTCACGGCCGCCACCACCGGGGCACCGACCGCGAAGAGCACGAGCAGCACGATCACGGCGAGCGATGCCATGGCGAACTTGTCCCGCCGTAGGCGCTCCCAAGCCAACCGCCAGGGACTGCGGCCCTGGATCTTCCGCTGGACCGGACTCCCAGGTCCGGCTTCCGGCTCGACGCTCATCGGCTCGGCGGCGAAGCTGTCGACAACGCTGGTCACGGCTGACCTCCTCGCTGCGGGTCTGCGGGGTCGTCGGCGAACGGATCGTCGGCCCACGGATCGACGTTGGGAGAACCGGGACCTGGCGGATATCGCCGCCGTACCTCGGCCCGGTCACCAGACCCCGGCTCGGGCATAACCCCTCCGTCTCCATCCGCAGAGCCCGGGGACGACCCTTGGCTGGCCGCCGTCGTCCCGACAGCGGGCTTGTCGCGCACTGGCTGCCGATCCGGACCTGGCAAGGCGCCCGAGGACGGAGGCGGCGGCTGATCTCCTGCCGTCCGCTTCAGGCCAGGCTCATCGCCAGGCTCCTTGGCGAACAGATCCGTCGCCCACGTCGACGGACCCAGTTCGGTACGCGAGGAGTTCGGGTACCTCCGCTCGCCCGCAGGTTCCACCGCGCCGCGGGCCGGCGGCACGCGGCGGGAGGCGGGAGCGGCCGCCTCTTTCTCAGGTCCGCCGCCCGGACCAGGGCCGCGGATCCCGCTGTACTCCCAAGGCGTGTCTGTTGCCCGTAATGGCGGCGGCGGCTTAGCCACCGGTGGTCTGCCATCAGGCGTCTCTTCCGCGGTCGGCGTCCGGCTCAGGTCGTCCCCTGGCTCTACCGGAAAGTGGCATGCAGTCAGGTGGGACGCCGGGTCGCTCAGGCGAGGCACCAGCGCCGGATCGTCGGTGGCACACACCGCACGCGCTTTCGGGCATCGCGGGTGGAAGCGACAGCCCGGAGGTGGACTCGCCGGTGATGGCGGATCACCGCCGAGGATTATCCGTTGGCTGGTGGCGGTCGACCGAGGGTCGGCCGCCGGCGCCGCCGAGAGCAGCGCAGCGGTGTAGGGGTGGCGTGGTTGCTCATACAGCTCGTCGACCGACCCGACCTCGGCGAGGCGGCCGAGATACATCACCGCCACCCGGTCGCTGATGTGCTCGACGACGCCGAGGTCGTGCGAGATGAACAAGTACGTCAGGCCGAACTCGGACTGCAGCGACGTGAGCAGATTGAGGATCTGCGCCTGGATGGACACGTCGAGGGCGGATACCGGCTCGTCACAGATAATCAGCTTGGGGCGCAAGGCAAGAGCGCGGGCTACCCCGATCCGC
>DATBRJ010000121.1:0-8260 GCA_036560395.1 Actinomycetes bacterium | reverse complement strand
TACCTGTAGAGACCTTCCACTGCCAGCGCTCCCGTGCACAGGAGACCCGCGGCGCAGCGAGCCAGGTAATCTTGTGGGGCACGTCACGACTGAGCCAGCGGGAGAGCGCTTAACTGAACGCCAGGAGAGCATTTAACTTCGGCACCTACGGTCGGCGGCGACCTGCAGAAACGACCGTCTGCACAGCGGTTCCTTGCATTTTGCTGACACGGAAGAGGACGGAGGTTCAATTCCTCCCGCGCCCACCATATGGGCCCTGAGCAGGAGGTTTGCTGCTCCAAGGAGCCCTCGGTCGTTAGCGACACCCACCGCCCCGCAGCATCGGGGGCACGGAGGCCGCGCAACGGTACAAGAGCGCTTTACTGGCTTAACTTCCTGAGGTCTGGACAAGCCGGCCGCTTCGCCGCGCCCGCTTGTCCGAACCGCCCCTTCGCGGGAGAACAGCCCGAAGCGGACCCGTCACCATCTTCGCTCAGGGCGCGTTGGCGGCGGGCCAGACCGGCGGGCGCCGGCGGGTCATGCCTGACGGGTGCCATCCACAGGGTTCGAGGGCGCTATTCCACCTCGTAGGCCGCCACTCGCGTCTGCGCCTTGCGCAGTCGTTCGACGTCGAGCTTGGGTGATCGGTCGAAGCGGTACAGGCCGTTGCGTTCTTGGAACGTGTCGGTGAGCTGGGTGTAGCAGTACCCGAACATCCGTGGATTGTCCAGGAGCGCGCCGACCAGGCCGGTGAAGCGTTCGTACACCTCTTCCTCGTCCGCAGGGCGTTGCCCGTAGCCCCACGACGCTGCATCGTCGTTGCCGCTTGCCGACGGTGCGGCGTCGGGGTCCCACCAGATCCCGCCGAACTCGCTGCAGAAGTAGGGCTGGCCGCGATAGGGCAGCGACATCGGGCGGCCGCCGGGCAGGGTGTTGGCGTGCGGGTGGCCCTGGGCGAGGCCCGACATGAGCTCGGCGAATGCTTTCGGGTCCTGCTCATACAGGTGCGAGTCGAAGATGTCGGTCTCCGGCACCCGGTGGGAGTACCCGGAGGCGTCGATGACCGGGCGGGAGGTGTCGGTGGCCTTGGTGGCAAGGAACATCGCCCGGGTGACGTCGTCGAGGGTGGTGATCCGGTCGTGCAACAGCTGGTAGGTCTCGTTCAGCGGGCACCAGCCGACGATGCAGGGGTGGCTGTAGTCGCGTTCCACGGCCTCCAGCCACTGGGTGACGAACGACGCCGTCGGTTGCTGGTTATCGCCCTGCCTGCCGCCGCTGGCCGCTCCCCAGTCGCCGAACTCGGCCCACACCAGATAGCCCAGCCGGTCGGCGTGGTACAGGTAGCGCTCCTCGAAGACCTTCTGGTGCAGCCGCGCGCCGGTGAAGCCCGCGTCGCGGGCCAGCCGGATGTCGGCCACGAGCGCCTGGTCGGTCGGGGCGGTCATCAGGCTTTCTGGCCAGTATCCCTGGTCGAGCACCAGCCGTTGGAAGACCCGCCGCCCGTTGATGCGCACCGCGTGCCCGTTGATGGACACCGACCGGAGTCCGGCGTAGGACGCGGCGGCGTCGACGACCGCACCGGTTGCGTCGAGCAGCTCCAGGCGCAGGCCGTACAGATGCGGGTCGCCCGGCTCCCAGAGGCGCACCCGGGCGGCGGGAAGCTGCAGCACCAGACGCGGCGCGAGGTCCAGGTCCGCCCTCACCTGGGCGCGCAGCACCTCGCCGGCGTCGTCGGACAGCACCGCGCGCACGGTCCAGCCCGGCCGGTTGGCCGAGACGGGCAGCTCCAGGTGGAACGCCGAGCCGGCGACGTCGGGGGTGATGCGCGGGCGACGGAGCCAGGTGTCTGGGACCGCCTCGAGCCAGACGCTCTGCCAGATGCCGGTGGTCCGCGTGTAGTAGGGGCCGCTGTTGGCCAGCCACGTCGCCTGCTTGCCCCGCGCCTGCGGGCCATGGCGGGTGTCACGCGCACGGACGACGACCGTCGCCTCCTCGCCTGGACCGACGACGCCGCCCAGGTCGGCGGTGAAGGGGGTGAACCCGCCTCGGTGGCGGGCTACCTCGACGCCGTTCACCCACACCGTCGCGTCATGGTCGACGGCCTGAAAGTGCAGCAGGGCATGCTTGCCCTCCCAAGCCAGGGGGATCCTGAAGGTCCGGCGGTACCACACGGCCTCGAGGAAGTCCGTCCGCTCCACGCCGGAGAGCTCGGACTCAGGCGCGAACGGCACCGTGATCGTTCCCGCCAGCCGACGCTCGCGCAGGCCGCGCTCGAGCCCTGAGTCTCCCTGGTCGACCTCGAACTCCCAATCACCGTTGAGCGACAGCCAGTCCGGGCGCATGAACTGCGGGCGAGGGTGTTCCGGGCGCGGCAGGTCGGTCCTGTCTGGCGAACCAGCAGACGCGGGCATGAGGGCTCCGGAGGGTTGGGCGAGGGGCGACGAGCACCCAGGCTAGTACAACGTGAGAATGCAGGCCAGACTTACGCCCTATGAGCGGTTGCCGCACTGGCCGGCAGGCAGCCGGTCCGCATGAGAATCAGGACGTCGATCCTGGCAGGGCGGTGCTCTCGCGGACGATGAGGCGGTGCGGGACGACATGGGTGGCGGGCGGGGAGGAGTCACCCTCGATCCGCCGCAGCAGGGCATCGATCGCGGTCCGCGCGAGCGCCTGCTTGTCCGGGGCGACGGTGGTCAAGCTCGGCTGGGTGAAGGCCCCGTCAGGGGTGCCGTCCCAGCCGAGCACGGCGACCTCGTCGGGCACCGAGACCCTGGCCCGCCGCAAGGCTCGGATGGCGCCGACCGCCAGCAGGTCGTTGGCGCACACCAGGGCGTCGACCTCGCGGATGCGGGGCAGCAGCTCGGTCACCCGAGCCTCGCCCTGCTCGCGGGAGAACGCGTCCGCCTCCAGCACAAGGCCGCGATCGACCGGCAGCCGGGCCGATCGCAGCGCCTGCTCGTAGCCCTTGAGCCGCAGCTGGCCGGTGCCGCGGGGGCGCCATGCCTGGTAGCCGAGAAACGCGATCCGCCTGCGTCCGGCCTGGAGCAGGTGCCTGGTGGCCTCCTCCGCCGACGCCACGTTGTCGATCGTCACCAGGTCCAGCCCGGCGTCCTCGGAGGTCGCATGCTCCCCGATGAGGACCATGGGCGTCCGATCGCGACGCGCGGCGATCTGCGCACCGGTCATGCTGAGCGGGCTGAAGATGATCCCGTCGATGAGCCGGACCTGGAACCCCTCGGCGACGACGCCTTCCTGCTCCGCCGCCCCATGGGTTTCGTCGATCAGGACCGTATAGCCCGACAGGGCGGCCCCTTCGATCATGGCGTGGGCGAGCTCGCCGAAGTACGGCTCCGAGATCGCGGGGACGGCGAGCGCGAGCAGGTGCGTGCGGCCCATGCGCAGCTGCCGGCTGGCCAAGCTCGGCCGGTAGTTCAGCTCCGCGATCGCGGCTTGGACCCGCGCCCGCGTCTCGGGCCGCACGTTCGAGCGCCCGTGGAGCACGTTGGAGACCGTCTTCCACGAGACCCCCGCCCGCTGCGCGACATCCTGAATCCGCGGTGGCCTCACCCTTGCACCTCCCCTGCCACCGTGCCGCCGACCAACGGCAGCGGGACGGGACCTTGACGTTGGCTGGACGGCGATGCACTATACTCCCACGTGAGAATTCCCACGTGAGAATCGGACGATTCGCCCGCGGCCCAAGGAGGTCGACGGTGTCCATCCAAAGTGGTGGCCCCGCGGCGCGACACCCTTCGGCTCCGCTTGACCCCTCCCGCACCTTGCGTCAGGGCTCGGACACCACAGTCCAGGCCGACGGGTCCGTCGGCGAGTGCCAACACCCCTTCGCGCCACGGGCGCAACCGCCTCGGCGGGCACCCCCGGACACCACCGGAGCCAACCTCCCAGGCTGGGCCAGTTTCCGGCACGGCCGCCCGAGCCGGGGAAAGGAGCACCGATGAGCGGCTCGCCCGCCCAGGTCGCCGTGCCACCCGGGAGAACGGAGGCCCGAGTCCGTCAACCTCCCGCTCGGAGACGTCGTGCACGCGCCCGTGCTGCCGGGGCTGGGCTGAGCTTCCTCGCGCCCTTCCTCGTGGTCTACGTGCTCTTCGTCGTCGTCCCTGTCGTGCAGGCGGTGCTCATGAGCGCCTACGACTGGGACCTGCTCGGCACCACCCAGAACTACATCGGCTTGGACAACTTCAAGCGGATGCTCTGGGGCACGGACATGACCTGGAGTCTCGGCCACCTCGGGGCCTTGCGGCTGGTTCTGCTGCTGGCTGCGGGGACACTGGTGGCCCGAGCAGTCCAGCGTGGCACCGTAACCCGCAACGTCGTGGTCACGGTCGCCGCAACCGTCCTCCTGGTTGCGTTGCTGGGCGTGCACCCCAGCGCCCAAGGCGCCTGGAACGACCCGGGGTTCTGGACATCGCTTCGCCACACGGTGGAGTTCACCGCCATCTCGACACCCATCCTCGTCGCCCTGGGCCTTGGGATGGCGCTCGCCTTGCATGGCCGTCGTCGAGGGACGGCCTTCTACCGTGCGGTCTTCTTCCTCCCGTACGTGCTGCCGATTTCGGTGACGACCCTGATCTGGGGGTATCTGCTCAACCCCGACCGCGGGATCCTCGCCGCGTTTCTGCGTTGGTTCGGGATCGAGCCCGTCTCCTGGCTCAGCGACCCCAGGCTGGCGATGCCCGCCATCATCGTCACCACGGTCTGGTGGACGGTCGGCTTCAACCTCGTGTTGTTCCTGGCAGGGTTACAGGACATCGACCCCACCCTCCACGAGGCTGCCTCCCTAGACGGCGCCAACAGCTGGCAGCGGTTTCGCCACGTCACCGTTCCCGGCCTGCGGCACGTCACCGTGCTCGTCGTCGTCACCCAGCTGATCGCGTCGTTCCAGATCTTCGGGCAGGTCTACATCATGACCCGAGGCGGCCCCGGAGACTCCACTCGCGTGCTCATCCAGCACGTGTACGAAGCCGGGTTCCGGCAGTTCCAGCTGGGTTACGCGTCGGCGGTCTCGCTGTTCCTTTTCGCCATGATGCTGGCGGTGTCCGCGGTGCAGTTCCGAATCCTTCGTCGGGAGGCACAATGACCGAGACATCCACGGCGACCGCGGACCGACCGACGCGAGCGGCGCGGCCACCCACCCCGGTCCGTAGCGCGCGTCGCCGGCGGCCGATCGTCTACCACGCGTTGATGCTGACCGCCGCCTTCATCTGGCTCGTTCCGATCATCTGGATGTTCTCGCTGGCGCTGACGCCAAACAGCGTGCTGCGCCGCACGACCACCAGCCTGTTTCCCAAAGCCTTCACCTTGGAGAACTTCTCGGCCGTGTTCAAGGTCGGCCTCATGGTCCGCTGGTTCACCAACAGCCTCGTGGTGACCACGGTCGCGACAGTGCTCACCGTGCTGTTCTGCGCGATGGCTGGCTATGCCTTCGCGAAGATCGCCTTCCCCGGCAGGCGACTCGTCTTCGTGTTCGTCATCGCCGGGCTCATGGTTCCCAAGGAAGCCATGTTCGTGCCCCTCTTCCTCATGTTCTCCGAGGCAAACCTGCACAACACCTACCCGGGGTTGTTTTTGCCACGCATCGCCGCGCCGCTCGGGGTCTTCCTCATGACGCAGTTCTTCAGCCAGGTGCCACGCGAGATCGAGGAGGCGGCGCGCGTGGACGGCGCAAGCCGCTGGCGCATCTTCTGGTCGATCATGCTGCCGCTGGCCCGCCCCGCCCTGGCCTCGCTGGGCATCTTCACGTTCGTCCTCACCTGGAACGACTACCTCTGGCCGCTGGTGTCGGCGACCAAACGCGAGATGTTCACCGTCACGACCGGCCTTGCCTCGCTGCAAGGCAACTTCGCACAGGCCGAGGAACTCGGCTCGCTGATGGCCCGCGGAATCGTCGGCTGTCTGCCCCTGCTGCTGTTCTTCCTGCTGTTCCAACGTCAGCTGATCCGAGGCATCACCCTCACGAGCGGCGAGAAATAGCGGCCGGTAGCCGATGGCTCGCTGCTCTCGCCGGCCGCTCACGACGACCAGATCGTTCCCATCAGGAAAGGGGCCCTCATGCACCTCACCGCACGACGCGGCGTGCTGGCGCGGCTCGCTGTCTCCCTCGCCACCGCGGCGTTGGTAGCTGGCTGTGGGCTCGGCGGCTCAACCGGAGGAAACGGCGAAGCGGCCAAGGAAGGCAGCGACCTGGCAAGCGTGAGCGCCGACCGCCTCAAGGGTACGAGCATCACCCTGTCGCGGTTCTTCGGGGACTGTGAAGACACCACTCGCGGCGTGACCGACGTCTCCAAGGCCACCAGCGAATGCGAGGTCATCCAGATCCTCACCAACGCGTTCAACGCGAACAACGAGTTCGGCATCCAGGTCAAGCGACTCGGTGGCGCCGTCTGGGACACCTACTACGACGCGCTCAACGCCACCTTCGCGGGCGGCAACCCACCCGACGTGGCGGTCATGCACGGCTCGAACCTGCCGGACTACGCCGGCCGCAACCTTCTGCTCCCACTGGACGACGCGATCTCCGGCCTGAACATCAAACTCGACGACGCGACCAAGTTTGCCCATGAGGCGGTGACCTATCAGGACACCACCTATGCCCTGCCGTTCGACGTGCACGCCAACCTGGCACACCTGAACGTCGACATCTTCAAGGCCGCGGGCCTCGTGGACGCCAGTGGCAACCCCAAGCTGCCGTCATCGGTGGAGGAGTTCTTCGCCGAAGCCAAGCAGGTCAAGCAACGCACCGGGAAGCAGTTCTTCGGCGGCGAGTTCGTGGACGGCCCGAACGGCGTGCGCCTGCTCATGGCGCTGGTCAACCAACAGGGCAAGGAGATCGTCAGCCCCGACGGCAAAGCTCAGGTCGACAGCCCCGAGACGCGGACCGCGCTCGACATGATGCTGCGCATGTTCAAGGAAGGCTATGCGAAGCCCAAGCAGACCTACGACTCGGGCCAGCAGGCCTTCCTCAAGGGCGACATCGCCTTCCTGCTGAATGGGACCTGGGTGGTCGACCAGTACAACAAGGAGGCGAAGTTCACCTACCGCACGGCCGACTTCCCGACGCTGTTCAACCAGCCGGCAACGTGGGCCAACTCCCACACCTGGGCCATCCCGCGCCAGAAGCAAGCCGACCCGGTCCGCTACCGCGCCGCGGTCGAGTTCATCAAGTACCTATACGACCACGTGGATGCATGGGCTCTGGGCACCGGCCACCTCGCCGCACGAACCTCCGTCCTCGACAGCGCCGACTACAAGAAAGCGCCGCAGCGCGCCAACTACGCCGAGACGGCACGGTCCATCGCCCACCTGGCGCCAAGAATCCGCAACTGGCAGGCGGTCGAGGACACGCTGACACAGAAGCTCGGGGCGACGTGGGTTGCAGGCGCCGACCCCGACAAGGCGCTCAAGGAGGCGCAGGCCGACGTCGAACGGCTGCTCCACTGACCCAAGCGGCCCGACCCTGACGCAGCTACCGGCTCGGTTGATTCTGCCGAGCCGGCGAGCAGCCACGGCCATGCCCAGGGGGCAGTCAAGTCAGAGCAGCCGTCATCGAGCGGCCCGGTGAGATCAGCATCCAGCAGGTCGACGACCCATCGCCCCGGACCACGAGAAGTCCTCGTCCAGGTCGAGGCCTGCGGCATCTGCGGCACCGACATCCACCGCGAACCACACCTCCGCTTTGATGCGCGCAGCAGCGGCGGAACCGGATGCGTACGAAGAGCGCACCTAAAGAGGTTCGCGCATCCCGGCGACATCTTGTCCGGGTCCTGGCAGCGTGGCGGAATGGAGCAAGCGCCGACCGTCGCAGCGCCCGAGTCGTGCGTGACGCCAGGCGCTTGAACGCATCCGCTCGCGGGCTGGTGAGCTGTTCGTTGCCGGCCATTCCGAGCGGAGGTCGCCCGCAAGCTCGATCTCTCCCAGCACACGGCCAGCCGCTGGCATGCCGGTGGTGCGCCGTCGGTTTGCATGCCCCACCGCCTCGATGTGCTCGGCACGCTCTGCCGGCATGCGGCAGGCGGCGCGCAGCAGCGCCTGGCGATCGGCCGGTGCCACCCTGCGGCGGCGGTCAGCCGATCCGGAAGATCTTCACGATCAGTGGGGTATCGGCGATCGTGTGGGGCGCGACGGCGTGGTAGGCCCAGACGTGGACCCAGGCGTTGCCGGTGCGCAGGGTCAGGACCGTCTTGATCATGCCGGGGCCGAGGTACTGCAAGAACAGGAAGATCACCGACAACACCACGGCGGTTGGGGTGGTGTAGGCCAGCCA
>DATBRJ010000120.1:0-3368 GCA_036560395.1 Actinomycetes bacterium | reverse complement strand
GGGGCAGTACGGGCACAGCAACCAGCCGTCCCACCACATCACCTACATGTACGACTACGCGGGCCAGCCGTGGAAGACGCAGCAGAAGGTTCGTGAGGCGCTGAGCCGGCTCTATCTCGGCAGCGAGATCGGGCAGGGCTATGCCGGCGACGAGGACAACGGAGAGATGTCCGCGTGGCAGATCTTCAGCGCGCTCGGCTTGTACCCGCTGCAGATGGGGAGCCCGTACTACGCGATCGGCTCGCCGCTGTTCACCGAGGCAACCGTCCACCTGGAGAACGGCAAGAACCTCGTCATCAACGCGCCGAACAACAGCACGCAGAACGTGTACGTACAGAAACTCAAGGTCAACGGCAAGGCGTACGACAAGACGTACCTGCCGCACGACCTGCTCGCCAACGGCGCGGTGCTCGACTTCGACATGGGCTCCGAGCCGTCGAGCTGGGGGAGTGGCAAGGACGCCGCGCCCATCTCCATAACTGACGACGACGACGTGCCGAAGCCGCTCGCCGACACTGCCTCTGCGGGCGCCGGCGTCGTTACCGGCACGGCGGGAACGGCGGTCGGCGAACTCCCTGGAAACGTCACCGACCACGTAGTCCACGTCACCGCCAGCGATGAGAACACGGGAGGCGGTGAGGTGGCGGCCAACCTCGTGGACGGCGAGGTCCAGACCAAGTGGCTGACCTTTACCCCGACCGGATGGGCCCAATTCGAGTTCGATGGGCCATTCGCGATCGTCCGTTACGCCTTGACATCGGCGAACGACGCACCGACCAGGGATCCAATGGATTGGACGCTGCAGGGATCGAATGACGGCCAGAACTGGACGACAGTCGACACACAGCGAGACCAGGTCTTCACCGACCGGTTCCAGACCAAGGAATACCGGTTCGCGAACACGACTGCCTACCGGTTCTACAAGCTCGACATCACCCGCAACGCGGGCTCGTCGCTCCTCCAGCTCGCCGAGGTGCAACTCTCCGACGGTGTCATCCGGCCGCCCGACTACACCGATCTGATCGACAACAGCTCGGGCACAGGGATTACGTTCGACAGCGAAACCCCCTTCGTGCAGTACCAGGTCAAGGGACCGCGGGAGCGGGTCACCTTTTACACCCTGACCTCGGGGCCGGTTCCTGGTGACGCGCGGAGCTGGGTGCTCAAAGGTTCGTTCGACGGACAGGTGTGGGCCGTCATCGACCAGCGCAGCGACGAGACATTCCCGTGGCGACTCCAGACCAAGCCGTACAAGATCGCCACGCCAGGCAGGTATGGGTTTTATCGCCTCGAGGTCACGGCGAACACCGGCGAGCCGACCACGACGCTCACCGAGCTCGAGCTCCTGAGCAAGAAGGGGGGAGCACCACCACTCGGCGTGGACGTAATGGGCGCCGTCGCCCGGGCGGGGGAGACCGTCGCCGTCCAGGCAGTCGTGAGCAACGGCGGCAACCGCCCGATCAGCGGTGAGGTCACCGCCACCGCGCCAGGCGGCTGGAGCGTCCAACCCGCCACCGCCACGTTCGGACCCGTCGGCGGCGGGGGAACCGAGGTCGTGACGTTCCAGGTGGCGGTGCCCCCTGGCACCGCGTCCGGCACGTACCCCATCAAAATGGTCGCGACATCGACGAGCGGCCTGACAGCCGAGGCCTCCGCGGACGTACAGGTGATCGGCGCCGTGATCGAGTTCACTCCGGCTACGAAGGCCGAGGAGCCGTGGCTCTTCGACGCAGACGGTTCGCAGCTCGACGGTGACGTCTTCGACGGCCAGGCCAGGTTCACCGACGGGGATCGTTTCGCGGTCTACCGGTTCGCGCTGCCGGACGGCGTCACCGGTGGCACGCTAACCCTCGACATCGGCAACCAGTACCTCGTGACGGTCTCGACGGACGGCGAGAACTGGCGCACGGTGCTCGAGGAGAGCCAGAACATCCGCGACTTGTCCAACCGGGCGGAGCGCCCGTTGGATCTCAACGAGCTGCGCGGCAATAGCACAGTGCTCTACGTCCGGATCGGTGACAGCCAGCCCGCAGACGGCTGGGGCTCCTGGCTGGCAAGGCTGAGGCTGGAGATGCAGTCTGGGTGACCTCGGTCGGTCTCCGGGATGACCGGCTGGGCCGCTCCTTACCCGACCGCGCTGGTCCCAGCTCGGGATCCCGCCCGCCACCACCCGATCAGGCATGCGTGCTCCGCCTTGCCCAAGGTGCAAATCTGCAGGGGCGGGCGGACGCATGCCTGATCACGTGGGAACGGGCAGGACCCGGTCCAGCTGGCTGCCCACGTCGCCCGGCGAACTCTGGTGCGGAACCCTGGAGCGGTGTGGTTCTGGCCTGCTGGTCGCGACGACCTCATCGAGGTCCAGCGGGAGCTGGCAGCAGCGGCGCCTAGGGACTGGACGCCGCCCGCTAGCGACCCGCTGGTCGGGGGGTGCTTCGTCTGCTTCCCCCGGGGTCACATCGGTCGAGGCAGCGCCGGCGATCCAGCGTGGGCGGCGGCCGCGCTGATCCGGGGACGCCGCCGCTGCGGGCATTACCTGACGATCGGGTCCGCTGGCGCGGCCTACGAGCCGGGCCTGCTGGCCCTGCGGAATGGCGAGATCCTCGAGGGGGCCGTACGCGGCCTGCCCGAGGCTCCGGACGTCCTTCTTGTGGACGCGACCGGGCGGGACCACCCGCGTCGGGCCGGGCTGGCCCTCCACCTCGGTGCCGTACTCGATCTGCCGACTGTCGGTGTCACGCACCGCCCGCTGGTCGCCTCCGGTGAGCAGCCAGAAGATCACGCGGGCGCCGCAAGCCCGTTGGTGCTCGATGGCGAGCTCGTCGGCTTCTGGCTGCGGACCAGGAGCGGTGTCCGGCCGCTCGCCGTACACGCCGGCTGGAAGGTCGACGCTGTCACTGCGCTGGAGGTCGTACGGCATTGCTGGTGCAGGAGGCGCACCCCGGAACCGCTGCGCGAAGCGCGTCGGCTCGCCAGGGTCGCACGTGACCGGTCATGGCCTCGTGATGGGCGCGCCGGCCGCTAGCGGGCACCCACACCGCCATCCTTGGCGTTACGGTGCCCCCTCCTACCTCCGTATCACCTGCAGTTCGCAACGCCGGCACCCGACGGCGAAGGTGCACGGGGAGACCGCGAGGTTTGACCGCGATGTAAGAACGGCCGGTGGAGCGCCCACGTCCCACCGATTGGGTGGAGACGCTCTTACGTACTCGCCACCGGCCGTCACACGTTCAGCCGATAGTGAGTCGTCAGTCGGCCAAGATCATCTAGCACATGAAACGCCACCGCCGGCGGCGACACGTAGTCGATGTGCCAACCGGCGCCGGTGTACTCCCAGGGCATCCGCAGGGTGGACACGATCCCGGGAGCGA
>DATBRJ010000119.1:0-20938 GCA_036560395.1 Actinomycetes bacterium | reverse complement strand
TGGGCACGAGGGCGTGGTGGTCAAGTCGCTCGACACGCCCTACACCGCCGGCCGCCGCGGCGCCGGCTGGATCAAGGTGAAACCGCGGCACACCCTCGATCTCGTCATCCTCGCCGCCGAGTGGGGCCACGGTCGCCGCCGGGGCTGGCTGTCCAACCTCCACCTCGGCGCTCGCGATCCCCGCACGGGCGAGTTCGTCATGCTCGGCAAGACCTTCAAGGGTCTGACCGACAAGCTGCTGACCTGGCAGACCGAGCAGTTCCTCGCCCGCGCCGTCGAGCAGGACGACTGGCTGGTGCGGGTCAAGCCGGACCTCGTTGTCGAGATCGCCTTCGACGGAGTCCAGCGCAGCTCGCGCTACCCGGGCGGCGTCACGCTGCGATTCGCTCGCGTGCTCCGCTATCGCCCCGACAAGTCGCCGGTGGAGGCGGACACCATCGACACCGTTCGGCTGCTGGGCGGGCTCGCATCCTGAACCAGGCAGCCGTCGATCCATACGGTGTCAGGAGCCAAATGGACTTTCGGTAGTGTTTCAACCGTGGACCGCGCCACCCGTACACCAATAGCGACGCGCGAGGCCGCCGTGCCGCCACAGAACACCATGGTCCGGCCAGGCCTTGGCTACTGCATGATCATTGGTGCCGCGGCTCTCTTCGCCGTCAACGGAAGCGTGAGCAAGTTCGCCCTGACAGGTGGTCTCGAGCCCGAGCGGCTGACGGCATTGCGGGTGACGGGGGCCTTCGTGGTCCTGATCGTGATCACGGCCGTACGTAGCCCCGCGTCGCTGCGCGTGAGCCTGCGCGAGCTGCCGATGCTCGCGGTCTATGGCCTGGTGGGAGTCGCCCTGATCCAGTACCTCTACTTCGTTGCCATCCTGCGGCTTCCGGTGGGGATTGCCCTGCTGCTCGAGTTCACCGGGCCGGTTCTGGTGGCCCTCTATGCCCGGGTCGTACAGCGGGAGCAGGTCCGCCGCCGGGTATGGCTCGCGATCGGCCTCTGTCTCGCCGGGCTCGCACTTGTCGTGCAGATTTGGCAGGGGGGCGGTGGGCTGGATCCTGTCGGGCTGCTGGCCGGGGCCGGATCGGCGCTCGCCCTCGCTGCCTATTTCCTCATCGGTCAGCATGCCGTGCGCAGTCGAGACCCGCTCTCCCTGATGTGCTGGACGTTCTTCTTCGCGGTGATCTTCTGGGCGATCGCGGCGCCGTGGTGGAGCTTCGACTGGTCACAGCTGACCAAGCACACCGAGGTGTCTGGTGAGCTGCTGTCGGCAGGCTCCGTGCCCGTCGGGGTCCTCGTCGCGAGCGTCATCCTGCTCGGTACCGTCGCGCCCTACTTGTTGTCCATCAACTCTCTCCGGCACGTGTCGGCCACCCGGGCCGGGATCGTCGGTACGGCCGAGCCGGTCATCGCCTCCGGTGTCAGCTGGATCTGGCTGGGCGAGGCACTGAACGGCGTCCAGGTGGTGGGGGGCCTCGTCGTCCTCGCCGGAATCGGGCTTGCTCAAAGCGCGCGGGACCCGGCTGGAGCCGTACCAGAGCCGGTGTGAGGCGCGCGAGCGGTCCAGCTACGAGTCATAGCCAAGCCCCGCCCGGTCCAGCGCGCGCAGCCAAAGGTTGCGCCGCCCGCCGCTGCTGTCGGCCCGGGCGAGCGACCATCGGGTGAGCTGTACGGCCGCATAGCGCAGCGGCTCCGGCGGGAACGGCAGTGGTTTCGTCCGTACCAGTTTCAACGAGGTGACGTCAGGGTCGCCCCCGTAGAGCAGGCCAAGCATGGCTCGTGCGCCGAACCGGCTTGCTCCGACGCCGAGCCCGGTGTAGCCGAGTGCGTACGCAAGGCGTCCCGAGTACGCGCTGCCGAAGAACGCACAGAAGCGCGTACAGGTATCGATAACGCCGGCCCACGCATGGCTGAAGCCCAGGCCTTCGAGCTGCGGGAAGGTGGTGAAGAAATGACGGGCGAGCCGGTCGTACGTCGCCGGCCGCCGCTCGAGCTCAGGTCGGATTGCGCTTCCGAAGTGATAGATCGCGTCGTAGCCGCCCCAAAGGATCCGGTTGTCCGCGGTGAGGCGGTAGTAGTGGAACTGGTTGCCCGAGTCACTGACGCCTTGGCGCCGCCGCCACCCCACGGATGTGAGCTGCGCCTCGCTCAATGGTTCTGTCATGAGGACGTAGTCATAGACCGGGACCGTCTGCCAGCGGAGGCGGCGCAGAAGTGGCCGGAACGCGCTCGTACCAAGGGCCACTCGCGGCGTCGCGGCCGACCCGTGTGAGGTGCGGACCGTGACTCTCGTCCGTCCCGGAGTGACCGCGGTGACGGGTGACCGTTCGTGGATGCGGACTCCGTGCGACAGGCATGCGTCGCGCAGGCCAGTCGCCAGCTTGGCCGGGTCGACGATCGCTTGGTCGTCCTCGGTCCAGAGGCCGGCCACGTATGTCGGCGAGTTGACCTCGGCGCGTACGGCTGACATGTCGAGCAGGTGTGCCTTGGCCCCGTGGTCCCTGACCGTGGGAGCAAGCTCGGCGAGCTCCTCTGCTTGCCACGGCTCGGTCGCTACGGCGAGGTCTCCGCTTCGCTCCCAGTCGCAATCGATGCCGTAGCGGGTCAGGGTCGCGGCGATCGCATCGAGGTTGCTCCGACCGAGGCGTTCGAGTACGTGCAGCTCATCGGCGAACCGGTCGAGCCCATTGGCCAGACCGTGGGTGAGGCTGGCCGAGCAGAAACCGCCATTGCGGCCGGATGCGGCGTGGCCGACGCGGTCGGCCTCCAAGAGGATCACGTCCAGGTGGGGATGGCGTTCCTTGGCGAGCAGCGCCGTCCACAGCCCGGTGTAGCCGCCGCCGACGACGACGAGATCCGCAGCAGTCGACCCGGACAGAAGTGGCTGAGGGTCGACGCCCGCCGGCCGGTCGAGCCAGAACGGAGTGAGCGCCGTCTCGGCCAGCGCTGGGTGGCGTCCGGCCCTCATGCAGCTCACTCTGCCATTCGGCGGGTGCAGGCGACGTCCCACCGGCGGCCCCACCAATGGCTGGAGCTGGCCATGAGCGCGCTGCACGGGAGCATGCCGGCCCTGCGTTGTTCGAACAGAGCATTTCGCGACGTGTGATTTCTGGTTCGCATCCGCTCACGGACAACTCCGTGACAGGTAGGCGGTGAGCGTGCGGGAGAGATTCCCCTGGATCAGCGAGACCGCGCCGGCGAATCCCCGCTTGGGCGTGCCCGGTTACCGGAACATCGCTGCGCCCGCGTGGGATCCCGCGCAGCCGGTGGATCCCGCGGCAGCCGAGGAGTTCCTGCAGGCCTTCTACGGCGAGGTGGGACCGCGCGAGCGCCTCCTGCCACGGCTTGCGGAGGTCGACAGTGAACTATCGCGGACCGGAACGTACACGCACACCCCCGAGGAACTGGAGTTCGGTGCCCGGCTCGCCTGGCGTAACTCCAGCCGGTGCATCGGCCGGCTTTACTGGCGAACGTTGCGGGTCCGCGATCGGCGCGGTGTACGAAACGCCGACGACATTTTCGCGGAGCTGGTCGGCCACCTCCTCGAGGCCACCAACGACGGCAAGATCCGTCCGACGATCACCGTGTTCGCGGCCGCGACGCCTGGCCGACCGTTCGCAAGGGTGTGGAACGAGCAACTCATCAGGTACGCGGGCTATCGACGACCGGACGGTTCGTGGAGAGGAGACCGGCAGTACGCGCGCTTCACGGCGGCGGTCCACCGGCTCGGCTGGCGCGGCAGGGGCGGCCGCTTCGACGTCCTGCCGCTGGTCATCGAGACGCCCGCGGAGGGGCCTCGGCTCTATGAACTGCCGGAGGATGCAGTGCTCGAGGTGCCGCTGCATCATCCGGATCTACCGTGGTTCGCCGAGCTCGGGCTGCGGTGGCACGCGGTGCCGACGATTTCCAACATGCGCCTGGAGATCGGTGGAGTGCGCTATCCATTCTCGCCCTTCAACGGGTGGTACATGGGCACCGAGATCGGTGCTCGCAACCTGGCCGACGCCGACCGCTATGACATGCTGCCGGCCGTCGCTCGACTGCTGCACCTGGACACCTCATCGGAGCGCACCCTGTGGCGGGACAGCGCACTGGTCGAGCTGAACCGCGCGGTGCTGCACTCCTACGACGGCGCTGGGGTGCGGATCACCGACCACCACACCGAGTCGCTGCGCTTCCTCAAGCACATCGAGGCGGAGGAGCGGCAGGGGAGGGTGGTGCCCGCTGACTGGACCTGGATCGTGCCGCCGATGTCCGGCGGCATCACCCCGGTGTTCCGCCGCTATTACGCCGAGATCGATCTCAGGCCTAACTTCTACAACGACGCCACCGCCCGGCGGATCGGCCGCCATGGTGGAAAGCAGAGCAGCGCGTAGCCGCCTGACACGTAGATGCAACGTGCTGGTAACCACCCTCCGTCATGATCGGGGCATCGCCGATGGCCGAGGAGGGTGCCGATGTTGATCAGACTGCGGGTTTCCGTACCCGACCGGCCGGGCTGGCTGGCAAAGGTCACAAGGGTGATCGGCCACGCCAGAGCCGATATCGCCCAGGTTGCAGTGCTCGACCGCGATGGCGGCAGAGCGCTCGACGAGTTCACGGTCTTCTGCCCACAGCAGCGAAATCTCGACCAAGCAGTCGACGGGCTGGCGCTGCTGCCCGGCGTCTTGGTGGAGGGAGTCTGGCCTACCCACGGCATCCCGGGTGTGGATCAAGAGCTCGACCTCCTTGCACACGTGGCCGTCAACCCGCAGCGCGCGGTCGTCACCCTGGCCGACGCGGTCCCCGCCGTGTTCGGCGCTGACTGGGCGGCGGTCGTCGGCGATCGCCTGGGCAAGGTCATCCACTCGACCGCGGGAGCCCCCGCCGAAATCGCTACGCCCACGGCACGGCCGCTGCGGGCGATGGCATACACGGCCGAGGGCGGGCTACAGATCGCCGTCCTGCCACTCGGATCGCCCGATCAGCTGCTCATGGTCGCCAGAGGGACGGGTCCGCAATTCCACCGGGTCGAGCTCGCCAGGCTCGCCAGGCTCGTCGAGGTCACCAGGATCATCGCGATGGGGACCGGCCTGCGAGATCAGCGGCCCTCGTCCGTCCTCGGTTAGATCACGCAGGTGTGCGCATCCCCGCGGGATCGGACACTGCGCAAAGCAGGCGTACGCCTGCGTGATCGGGGGTGGGAGGCGATGGGGCCTCCGTGCTGGGGTTACCGCCGCGGGTGAGTGGGTCTTCCCGGTGGCGGGGCTTCGCGGCGGCCGGCTGGGCTGGCAAGGGCTTAGTCGATCTCCGCTGTGCCGTCGACGAGCACCGCGCGCTCGTCCGGTTTCGCGCGCAGAACCGTGTCGACGTATGACTTCGTCGCGGTGGCGAGACCGACGTCACGGCCGTCCGCCTCGGACAGGTACCACCGGTGGTCGAGCACCTCATGGAAGAGCTGGGCCGGCTCGAGCTTGCGGCGCAGCTCGGCTGGGACGGCCGCCACCGTCGGTTGGAAAGCCTCGAGGAGCCAGCGGTGCGCGGCAATCTCCTCGTCGCGCTCACCTGCGGTATCGGTGAGGTGCGCGCGGAATGCCTCGAGGTCGTTGAGCAAACGACGTGCCTGGTTCTCCTCCACATCCAGCCCGGTGAGTCTCAGCAGTTTCCGCTGGTGGTAGCCCGAGTCAACGACCTTGGGCTGGACGACCACCCGCCGCTCGCCGGCGTTGCGCTGGATCTGCAGCTCGGCCACGTCGAAGCCGAGCTTGTTCAGGCGCCTGATGCGCGAGTCGAGCCGATGCCACTCCGCGACGTCGAGGACCTCCGGCCCGGTCAGCTCAGCCCAGAGGCCGTTGTAGCGCTGGCAGATCTCATCGGCGGTGTCGATCGGATCGATGGAGGGGTGCAGCAGACCGCCCGCCTCGAGGTCGAGCAGGTCACCCAGGATGTTCGTCCTGGCGAGCTCAATGTCATGAGCGCGCTGTCCTTCGCTCAGCGCCGGATGCAGCTCGCCGGTCTCGGCGTCCACCAGGTAGGCGGCGAATGCGCCCGCGTCGCGCCTGAACAGGGTGTTGGACAGCGAACAATCTCCCCAGTAAAACCCGGCCAGATGGAGACGGACGAGCAGCACGGCCAGCGCATCGAGCAGCCTCGTTGTCGTGTCGCTACGGAGTGTTCTGGAGAACAGAGCGCGATAGGGGAGCGAGAACTGCAGGTGCTTGGTGATCAGTGCAGCGTCGAGCTCCTCACCCTCATCGGTCACCCGGCCGGTGACGACGGCGTCAGCCTCGACGGCCGGAACATCGAGTCGCGCGAGGTCGCGCAACAGCCGATACTCCCGCTGGGCGTACCGTTCGGTCAGTTCCTTGATCGCGTAGACGTCGTCGCCCAGGCGCACGAACCGCACCGTGTGCCGGGAGAGGCCACGGGGCAGGGAAACGATCGCACTCGCGGGCCAGTCTTCGAGCGGCACGGCCCACGGCAGGTCGAGCAGCGCTGGATCGGGTGTCACACCGGTGAGTTGAAGCACCATTACCTCCAGTGTGACGGCTCTGTGTCCGTCGTGCCGAGTGGCTAAACGACAACAGCGATCAGGATCAGCGCACCGAGGGCTGTGCTTAGCGCGAGAACCGTCGGCATCCGCGAGGCTGGGAGCTCCACCCCTTGGCGGATGGCGAGCTCCGTGCTGGTCAAGTGCACGAGACCCCACAGCGAGCAGGCCGCACCCATGACGACCAGGGCGATCGCGATCGCTGTACGCCAGCCGGCGGAGACCTCGGTGAGGAACTGCGCGACTGCCAGGCCTGCGGCGGAGAAGGCCAGCGCGGTGCGGATCCAGGCGAGGAAGGTTCGCTCATTGGCGAGGCTGAACCGATAGTCGGGCCGGCTTCCCACGCGCTGGATCGTTCGCGGATCTCGCACCGCCCGCCATAGATCGCCGCCGTCGCCCCTTCCGGCGACCCGGTCCAGCGCACGACGCAAGGTCGACAGGGCACTCACCTGCGCAACGGTAGTGCCCTCAGTCATCCCTTCGTCGCTCCACCGGTCAGTCGTGGCCGTGCCTGCGGTGCGCCTCGTCGGGTCAGCCGGACGCTCCGGTCGTGATGACGATGGCAACTAAGCCGAAGAGGACTGTCACGGCGAGGATGGCTGGCCACAGAGTGGCCCAGCGCTTCTTCCTGGCGTCGTTGAGCGCGGTCTTCGACTCCGCGGTGCCCTTCCATGTCCTCGCAGCGTCCGCGTACCTGAAGACGAGCCAGCCCACGAGCAGCAGGGCCGCGATCGTCAGCGTGTAGAAGGCGGAGGAGATCCCTCCGTCCGGCGTCACCGTGATCTGATCAGGAGATGCGGCGATTGCTACCCCAAGGACGGTGACCCACCCGATCGGCCAGAGCATCCGCCCGGCCGTGACCCACCGCCGGCTCTTGGCGGCATCCAGTCTGCCCTTGGCATTCCGCGCCGAGTCCCAGGCGACCTTGTTCCGTATGTACGCCCCGCCGACCCAGATGCCCACCGCAACGCTGATTATGACCGCGGCCGCCATCGTCCCCCCAGAGGCTCGTCTGGCGCTGTTGACGCCGACGATAGTGAGTGGTGGAGCCAAACTGGCCGACCGTTCCGGCGTGCCGTGAAATCCGGTCCTCAGCTTTCCCGTCAGCTCAGGGGCCGTCGTCGATGCCGACGCTGGCGGTTGGCCTCATAGAGGGCGATGGCAGCAGCGGCAGCGGCATTCAGTGAACTGGCCGTGCCAGTGATCGGAATGTGGACTATCGCATCGCAGGCCCGACGCCACGAGGCAGCGAGCCCGGCAGCCTCGTTCCCGACCAGCAGGACGGTAGGCCCAGTCAGGCTTTGCTCGGTGATCTCGATCTCGCCGTGCTCGTCGGTTCCGACGACCGTGAAGGCTGTCCCGTCATGTCGGGCTGCTTCTAGCCAGTCGAGGACTGGTTGCGAGGACGGGCTTCTGATCACGGGCAGCGCAAAGAGTGACCCGGTGCTCGCCCGCACCGCCTTGGGGTCGTAGATGTCTGCCGCGTGGCCGGTGATTATCACTCCGGCAGCGCCGAACGCGTCAGCCGATCGGATCAGGGTGCCGAGATTGCCCGGGTTGCCCGGCCGATCGAAGACGACGACCAGCGGATCGCCTTCCGTGGGGATTCTGTCAAGATCGTCGTCGGCGAACGCAACGACGGCGATCAGCTCCGGTGTGTCGGCTTCCTTGCCGCCGAGCTCGTGAAGCAGCGGCCCAGCCATTGCCACCCTGGTGGTATCAACGTTTGCCAGCAGTTCACTTGCCCAGCCGGAAGGGTCTCGCGTCGCGTCGTAAAGCAACGCTCGTACAGGCCAGCCGTGTCGGATCGCCATGGTGATGGGCCGGACACCCTGAACGAGAAACTCTCCCAACCGGTGCCGCTTTGCCCGGTTGGTGAGCAGCGCCTCCCACTGCTGGAACCGCGCATTACGGGCGGTCACCTGCAGCTCTCGCCGCACTTGCCTTCCCTCCGCCGTACGTCCGCCAGGGGTGACCTTACGCGAGCTGGCCGCGGGTCTATCGGCGATCTTGGGCCGTTGGGGACACGGCAAGGAATTTCAGGTCTCGAACCTGGCGCCGGGAGGGCGGCGGTTGTTTGATGACGGGGTCGGACGCTTTCGGGCGAGAGAACGGCTGCCAAGGAGGTCGCAGGATGCCCAAGGTACTGATGCTGGCTGGTGACGCCGCCGAGTCGCTCGAGGTCATGTATCCCTACCAGCGGCTTCAGGAAGAGGGCTACGACGTCGACATCGCCGGGCCGTCCCGCAAGCAGCTCCAGTTCGTCGTACATGACTTTGTCGAGGGCTATGACACCTACACCGAGAAGCCCGGCTACAGCTGGCCCGCCGATGTGGCGTTCTCCGAGGTCGACCCGGCTGACTATGTCGCGCTCGTGATTCCTGGCGGGCGGGCACCGGAGTACATCCGCAACGACCCGGACGTCCAGCGGATCATCAAGGCGTTCTTCAGTGAGGACAAGCCGGTCGCTCAGCTCTGCCACGCTCCGCTCGCGCTCGCTGCGAGCGGCGTCCTCGCCGGTCGGCGCACGGCGGCCTACCCGGCGCTTGCCCCCGATGTCGCGGCGGCCGGCGCCGAGTTCGTCGACAGCGAAGCGGTCGTGGATGGCGTCATGGTTTCGGCACGGGCGTGGCCGGACCACCCCGCGTGGATGCGCGAGTTCATCCAGGTGCTGCGGGGCAAGGCGCCGGTCAACGCTCCGGTGTAGCAGCGGCCACGGCAGCGGCCCCGAACTGCTCACGCAGGCGATCCTCCGCTGCCGGGTCGGCACCGAGCTCGTCGAGGCCCAGTAAGGCTGCGCCGACGATTGGTGGCACGTCCACGAGCCGCGGTACCGCCTTCGGTGTCTGGCGGGCGAAGCCTGCGAAGACCGCGTCGAGCAACCGCCTGTTTCCTGCGGTGAGCACGCCGCCGCCGAGGACGATGACCGCCGCCTCGTCCTCGAGCCCGAGCCGGCGCAGCACGACGGTGCCGAGGAGCACGATCTCCTCCGCCATGCGTGCGACGAGCCGGTCGGCCACCGGGTCCTCTGCGTCGGCGCAGGTGAAGATCACCGGCACCAGCTCGCGCAGCCGCACGCTGGCGAACTCTCTGAGATGAAAGGCGGCCGTAACCTCGGCGATGGAGGCGCGGTCGAAATGGTCGGCCACTGCCTGCTCAAGTGCGGTGTGCGGCCCACGGCCGTCCTCAGCGCGAGCCGCCCACCACAGTGCCTGCTCGCCAAGGCCGTACCCGCCGCCCCAGTCCCCGGACCACGTTCCGAGGGCCGGGAACCCGGTGGCCGTCCCATCGGGCGCAACGCCGACACAGTTGATGCCGGCACCGCAGACGACCGCGACCCCCCAGCGATCGCGGCTGCCGGCTCGCAGCAGGGCGAACGTGTCGTTGCGTACGCGGGCATCCAGCCCCCAGCCCATCGCCGCGATGGCCGCCTGCAGCCCCTCTTCCTCGACCGGCAGGTCGGCCCCGGCGAGATAGGCCTCCACCCGCTCGGCGATCGGGTGACCATCCAAGCTGAGCGCCGCGTAGGCGCACGCTTTGTCGACGAGTGTCCGGAGAACCGCGAGGCTCGGCTCGAACCCACTGGTCGGCGGGGACGATCCGGGGCCACGCGCCATGGCGAGGACCGAGCCGTCGGCGGCGACGAGAGCAGCGTCTGTCTTGCTGTTCCCACCGTCGATCGCCAGTACTGCCACCTTCGTCATGGGTTCCTCGTCCACGGCAGGAAGTCCCTGTTGGCGGCGAGAAGTCTGTCGGTGAGCCGTTCGGCGATGTCGTACTGGCCGATCAGTGGGTGGGCCAGGAGCGCGCTCGCCACCCGGTCGCGACCGCCGTGTATCGCGGCGTCGAGCGCAAGTTCCTCGTAGGCGGCCACATGGGCCACGAGGCCGGCGTGGATCGGCTCCAGCGGGCGGACCGGGAGCGGACTCACCCCTTCAGGGTCGACGGCCGCCGGCACCTCGATCACCGCGGCATCGGAGAGGAACGGCAGCGTGCCCCGATTGCGGGTGTCGACGACATGTATGCCGCCTGTGCCGCCGCCGAGCAAGGCGGCGGCGAGGCTGAGCGCCGCCTCCGAGTAGTAGGCGCCGCCGCGCTCGCCGAGCAAGGCCGGCTTCTCGGCAAGCGTCGGGTCGGCATAAAGGGCGAGCAGATCTCGCTCGATGGCGGCGACCTGCTTCGCCCGGGATGGTGTCCGCCGCTGTTCCTCGACCACCGTGTCGTGGAGGTAGAAGTAGCGCAGGTAGTAGGACGGAATGGCGCCGAGCCGCGTGATCAGCTCGGCAGGCAACTCGACATGGGCTGCGACTTCATCGACGTGCGATTTGAGCATCTCTGGCAGGACGTCCCTGCCGTCGATCACGACCTGCCGCTCCCAGCTGAGGTGGTTGAGGCCGACATGGTCGAGACCGATCCCGGCCGGCTTAACCCCGAGCAGAGCGGCGAGGAACCGCTGGAGCCCGATCGCGACGTTGCACAGCCCAACCGCGCGCTGCCCAGCGTCCAGGAGCGCTCGGGTCACGATGCCGACCGGATTCGTGAAGTTGATCAGCCAGGCCGTTGGTGCCACCACCGCCACCGTGGACGCGATGTCCAGGACGACCGGCACCGTGCGCAGTGCCTTGGCGAGGCCTCCTGCACCGGTGGTCTCCTGACCGATGCAGCCGAACTCGAGTGGCAGTGACTCGTCAGTGGCGCGAGCCTGCTGTCCGCCGACGCGGATCTGGACGAGGACCGCGCTCGCGCCCTCGGCACCGGCGGCCAGATCCGAGGTGCAGACCACTCGTGCGGGGTGACCATGGCGCTCGAGGATGCGCTTCGCAAGGCCACCGACCACGGCAAGCCGATCGGCACTCGGATCGACCAGGACGAGTTCGTCCACGGTGGGAAGCCCGGGCTCGAGGCGAGCGATGCCATCGACGAGCTCGGGCGTATATGTGGACCCACCACCGACGACGGTCAGTCTCATCGAGCCACCCCCGGTGCAGGCGCCGCGGTCTGTTTCATCCCTTGACCCCGGTCAGCGTCACGCCTTGCACGAAGGCCTTCTGGGCGAAGAAGAACAGGACGATGACCGGCAACATGACGATCAGGGTGGCGGCCATGGTCAGGTTCCACTGCACTCGATGCAGGTCACGGAAGGTTGCCAGGCCGAGCGCCAGCGTCCAGTTGTCTGCGTTCTCGCTGGTATAGAGCAGCGGCCCGAAGTAGTCGTTCCAGGTGAGGAAGAACATGAACAAGGCCGCGGCGGCGATGCCGGGTTTCGCCAGCGGCAGGATGATCTTCCACATGACTCGCAGCTCCGAGCAGCCGTCCGCGCGCGCCGCGTCGGCGTACTCCTCTGGGATGGTCAGCAGGAACTGCCGGATCAGGAAGATCGAGAAGGCATCGCCGAAGAGATTGGGCAGGATCAGCGGCCACAACGTGCCGGTCAGGTTCCAGCGGGCCCAGAGGACATACAGCGGCACTACGGTGACCTGCGGCGGCAGCATCATCATGACGAGGACGCCGAGGAAGGCCAGGTCGCGGCCACGCCACCGCAGCCGGGCAAGCGCATAGGCCGCCGGGACGCTGGACAGCAGCATGAAGCCGGTGGCCAGCACGGAGTACATCAGGCTGTTGGCGAGATAGCGCCACATCGGTGCGTTCTCGAAAACCTTCGCGAAGTTGTCGAGGTGCCACGACTTCGGCCACAGGTCTGGCGTCAGGGCCTGCTCGTTCGTCATCAGGGATGTGAGCACGATGAATGCGAACGGTGCCAGGAAGACCAGCGCCAGTGCGATCGCGACGGCGTGCTCGGCGATGAACGTGAGAGCTTTCCGCCGCCGGCCGGCCTGGACGCGGGCTACCGGCCGTCGCAGCGTCAAGTCGTGAACGGTCATGCGCCCTCCGCCCCGTACAAGAAGACCCGGGAGCGTCGGAGCAGCACCGCGGTGAACGCCAGCGAGACGACGAACAGCATGACCGCCATCGCACAGGCGTAACCGAGCTGGAAGTTCGCGAACCCCTTCACGTACAGCCAGATCGGGAAGGTCAGCATCGAGTTGTCCGGATAGCCGAGCCGCTCGCCCAGCCCGCCGCCCACCGGGGCGGTGCCACCGGCAACTGCCGACGCGACCGCTGCCTGGGTGAAGAACTGCAGCATCGCGATTACGCCAGTGACCGCGGCGAAGAGGAGCACGGGCCAGATATTGGGAAGCGTCACATATCTGAACCGCTGCCAGGCGTTGGCGCCGTCGAGGTGCGCAGCCTCGTACTGCTCGTTCGGTACCTGCAGCAGTGTCGCCAGGAAGATCACCATGACGTCGCCCAAACCCCAGACGGAGAGGATCAGCAGGGTCGGTTTCGCCAGCGCCGGGTCGGAGAACCACAGCGGCTGCCAGCCGATGCCGAGCTTGCCGAGGAGCTGGTTGACCGGCCCGGTTGCCGGGTTGAACAGGTAGGTGAAGGCGAGTGTCGCCGCGACCGGCGGGGCAAGCGCGGGCAGGTAGAAGACGGTACGCAGCAGGTTGCCGCCGCGCTTGATCTGGATGACGAGTTGGGCGATGACCAGTGCGAAGATGATCCTCGCCGGTACCACGAAGACCGTCAGCCACAGGGTATTGCGGACCGACTGAAGCGAGTACGGATCCTGGGTGAAGAAGAAGCGGTAGTTGCGCAGGCCGATGAAGACTGGCTGTTCCAGCAGGTTGTACCTGGTAAATGAAAACCACACGGTCGCCGCGAGCGGATAGAGGAAGAAGACCGAGAACCCGATCGCCCAGGGAGCCATCAGGGCCGCGACGAAGAGCCGGTGCTTGCGCCGCTTCTTCCGAAGCGGCGCAGGCACCTTCCTTACCCGGGCGGGCGGGACGACCCGCTCGTCCGTGGCCGGACGGACGAGCGTTGTCACGAACCCGTGCCCAGGCTCAGACTGTCGTCAATCTGCTTGGCAACGCTCTCGAGGCCGGCTTGCAGGTCCGTGGCCCGGCCGGTCTGCCACTTGACAAGCCACGTACCGAAGAGGGTCTGGTACTCGGCGCCATTCGCCGTCGATGGCGAGGTGGCGCTGTTCGGGTTGGCGAAGATGTCGAGGAAGGTCTTGAACTTGTCGTCGACCTGAAGATCGGGCGACGCAAGAGCGGCTTGCGTCGTGGGCACGTTCTTGATGCCGTTGGCAAGCTTGACGATCGCGCCGGTGTCTGTCGTCAGGTATTTGATCAGCTCCCAGGCGGCCTCAGGGTTATCCGATCCGCGCGAGATGCCGACGATGTTGCCGGTGACGTAGCCGCCGCCATAGAGGTTCTGCTTGTCGTCGGCGGGTGGGAAGGGCGCGGTGCCATAGTCGAGGTTCGGCTTGTCCGCGTTGATGAAGGCGATCCGCCATTCGCCGTCCAGCATCATGGCGACCTTGCCGCGTTCGAAGTCATTAGCCGCGGAGAACTCGTCGCCCTTGCCCGCGGAGAACTTGGTCAGCTTGTCCGAGCCGTAATAGTCGACGAGCTGCTTCTGCCAGGTCAGCATCGCTGCCCAAGCCGGATCGGTGGCGAGCGCGGACTTGCCGCTTTGGTCGAACCAGGTCGCTGCCCAGTGCGGTGCCCAGTGGGCCGGGGAGTTCTCGTAGTAGTCGAGGAACGGCATGAAGCCGATGACGTCGATGTCGCCGTTCGCCTTGTGGGTCGTCATCTTCTTCGCCATCTCGGCGAGTTGCGAGAGGGTCTTCGGCGGCTCGGTAAACCCGGCATCAGCGAGCAGCTTCTTGTTGTAGTAGAGGCCGTAGGTGTCGGCGAGGACCGGCATGGAGCAGCGGGTGCCCTTGTATTCGGTATAGCTGCGGACGACCGGTGCCAGCTGGTTCATGTCGACCTTGTCCCGCGTGATGTACGGGTTGAGGTCGCGCCATGCGCCGCTGGTGCAGAAGTTTCCGACGATGTCGGTCGAGTAGGACAGCCCGACGTCGGGGCCTTTGCCGGCGGAGATTGCCTGACGCATCTTCTCGTCGTCCTGGCCTTTGCTCACCTTCACGGTGATACCGGGATGGCTGGCCTCGAAGTCCTTCACCACGGCGTCGATGGCCGATGCCTCGCGCCCGGTGAAGAAATGCCAGAAGCTCACCTGGCCGGACGCGCTGGCCGTCGGCGACGCCACCGGCTCGTCGCTCTTGTTGTCGGTGGCGGTGCAGGCCGCCGCCAAGAGGGATACCGCTCCTAAACCAAGGGCAAGTCGGTAAATCTTCGCGCTTCTCATCAGGGATGGACTCCAGACGTGACGGTGTTCACTGGACGGGGCGGAGTGCCGGCCACGGTCGATCCGAAGACAGCCGCGCGAGCACGCTTGAGGGCGGCGAAGGTGGCGCCGACGAGTACCGGGTTGCCGCTAACTGTGGACAGCCGGAGTTCCGGTTTCGAAATGGTGAGCTGGTCGAGCTGGCGAGCGACGCGGTCTCGCAGCGCGGTACCGCCCGCCTGGCAGACCTCGCCGGAGAGCACGATCAGCCCCGGATCCAGGGTGGCGACGACGGCGGCCAGTCCTGCGGCGAGCCGCCGAGCCAGCTCGTCGAGCAAGGCGGCGTGACGGGGATCGCCGGGCCCCCCCGCAGCGGCGGCCAGTGCGTCGGCCGCGGTGCGGGCACGCAGGCCGTGCTGGCGCGCCAGACCGAGGACGGCTGGGCTGCCCACCGAGGACTGGAACGCCCCCTTTGCGCTGAGGCCTACGTGGTCGGGCACGGGCAGCCCGGGGACCGGCATGTAGCCGATCTCGCCCGCGCCGCCGGTCGCGCCACGGTAGAGCTCGCCGCCGATCACAAGCGCTAGGCCGACGCCCGAACTAACCCACAGGTGGAGAAAGTCGGCGGCATCCTGAGCAGCGCCGGTCATGCTCTCGGCGATGGCCGCGAGATTGACGTCGTTCTCCACCTCGACCGGGACGCCGAGTGCCTCGGTCAGTTGCTCCACGAGTCGCGGCTGGTGCCAGCCCGGCAGGTGGTGGGCATAGCCGAGCTGCCCGGTGTCCGGGTTGAGTGCGCCTGGCGTGGCCGCGACGACATGGATGAGGTCACGGATCTTGAGCTCGACCGTCTCTGCCGACTCAGCGAGCGCGGCGTGGACGGCCTGAACCGCGTCCGCCCCGGCTCGGCCGGGTGTCCGGTACGTCCCGCGGGCGACCACCCGGCCGGTGATGTCGGCAATCACGGCGTCGATGCCGGCCGGCGTGACGTCCATCGCGCCAACGTACGCCGCGCCGGGATTCACCTCGTAAAGCTGCGCCGTGCGGCCCCCGGCGCGCGGCCCGATCGGTATGACGAGACCAGCTTCTTCCAGGCGAGCGAGCAGTTGCGAGGCAGTGGGCTTGGAGAGGCCGGTCAGCCGCCCGATCTGGGCACGTGACAGCGGACCGTGCTCGACGAGCAGTTCGAGTGCCGCACGATCATTGATGGCACGCAGCAGCGCGGGCTGCCCAGGGATAGCGCCTGGTGGAGCGTGCGTACGTCGCAAGGGACTGCCACCTCGAGCCGAGAGCGCATCGGTTTGAGTAAGGAAAGTTTCCTCACTCGAAAACCAGCCGTCAAGACGGTGAAATGGCATCAATTCGGTGACGGTTCGGCCGAGCACGTCAGGTGGTTCCGTGCGATCGTCTCCCCGTGGACACCCGCGCGAGGATCGTCGGCCGGCGGGCGGCGGTCGCCGTGATCGTCGTCGCCCAGCTGTTGCTCATCGCACGCGGCTACTGGTCTGACCACAAGGAGTTCGCGTTCCAGATGTTCCCTGAGTCGAGCACCTGGCGGGCGGACGTAGTCAGGGTCACCAACGATGGCCGGCGGGTGCCGGTCAGCGAGCCCTGGTCCGGCTACCGGTGGGAGGACCTGGTGGCCTCGCGTGGCCTGCAGACGCCTTGGGTACGTCACCACGCGGATGCCGGCGTCGACAATCAACTGGCCTTCCTCGGGGCAGCGCTGCAATGGGTCGCAGACCACACTCCTCGCGATCACGGGACCCAATATCTCGAGGCGACCGTCACCTACTGGCACAACCTGGATGCCCCGAAGACCGTAGTGCTCCGCAGCCATGACCGGAATGGACCGCCGTGACCGCCTTGGATGTGGCCTCCCGCCGGGCCGGTCTGCTCGCTCGCGTGGACGAGCTCCTGGCTCGGCGGGTCAGCATGCGGTCGCTGGCCCTGCTCCGGATCCTGGCCGGACCGGTGGTCCTCTTGCACCTCAGACCGTTCCTGGTCGACGCCGCTCACGGCCGGATCTACCGGGACGTCTTCTCTCAGCCGTACGTGTCCTGGTATCCGGAGCTGCCCCGCTCGCTCTACGTCACGCTGCTGTGGATCGGCGTGGCCGCGGCGATCGCGATGTCGGCCGGTCTGTGGACCCGGCTCACGACCGCGACGACCTTCGCGATCGTCGCGTACAACCTCTTCCTCTCGACCACCCACTTCCACAACAACCGCGCGTACCTCTTCATCATCCTGGCCGGACTCGCGGTCGCTCCGTGCGGGCGCGAGCTCTCCATCGATGCGTGGGCGAGGCGACGGCGTGGGCTGCCGCCCCTGGATCCGACGGCCCCCGGGTGGCCCCTGTGGCTGCTGCGATTCGAGGCCTCAGCGATCTATGGCGCGTCGGGCCTGAGCAAGCTCCTGAACCCCGACTGGTTCGGCGGCGCGGTTACCTGGGATCGGGTCGTGCAGTCGAAGGACAAACTGACGGCGACACCGCTGCCCAGCTGGGTTGTTTCCGCTCTCACCGACCGGACGCTCCACGTCTATGCCGCGAAGCTGATCGTGCTGACCGAGCTCTTCATCGCGGTTGGTCTGTGGTGGCGTGGCACGCGCTATGCCGCGGTCTGGGTGGCCGTGTGTTTCCACCTGTCGATCGAAGCCTCGGCGGACGTGGAGGTCTTCTCCCACCTCGGGATCGCCGCATTGGTTATTTGGGCAGTCCCATCCACGAGGGATCGAATGCTAGGGATCGACCTGTCGGCCGCCGGTCAGCGGTGGCTGGCAACCGCGGTTCGACGGCTCGACTGGCTCGCCCGCTTCCGGGTTGAGGAGACCCGCCGTGGGCCGGTGCGGGTCGTCGACAGAGACGGGCGTGTCTATCGCGGAGGTCCGGCAGTGATTTTCGCGCTGAGCCGGCTGCCGGTCACCACCTGGTTCACGCTCCCGCTCCTGCTGGTGGTCAGGGGCGGCGTCTGCGGGAGGCGAGCCAGGCCGATGGTCAGAGATCAAGATCGATGACCACTGGGGCGTGGTCAGATGGCGCCTTTCCTTTCCTGGCTTCGCGATCGACGTATGCGTCGGTTACCTGGGAGGCCGCAGCACGATTCGCGTACACGAGGTCGATTCGCATCCCTTGGTTCTTGTGGAACATGCCCGCGCGATAGTCCCAATAGGTGTACGGCGTGTCGTATTTCAACGCCCGCGGCACCACATCTTCCAGGCCGAGCGCACGCAGCTCGGCGAGCCGGGCACGCTCGGCGTCCGTCACGTGTGTCGAGCCAATGAATGCCGAAGGATCCCAGACGTCGGCGTCAGTGGGCGCGATATTGAAATCACCGGTGAGGATGAACGGTTCATCCGCGGTCACTTCGCTCGCCAGGGCGTTGCGCAGCGCGGCGAGCCACTCCAATTTGTACGAGAAGTGCGGGCTGTCCAGTGAGCGCCCGTTCGGTACGTACACCGACCAAAGGCGCACCGGCCCGCACGTTGCGGCGATCGCCCTCGCCTCGACGACGGGCGGGGTGGGGACATCCACGAGGACAAGGTCGTCCTCGTCTGTGGGTGCTGCATAGCCGGGCTGTGCCGCGAAGCCACGGGAGACCTGCTCCAGCCCGACCCGGGACAAGATCGCAACACCGTTCCATCGGCCGTCGCCATAGGCTGCGACCTCGTACCCGCGCTCAATTGCGCCTTCGCCTGGGAAGGCATCGGCGGAACATTTGATCTCTTGCAGACACACCACATCAGGCTGCGCCAGGTCGAGCCATTCGTTGAGGCGCGCGACCCGCGCCAGGACCGAGTTCACATTCCACGTCGCCACTCTCACAGGTGCTCTTCTACACCGTTCGGCGTTGCCACGGCACATGCTTCGCTCGTCCGGCGCTCCCCACGCCGACGGCCTTGGCGCTGGATGCCGGCGGCGGCCCGTCACTTACGGCGAGCAGAATGGGGCACCAACCGGGCAGGGAGGTGCGCCGTGCCACTGGCGGGCAGCGAGTTGACGGCATTCCTGGAGGAGCCTCGCCTGGCGCATTTCGCAACCACGGGGGCGGATGGAGCGCCACGGGTCAGGCCGATCTGGTTCTGCTATGCGGACCGGGCCTTTTGGTTCACCACGCGGTTCGAAGCTCGCCGCACCGGAGCCGACATTGCGGCCGGGTCGCCTGTCGCGGTGTCGATCGCGAGCGACGACCGGCCGTTCCGTGGGGTGATCGCCTACGGCCGGCCCGAGGTGTGGGAGAAGGACATCAGGACGTGGCTGGAGCGGATCTCCACCCGCTACGGCGAGGCGGAGGGCAGGCGCTGGCTCGCTGGGGCGCTGAAGGAGCCGGATCGCGTGGTGCTCCGTCTCGTTCCAGACAAGGTCGTCGCCTGGCATTACGGGAAGGGCGACTACAGACGGCTGCAGAACAAAGAGACACTGCGGGTGACGTTGCCCTAGGGCGGCCAAGGCCGAGCCGAGTCTCACGGGGGCCATGGGGCCGCTACGGTCCAGCTTTAGGGCCGGTTTGCGCCTCGTCGCGCGCCACAGCACCATGGAGCCCGTGGGGGCATCGTCGGGGATCGCCGTCGGAACCAGTGTCCTGCTCGAGCGTGAGCAGCAGCTCGAGGCGCTGGAACGGCATCTCGCGGCAGTCACGTCAAGCCAGGTCGGCCGATTCGTGTTCCTCGGTGGCGAGGCCGGCGTGGGCAAGACCTCTTTGGTGCGGCGTTTCTGCTCAGAGCAGGCTATCCCTGTCCTGTCCGGCGCCTGCGACGCCCTCGCGACACCGCACCCACTCGGCCCATTCCTCGACATCGCGGCCCTTAGCGGAAGCCTCAACGATGTGATCGCCGGGGGCGCCCAGCCTTACGAGGTCGCGGCGAGCCTGCTCGACGAACTGCGCACGCGCCGCCCCTCGATCTTGGTCTTGGAGGACCTGCACTGGGCCGACGACGCGACGTTGGACGTCGTCAGGCTGCTGGCGCGCCGCCTGGAGGCCGTCCCGGTGCTGGCGGTCGGCACCTACCGCGACGACCAGGTCGACCGGACGCACAGGCTCCGGATACTCATCGGTGAGCTGGCGACCTGGCCGGGCGTTGTCCGGCTGGGCCTCACCCCTTTGTCGGCTGGCGCTGTGGCCGAGCTGGCCGCGCCGTACGGCGTCGACGCGACCGAGCTGTATCACAACACCGGCGGCAATCCGTTCTTCGTCAGCGAGGTGCTCGCGGCGGGTGGCAGCCGACTCCCGCAGACTGTCCAGGATGCTGTGCTCGCCAGGGCGGCCCGGCTGGCGCCCGCTGCCCGACGCGTGGTCGAGGCGGTAGCGATCGTCCCGGCGGAGACCGACTTCGGCCTCTTGGAGGCGCTCGAACCTCGGGCCATGGACAGGGTCGAGGAATGCCTCGCCTCTGGGGTACTGACCTCGACCACCGCCGGCGTGGCCTTCCGGCATGAGCTCGCCCGCATGGCCGTGGAGATCTCGTTGCCACCGAACCGCCGCATCGCCCTCCATCGCGCCGCGCTGGCGGCGCTCGCCGTTCCAGGGCGCGGGTCTGCCGATCCGGCTCGGCTCTCACATCACGCCGAGGCTGCGGCCGATGCCGACGCGGTCCTGCGCTTTGCTCCCGCGGCTGCGGCAAGCGCTGCCCGGGTCGGCGCGCACAGTGAAGCGGCGGCGCAGTATGCCCGGGCCTTGCGCTTCAGCCAGGACCTCGCCGCGGAGCGGCGTGCGGAGCTGCTATCCCTGCGGTCAACGGAGTGTCACCTGATCGGCGACTACCGGGAGGCCATCGAAACCCGGAAGGCAGCGGTGGAGGCGTACAGCCATCTAGGCGATCGGCTCCGCGAGGGGGACGCGCTCAGAGCGATGTCGGCGAACCTGCGCTGCTTCGGTCTGGTCCCGGAAGCCGCAGAGGCCGGACGGGCAGCTCTTGAGGTCCTCGAGCAGCTGGGTCCGGGTGCTGAGCTTGCTCTCGCTTACGCCAACAGCGCGATGCTTGCACTAAATGTCGAGGATGCCGTGGCGACGCGGACCTGGGGCGCAAAAGCCCATGAGCTCGCCGAGCAGATCGACGATCGCGCAAGCTTCGTCCACGCGATGAACTCCGTCGGAACAGCGGGATACCTCCTCGGCGACGAGGACGGGAGGCTGGCCCTCGAGCGCAGTCTTGATCTATGCAAGCGTTGGGGCTTCCGCGAGCAGGGCGGCCGCGCATATATCCATCTCG
>DATBRJ010000118.1:0-1796 GCA_036560395.1 Actinomycetes bacterium | reverse complement strand
GGTGAGCCGCGGCTCCTGAGCGTGCTGGGCGATGACCCCGTCGAAGGCCTTGACGTACTCCAGCGCACGCCGCATCAGCACGGCGTCGTCGACGCAGTTCCCATCGTCGGAGAAGATCCGGACCGCGGCCGCGGACTCGGCCATCGCGCCGAGCTCGGCAAGGACTTCACCACGCCGACCAGCGGTCACCGCGCCGATCGGCCGGACGTCGCAGTGCCCAGCCTCCCGACCGAGCCGCCACACCTGCTCGACGACGCCCGCCGTGTCCGCCGCCGGCTCGGTATTGGGCATCGCGAAAACCGCGGTATAACCGCCGAGGGCCCCGGCGAGTGTGCCGCTCTCGACCGTCTCCGCATCCTCGCGGCCGGGCTCGCGCAGGTGGCTGTGCAGATCGACCAGACCCGGCAGCGCGACCAGCCCATCTGCGTCGTACACTTGGGCGCCCGCAGGCGCCGAGACCGATCCGGCCGGCCCGACCTCGGCGATGAGACCGCCGCGCAGCAGCAGGTCGGACGGGTCCCGTCCGAGCTGCCTGGCGCCACGGATGAGCCATTTCCCGGCCATAGTCATCCCGCCACCTCCGCGGCTTCGAGCTCGACGCCGTCCCCCGTCTGTCGGGATAGGTAGCCGCCCCTTGACGACGCGGCTGCGGGCTCGCTCCCGCCGAGCAGGAGGTAGAGCACGGCCATTCGGATGCTCACACCGTTCGCGACCTGTTCCACGATGACCGCACGGTCGCAGTCCGCGACCTCGGCGGCGATCTCCATGCCTCGGTTCATCGGGCCGGGATGCATAACGATCGCATGCGGCGGCAATGCGCCGAGCCGATGCCGGTCAAGGCCATAGCGGCGGGAGTACTCCCGTGCGCTGGGGAAATACGCGGCGGTCATCCGCTCCCGCTGGACTCGCAGCATCATCACAGCGTCGGACTTGGGCAGCACCGCATCGAGGTCGTACGACGTCTCACCCGGCCATCCCTCGACCCCCACCGGAAGCAGCGTGGGCGGCGCAACCAAGGTCACCTCGGCACCTAGGGTGGCGAGCAGCAGGACGTTGGACCTGGCTACCCGGCTGTGCAGGACGTCGCCGACTATGGTGATTCGCCGACCGTCGAGACTGCCGAGATGCCGGCGCATCGTGTACGCGTCGAGCAGGGCCTGGGTCGGATGTTCATGCGTCCCGTCGCCGGCATTCACGACGCTGCCGTTGATCCAGCCGGAGGTAGCGAGCCGGTGCGGTGCACCTGAGGCCGAGTGCCGCACGACGACCGCGTCGGCGCCCATCGCCTCGAGGGTCAGCGCGGTGTCCTTCAGGCTCTCGCCCTTAGCGACGCTCGACCCCTTGGCCGTGAAGTTGATCACGTCTGCGGATAGCCGCTTCGCCGCGGCCTCGAAGGAGATCCGGGTCCTGGTGGAGTCCTCGAAGAACAGGTTCACGACGGTGCGGCCACGCAGGGTTGGCAGCTTCTTGATCGGCCGATCGGCCAGCCGGGCCAGCTCCTCGGCCGTGTCTAGCACGAGGAGTGCGTCGTCCCTGGAGAGGTCGGCGGTCGATAGCAGGTGCTTCTTCATCGGGCAACCCCCTTGCCCGGCTTCTCAGCGGTTCGCCTATCCCGCTCGGTGTCGGCGGGCACCGCTTTGGCGATGACCACCCCATCGAGCCCATCGTGTTCGGTGAGACGAACGCGCACGGTCTCGGTGAGAGCGGTGGGCAGGTTCTTGCCGACGAAGTCGGCGCGGATCGGCAGCTCCCGATGCCCGCGGTCGACGAGCACGGCGAGCTGGACCGCCCGCGGC
>DATBRJ010000117.1:0-5313 GCA_036560395.1 Actinomycetes bacterium | reverse complement strand
ACCGATGGCCGCCGGAACGAATGCCTGGCTCGCCATCCAGAGAATGCCGAAGAACACGCCGCCGGCAACCGACACCCACTGACCGCGGACGATCCACAGCAGATAGCGGGCGGGAGTGCGTGCGTGCGGCGTGCCGGGATCTTCGAGCGGCAGGCTACGCATGACGACCACTCACGGTAGGCGAGCCCGATGCCGCCGCTCCACCGAATTACCTGCTCTGGACCCGGACCTCGCCACTGGCGGAGTCGCTCCCTGAGGCCTTGTCTCGTATCCGGTTCGCCGCGACCTCGCCCTGATCCCGCGCGCCGAGGCCGGTCAGAGCTGCGGGTTGGGCAGCCTGGTCAGCGCCGCGTCGATGCGATCTTGCGGGAGCTCGAAGTCCTCCATGTCGCCAGACAGGTAGCGGTCGTAGGCGCCCATGTCGAAGTGGCCGTGCCCGCACAGTGCGGTGAGAATCACCTTCTCCTCACCGGTTTCCGCGCACAGCCGTGCCTCCTCGACCGTCGCGGCGAGTGCGTGGGTCGGCTCGGGGGCCGGGACTATGCCCTCGGTGCGGGCGAAGGTCACCCCGGCCTCGAAACATTCGCGCTGCCGCTTCGCGACCGCTTCGAAGAGCCCGAGCTCGTACATGTGCGACAGCAGCGGCGACATGCCGTGATAGCGGAGCCCACCGGCATGGATCGGGTCGGGCACGAAGTCGTGGCCCAGAGTGTGCATCTTGACCACCGGCGCGAACCCGGCGGTGTCGCCGTAGTCGTAGGTGTAAACGCCGCGGGTGAACGACGGGCAGGCCGCCGGTTCGACAGCGCGGATCACCGGTGCCATCCGGCCGGCGAGCTTCTCCCGGAGGAAGGGAAAGAACAGACCGGCGAAGTTGGAGCCGCCGCCGGTGCAGCCGACGATCAGGTCGGGTGTCTCGCCGACCGACGCGAGCTGCTGCAGCGCTTCCTCGCCGATGACGGTCTGATGCATGAGCACGTGGTTGAGCACGCTGCCGAGGGAGTACCTCGTGTCTTGCGCGCCGCCGGCTGTCTCGACGGCTTCGCTGATCGCGATGCCCAGGCTTCCCGGGGATGTGGGGTCGTCTGCCAGGATCTTGCGACCGGTCTCGGTGAGATCGGATGGGCTCGGATGCACGGTCGCGCCGTACACCTGCATGAGCGAACGGCGGTACGGCTTCTGGTCGTACGACGCGCGCACCATCCAGATCTCACAGTCGAGCCCAAAGTGCGCGCACGCGAAGGCGAGGGCGCTGCCCCACTGCCCAGCGCCGGTCTCGGTGGTGATCCGGCGGATGCCTTGCTTGGCGTTGTAGTAAGCCTGCGCTACAGCGGTGTTGGGCTTGTGGGAGCCGCTTGGCGAGACGCCTTCGTACTTGTAGTAGATGCGCGCTGGCGTGCCGAGCGCCCGTTCCAGCTGGTGTGCGCGAATCAGCGGCGTCGGCCGCCACAGCCGATAGACGTCGAGCACCTCGGCCGGAATGTCGGTGAAGCTCTCGCCGCTGACCTCTTGCAGGATCAGGTCCATCGGGAACAGCGGGGACAGATCATCGGGACCGACAGGCTGGAGTGTGGCCGGATGCAGCGGTGGCGGTGGCGGCGACGGGAGGTCGGGGATGATGTTGTACCACCGGGTGGGCAGTTCGGACTCGTCGAGCATGATCTTTGTACGATCCGGCATCGCGCACCTTCCCTGATCGCTGCGGGCACCGTCACGAGTCGGCCGTTCCATTCGGGTAGTCGGCGATGATCGGTGTCTCTCGCACCGTAGACCCGCGTCGTTCCTCCGCACTAGGCTCGCTCGCCGCCCGCCTCCGGCAAGGACTCGCTTCCACCTCCGGCCCACCAGGAATTGCCTGGCAGGGGGCTGAGGTGTCACCGTAGATCAGCGCCGCTGATCGAGGAGGACGCGTGAGCGGTGGAGAGGTGGCCGCGATGATCGTCCCGACCCGTGCCATCACCTCGGCTGTTCTGGATGCTGGGGCGGCAAACCGTCCGTGCGTGATTCGCCAGGGCGTGGCCGGGAACATTCTCATGGCCTGGGTTTTGACATTCCCGGGCGCAGCGGCGATTGCGGCGGTCTCATACTGGATTGTCCACGAGATCGTCCCGGCGTGACAGTCGAGGAGGCGCACCATGGGCCAGATCCCGGACCAGTTGCCAGTCATTTCGCGAGGTCGTCACCTCGAGCCGGAGGACGGCGGCTGCATCATGGAGATCGCCTCGCTACTCGCGGGGGAGCGGTGGAGCGACGCACCAAGATGCACCCACCCGCTCCTTTCCGCGGTGGCGCGCCTGGTCAATGACGAGGTTGGTGACGAGGCCAGGCAGGTGTTGCTGCAGCTCGTACCGGAGCTCGTCGGTGCGGTGGGTGACGGGCCGGCGACAGCGCCGGCGATCGTGCGTACATGCGCCCGAATCGGCCTGACCATCGATCCCGGGTCACGCCGGCTGCGTCGTGCGCTGGCGGCAGCCGAGGACCGGATGACGCACCTCCCTGACACACACTGGCGGGACGTCCTCTACACCTACGGCCCGGCGACCCACGCCGTTGTCCGCACGATTGACACGATCGTCCGCCGTGATCGTGACTGTGACGAGACCTTGTCGGCGTTGCTGCGTGAATGCGTCCAGGTGGTTCGCGACCGGACGCCGCAGCGGCGGCTGGCGTCGGTGGGGGCCGCGGCGCGCAAGCGGACCGGCTCACTCGCCGGCCTCGGCACTGGGTGATCCTTAGCGATCGCGTGAAGGGCGCCTTTCCTCCCTGCCTGGTTGAGGAGAGGCGCCTCTTCAGTGTCTGCCATGGGTGCGTTACGCCCGTGGCGGAACCAGTGCACGTCGGCCGCTGCTCCGTCGCACGATGGACAGCGCGGGAATCGGTTGCGGTGATAAGGAGTGACGGCATGGGACAGGCTACGGGTGCTGGTGGCGTGCTCCCTGGGCGCCTCGAGATCAGGAAGCAAGTCCGGATCGAGGCGTCTAGGGAGCACGTCTTCGAAACCTTGCTGCGGGTGTCCGAATGGTGGCCGCACCGCTTGCGTTCCGGGTCCGCTGTCTCCCTCGAGCCCTGGGTCGGCGGCCGGTTCATGGAGGACTGGGGCGGCGAGTCCGGTGCACTCTACGGCTTCGTGACCTTCGTCGAGCGGCCAGCAGTCCTCGTCGTGTCCCGGCCGATGGGCATTCAGGGCGCCGCCGCCTCTGCCTGGACCATAGAGCTTGACGCGGAGGCGGCGGGGGCTACGGTCGTGCGAATCCACCACAGCTGGTGCGGCGAGGTCGACGCTGAGACCCGCCGCGCTTATGCGACCGGCTGGGACGAGGGTCTGGCCGCATTGCAGGAGGCCTGCGCGAAGCCGTCAAGGCCCGAATCGCCGACCGACCGCGTGGGCGGGCACTCCCTCGGCTACACGATTTCGCCGCCACGGCTGCCCGACCCCTCTCAGCAGCCACGCGCCGGCACCCACGCGGCCGCATAGCGCCTTGCGGGCGGGCCCTCGCGGGCACGCCGTACTGTGTCCTGCGATGGCGACCAATGCTGATCTTGTGGTCCTCGGCGCCGGACCGGCCGGCCTGGCAGCCGCGTGGCAGGCGGCACGCCGAGGGATGTCGGTCATCGTCCTCGAACGAGCTCATGCAGTTGGGGGCATGGCCGCCAGCCTGGAGGTCGCCGGTGTCCGGGTCGACCGAGGCAGCCACCGGCTGCACCCCGCGACCCCCGCGAACGTCCTCGGTGACCTGCGCATGCTCCTCGGCGACGACCTGCAGCTGCGCCGCCGCAACGGCCGATTGCACATCGCCGATCGCTGGCTCGGATTCCCGCTGCGCTCGACCGAACTCGCGCGGGCCCTGCCGTCTGAGCTGATCGTGCGGGCCGCGGCGGAGGCCATCTTCGCCCCGCTGCGCCGCGGGAGGCCGGTCAGCTACGCCGACACGCTGCGCCGCGGCCTCGGTCCGACGCTCTACGAGGCGGTCTATGCGCCGTACGCCGTGAAGCTCTGGGGCCGGCCCGGCGAGCAGATCGATGCCGAGCAGGCCAGGCGGCGGGTGTCAGCCGATACGCCGTGGAAGATCGCCTCGCGGATGCTCCGGCGGCGGCCAGGCGGTGCCGGCCGGATGTTTTATTACCCGCGGCGAGGCTTCGGCCAGATCGTCGAGGCGCTGGCGGAGGCGGCGGTCAAGGCCGGCGCGGATATCAGGCTCGGCACGCAGGTCGATGACCTCGCACCTGATTCGCACGGCGTGGACATCGGTATCGCGACCAGGTCGGCGGTGGATGGAGGGCAGCTGGCCGGCTCCTCACGGCTACGCGGTGGGCACGTCTTCTCGACCATTCCACTACCTGTCCTGGCAAGGATCTGCCGGCCAGGGCCACCGGCGGTCACGATTGAGTCGGCGGGCCGCTTGCGGTTCCGCGCCATGGTGCTGGTGTACGTGGTCCACCGATCGCGACCGTGGACTCCGTATGACGCTCACTACCTGCCTGACCTCAACACCCCGATCACCCGGATCTCCGAGCCGGCCAACTATCGCGAGTCGTCCGCCGATCCCCGCGACAGGACGGTGCTGTGCTGCGAGATCCCCTGCACCCTCGGGGACGCCATCTGGGAAGGGTCCGACGAGGACTTGCGCGCGATTGTGACCGACGCCCTGGTGCGTACCGGTCTACCGGCATTGACCTCCGCCGGGATGCACGTCGAACGGCTGCCCCACGTCTATCCGGTCTACGAGGTCGGCTACCGCCGTCATCTGCGGGGAATCGATACTTGGGCAGCCACCATCCCCAATGTGACCACCTTCGGACGGCTGGGGCTCTTCGTGCACGACAACACCCATCACACGATCGCGATGGCCTACGACGCGGTCGACGCCATCGCGGGCGGTCGCTTCGACGAAGCTGCCTGGGCGGCCGCGAGGGCTCGCTTCCACACCCATGTGGTCGAGGATTAGTGTCCCGCTAACCAGCCGCCGCGGACGGATCGGCCGCCGGGGCGTTCAGCTCCCGGTAGACCGCGGGGATGACCTTGTGAAGGTAGCGGCCGAGTCTCACAAATGAGGTGCCGCTCTCCCGGAAGCAGTACCGGATCGGCGCCTCGGCGTACACAAAACCCTTCGCAAGCAGGTCGAGCGTGAGCACCTGGGCGTAGTTGTAGTCGTGGATGACCTCGGCCGCGTCGGCGGCGGCAGGGGAGAAGGCACGGTAGCCACTTTGGCCATCCGTGATCGGCTGCCGGGTGAGCCAGCGCATCCAGATCGTGAGAAGGCGGTTGCCGATGCGCCGGTGCGGCAGCATCCGCTCGATCCGTCCGGCGAAGCG
>DATBRJ010000116.1:0-22732 GCA_036560395.1 Actinomycetes bacterium | reverse complement strand
GGGATCGGCTCGGGCAAGTCAGAGGTGGCGCAGCTGCTCGCGAAGCATGGCGCTGTGCTCGTGGACTCGGACGCGCTTGCCCGCGAGGCCGTGGCGCCAGGGTCGGCTGGGCTCGCGGCGGTTGCCGAGGAGTTCGGGGAGTCGGTTCTCAGGCCAGACGGCTCACTCGACCGCGCCAGGCTGGCGGCCATCGTCTTCGCCGATCCGCGCCGCCGCGAGAGACTCGAGGAGATCATCCACCCTTATGTTCGGGCGCGAGCTGCGGAGATCAGTAAGAGAGCACCGCGTCACGCCGTGGTGGTTCACGACGTGCCGTTGCTGACGGAGAAGCGCCTCGGCGACCTGTACGACGTGGTGGTCGTCGTTGACGTGCCGGTGGAGGCCCAGCTCGATCGGCTGCTTCGCCGCGGGATGAGCGAGGCCGATGCAAAGGCCCGGATCGCCGCGCAAGCAACGCGCGAGCAGCGGCTCGCCATCGCGGACTATGTCGTCGACAACTCCGGAAGCCTTGCCGAGCTTGGGGCCGAGGTCGACGACCTGTGGTCGGTTCTCTCCGGCGCCGCGGGTCCCGCCTCCGCCTAGTGCGACACTGGTGTCGCGTCGGCCTGGCCATCGACCCCATCAATCTGCGCGCGGCGAACTTGTCAGGGGCCCGGCGTACGGTTGGCATCGTGAGACCGGCAGCCGATTTGCAGCGCACAGTGTCCCCATTCCGGGTGGTCAGCGACTTCGCGCCCTCCGGGGATCAGCCGCAGGCCATTGACGACCTCGAGCAGCGGATCACGGCGGGGGAGAAGGACGTCGTGCTGCTCGGCGCGACCGGCACGGGCAAGAGTGCGACCACGGCGTGGCTGGTCGAGCGGGTGCAGCGGCCGACGCTGGTGATCGCACCTAACAAAACTCTCGCCGCGCAGCTCGCCAACGAGTTCCGCGAGCTGCTGCCCAACAACGCGGTCGAATACTTCGTCTCTTACTACGACTACTACCAACCCGAGGCTTACGTACCGCAGACAGACACCTATATCGAGAAAGACTCGTCGATCAACGAGGAGGTCGAGCGGCTCCGGCACTCCGCCACCTGGGCGCTGCTGAGCCGGCGCGATGTGATCGTGGTGGCGACCGTGTCGTGCATCTACGGCCTGGGTTCCGCGCAGGAGTATCTCGACCGCATGGTCGGCTTCCGGGTCGGACAGCAGGTCGACCGTGACGAGTTGCTGCGCCGCCTGGTGCAGGTGCAATACACCCGCAACGACCTTTCCTTCACGCGCGGCACCTTCCGGGTGCGCGGAGACACGCTCGAGATCATTCCGATGTACGCCGAGCTCGCCGTCAGGGTCGAGTTCTTCGGCGACGAGATCGAGCGCATTACAACGCTGCACCCGCTCACCGGAGAGGTCGTCCGTGACGAGGAGGAGATGTACGTCCCTCCGGCCTCGCACTACGTCGCCGGGCCGGAGCGGATGGAGCGCGCGATCGCCGGAATCGAGGCCGAGCTCACCAGCCGGCTGGCCGAACTCGAGCGGCAAGGCAAGCTGCTGGAAGCCCAACGGCTACGCATGCGGACGACGTACGACGTCGAAATGATGCGGCAGGTCGGCTTCTGCTCGGGGATCGAAAACTACTCACTGCATATCGACGGCCGCCAGCCCGGCGAGCCGCCCAACTGCCTGCTCGACTATTTCCCCGAGGACTTCCTGCTGGTCATCGACGAGTCCCACGTCACGGTCCCGCAGATCGGTGGCATGTACGAAGGCGACATCTCGCGGAAGCGGACGCTCATCGAGCATGGGTTCCGGCTGCCGAGCGCGGCCGACAACCGACCGCTGCGCTGGGAGGAGTTTCTCGAGCGTGTCGGCCAGACCGTCTATCTGTCCGCGACTCCCGGGCCATACGAGAGGTCGCGCACCAAGGGCGCCGTAGAGCAGATCATCAGACCAACCGGCCTCGTCGATCCCGAAGTGGTCGTCAAACCCACCAAGGGTCAGATCGACGACCTTGTCCACGAGATCAAGCTGCGTGCCGATCGCGATGAGCGCGTCCTCGTCACGACCCTGACCAAGAAGATGGCCGAGGATCTCACCGACTATCTGCTGGAGCTGGGCATCCGGGTCCGTTATCTCCACTCCGAGGTGGACACCCTGCGCCGGGTCGAGCTGCTGCGCGAGCTGCGCCTCGGCGAATACGACGTACTGGTCGGAATCAACCTGCTGCGCGAAGGCCTTGACCTCCCCGAGGTGTCGCTCGTGTCGATTCTCGATGCGGACAAGGAGGGGTTCCTCCGATCAGGTACGTCGTTGATTCAGACGATCGGCCGGGCCGCTCGCAACGTCTCGGGCGAGGTGCACATGTACGCCGATACGGTCACGCCGTCGATGCGGAACGCGATCGACGAGACCAACCGGCGGCGCGCCAAGCAGATCGCTTACAACACGGAGCGTGGCCTCGACCCGCAGCCACTCCGCAAGAAGATCGCCGACATCCTCGACACGATCGCGCGCGAGGACGCTGACACTGAGGTGCTCGTCGGCGGGGGTGGCAGGCAGCAGTCGCGCGGCAAAGCGCCGGTCCCCGGGCTGTCGTCTCGCGCAACCGGTGATGTCGGCCGGCACGCCAAGGATCTCGCCGGGATGCCCGCGCGAGACCTCGCCGACCTGGTCCAGCAGCTCACCGATCAGATGCATGCCGCGGCTCGCGAGCTCCAGTTCGAGCTCGCGGCACGACTGCGGGACGAGATCCACGAGCTCAAGAAGGAGCTCCGGGCGATGAACAAGGCTGGTGTCGGATGACCGAGGCCGGTGTGGGTCGTGCTGCCGGCTCGATGTGGTGCGGGCTCCTCTGACCGTCCATGCTTTCGGGAGTCCGATTGGCAGGCCGTGAGATGAAGCGGGACGAGGTTGTGACCTACTGCCTCACCAAACCGGCTTCCTTCGAGGACTATCCGTTCGAGCCTGACCTCCTGGTCATCAAGGTCGGCGTTCGGGACCACGCGAGGATCTTTGCGATGTTCGGGCTCGACCGCAGGCTCGCCGCCGATCACGTGAGCCTGCGATGCTGGCCGGAGGAGCTCGAGGCCTGGCGGGCAACCTATCCGCAGTCAATCGGCACCACGCCCTACATGCGCACGAAGGCGTGGAACACTGTCCTCCTCGACGGCTCGGTGAACCCCGACGACGTCCGCGAGATGGTCGACATCTCCTATGACTCGGCCATCGCCAGCCTCCCTAAGAAGCACCGGCCGCCCGGCACATCGGGAGCGACGGCGTGAACGTCGGCGATCTTGTGGACTATTGCCTGTCGAAGCCAGGCGCCGAGGAGACCTACCCCTGGGGCGAGCAGGACCTGGTCGCGAAGGTGGGGGGCAAGGCCTTCGCGTTCATCGGCCTGGAATCCGGCGGCGTCAGCCTCAAATGCGGCACCGATGCCCAGGATGCTGGCGAATGGCGGGGTCGCTATCCGGACGCCATCACTGTGAGCGCCTACATCGGGAAACACGGCTGGAATTCGGTCCGCTTGGCAGGCGAGGTTCCAGACGAGGAGATCCTCGAGCTCGTGGACTCTTCCTACGCGGCGATCGTCGCGAAGCTGCCGAGGTCGAAGCGGCCGAAGTGATCAAGGCCACGCTCAACGCGCGACCCGCGCGCGCGGTCCACAGCCCCAACTTGAGGGAATCAAGCCGAGTACGCGAGACTTGCCTCTAGGTGGAGGGGAGTATTCCCTCGCGGCGGTGTCGTCATCACGGCTACCCCCAGGCCGGGTCGACCCGTGTTGTGCCTGCCCACGGTGGGGCGACGCGGAAATGATCAGCTGAGGGGTTCCCGGCGCCGTCGGTCGGTTCGACATTGGACGCTGTGCCGTTCGAGTCACGCCGGCGGAAGAGACCTCCGGTGGTTGATGCCGCGTCGCTACTGCCGGAGGACTTCTGGTGGATGTCCCGTTCTGGATCTGGCTCGCGACTATCGCGGGCTTTGTCGCGGTGGTCGGGTTTGACTTCGTCCTCGTCTCGCGTGATCCGCACGAGCCGTCCCTCCGCGAGTGCACTCTGTGGACCTTCTTCTATGTAAGCCTTGCGCTGATCTTCGGTCTCGGCGTCTTTCTGACATCCGGCGGACAGTTCGCAGGCGAGTTCTATGCCGGTTGGCTGACCGAGTACTCCCTGTCGGTGGACAATCTCTTCGTTTTCGTGATCATCATGGCCGCTTTCCGTGTTCCGCGGCCATACCAGCAGGAAGTCCTGCTCGTCGGCATCGTGCTCGCGCTCGTCTTGCGCGGGGCCTTCATCGCTGTCGGTGCCAATGCTCTCGCCCATTTCGACTGGTTGTTCTACATCTTTGGGGCGTTCCTCGTCTGGACGGCCGTTGGGTTGATCCGGCACGACGAGACAGCTGAGTTCACCGAGAACCGGGTGTTGCGGTGGGTCAAGCGGGTGCTGCCGACGACGGACGACTACCACGGAGCCCGGCTCGCCGTGCGCAAGCGGGGACGCTGGTTCGTCACGCCGATGCTGATCGTCATGGTCGCAATCGGGACCACCGATCTCCTCTTCGCCCTAGACTCCATCCCGGCGATCTTCGGGCTGACGAAGGAGTCCTATCTCGTCTTCACTGCGAATGCGTTCGCGTTGATGGGGTTGCGCCAGCTCTACTTCTTGATCGGTGGGCTGCTCGATCGGCTGATCTACCTGTCGAGGGGGCTGGCGATCATTCTCGCCTTCATCGGTGTGAAGCTAATACTGGAGGCGCTGCATCATGAGGGCGTCTCCTGGGCGACCGAGATACCGATCGGAGTCTCGCTCGGCTTCATCCTCGGCACGCTGGCTGTGACGACCATGCTCAGCCTCTTGAAGGTCAGGCGTGACGGCGCGCGGCTTCCGCTCCCTGAGGAAGCAGCGAAGCTCGCCGCAGAGAAAGCGGACCGCGGCCGGCAAGGGAGCTAAGCGTCTGGTTAACGGGACACTAGGCCAGGCTGCAACCGAGGCCCCAGCCCATCCGGCCGCTACCAACCGCGAGCGCGCCATGCGGGGAGGGCTGGACGCTCGGCGCCGAGTGTGGTGTCCCGGCCGTGACCGGGATAGACCCAGGTCTCGTCAGGGAGCTTCGCGAAGACCTTTGTCTCCACATCGTTGATCAGCGAGGTGAAGCGCTTTCGATCGCCCTGAGTGTTGCCGATGCCTCCGGGGAAGAGGGAGTCCCCCGTGAAGAGATGGGGGTGGCCGTTGGGGTCGTCGTACACCACGGCCACGCTCCCTGGAGTATGCCCCGACAGGTGGATGGCGCGGAGCGTGCATCGTCCGACGCCGATCTCATCGCCGTCCTCCAGCACCACATCAGTGGCTACGCCGATTCCTGGCGCGTCGAGCCGATGGGCCAGGGTGCACGCGCCGGTCTCCTGCACAACGTCGGCGAGAGCCTGCCAATGATCGCGGTGCCGGTGGGTTGTAAGGACCTGACCAAGCCCATCCGCGACGAGGCGGAGCAAGGTAGGCGCCTCATTGGCCGCATCGACGAGGAGCTGTTCGCCGCTGTCGCGGCAACGCAGAACGTAAGCGTTGTTGTCCATGGAACCGACCGCGACCTTCGTGATCACGAGGTGGGTCAGTTCACGGACGTCGGGAGGTCCGCCGACGGTGACATTGCCGTGGTACCTGGACATTCGGACCAGCCTCGGACGGAAGACGCTCAGGCACTCGGTGAGGCCGATGGCATGCAGCCAGGATTCCAGTTTCCGCGGGGTCGGTCGGCGGTTGGTCTCCTGGCCTTCCTCCCGAGCCACACCCCTGCCAGGGCCGGAATGACCGGGCCTGGCAGGGAGTTGACTAGAGCCTCGCCGTTTTGTCAGTGACCCTGCCTACCATAGGCGCGGCCCGAAAGACTCGTTTGACTTGAGGAGCGACCAGTTGTCCGAGGGGGACCTGTGGCCGACCAGCTGATCGTGCGCGGTGCGCGCGAGCACAACCTCAAGGACGTCTCGCTGGATCTCCCGCGAGACGCCTTGGTCGTGTTCACGGGCCTGTCGGGATCAGGCAAGTCCAGCCTCGCCTTCGACACGATCTTCGCCGAGGGCCAGCGGCGATACGTCGAGTCGCTGTCAGCTTATGCGCGTCAGTTCCTGGGCCAGATGGACAAGCCGGACGTGGACTTCATCGAGGGCCTGTCGCCGGCGGTGTCCATCGACCAGAAGTCGACCTCGCGCAATCCGCGCTCGACGGTCGGCACGATCACCGAGGTCTACGACTATCTCCGGTTGCTTTATGCGCGGGCTGGCAGGCCGCATTGTCCCGTGTGCGGTCGGCCGATCGCCCGCCAGACGCCGCAGCAGATCGTCGACCGTGTGCTCGAGCTCGAGGAGGGTGCGCGGTTCCAGGTGCTTGCACCGGTGGTGCGCGCACGCAAGGGCGAATACGTCGAGCTCTTCCACGAGCTCCAGATCAAGGGTTTCAGCCGGGTGCGGGTCGACGGTGTCGTCCATCCGCTCACCGAGCCGCCGACGCTGAAGAAGCAGGAAAAGCACACGATCGAGGTGGTCGTCGACCGGCTCACCGTCAAGGAGTCCGCCAAGCGGCGGCTGACCGATTCCGTGGAAACCGCGCTTGGCCTGTCCGGCGGTCTTGTCACGTTGGATTTCGTCGACCTGGCCGAGGACGATCCGCACCGCGAGCGGACGTTCTCCGAACACCTCGCCTGCCTCTACGACGACTTGTCCTTCGAGGAGCTCGAGCCCCGGTCGTTCTCGTTCAACTCGCCGTTCGGAGCCTGTCCGGAGTGCACCGGTCTCGGTACGAGGATGGAGGTCGACCCCGAGCTCGTCGTTGCCGATGAGAGCAAATCGCTCGACCAGGGCGCGATCGGGCCATGGGCCGGCGCTCACACGGTCGAGTACTTCGGCCGCTTGCTGGAGGCGCTCGGCGAGTCGACGGGCTTTGGTACCAACGTGCCCTGGTCGGACCTGCCGGCAAAGGCACAGAAGGCGATCCTGTACGGCCGGGATATCCAGGTTCACGTCCGCTACCAGAATCGTTACGGCAGGGAGCGCTCCTACTACACAACCTTCGAGGGGGTTATCCCCTGGGTACAGCGTCGGCACGGCGAGGCCGAGAGCGACTGGACCAGGGAACGCTACGAGGAGTACATGCGGGAGATCCCCTGCGCGGCGTGCAACGGCAAGCGACTGAAGCCGGTCTCGCTCGCAGTGACGGTCGGCGGCAAGTCGATCGCGGACGTGGCGGCCATGCCGATCGTGGACTGCGCGGAGTTTCTGCGGTCGCTAGAGCTGACCGCGCGTGAGCAGCAGATCGCCGAGCGGGTGCTCAAAGAGGTCAACGCGCGGCTGGGATTCCTGCTTGACGTCGGTCTCGACTATCTCACCCTCGACCGGGCAGCAGGCACGCTGGCAGGCGGCGAGGCTCAGCGGATCCGGCTCGCCACGCAGATCGGCTCGGGCCTGGTCGGCGTCCTGTATGTCCTCGACGAGCCGTCGATCGGTCTGCATCAGCGCGACAACCACCGGCTGATCGAGACGCTGCTCCGGCTGCGTGACCTCGGCAACATGCTGATCGTTGTGGAACACGACGAGGACACGATCAAGGTCGCCGACTGGGTGGTCGACATCGGTCCGCGGGCGGGGGAGCACGGCGGGCACATCGTCCACACCGGACCGCTCAAAGGGCTGCTCGAGAACGCTGAGTCGATCACCGGTGACTACCTGGCCGGGCGGCGGCGGATCGAGATTCCTGCGATACGCCGGCCGCGGACACCCGGCCGCGAAGTCACTGTTCACGGCGCCCGCCAGCACAATCTCGCCGACGTCACGGTCTCGTTCCCGCTCGGTTTGTTCGTCGCGGTGACCGGTGTCTCGGGTTCAGGCAAGTCGACGCTGATCAACGACATCCTCTATAGCGCACTGGCGCGGGATCTCAACGGCGCCCGCGCCGTCCCCGGCCGGCACCGGACGGTAACCGGGACAGAGAATCTCGACAAGATCATCCACGTGGACCAGAGTCCGATCGGTCGCACGCCTCGATCGAACCCCGCCACCTACACGGGCGTGTTCGACCACATCCGGAGGCTGTTCGCCCAGACCACTGAGGCGAAGATCCGGGGCTACCAGCCCGGCCGGTTCTCGTTCAACGTCAAGGGCGGTCGCTGCGAGGCATGTTCCGGCGACGGGACGATCAAGATCGAGATGAATTTTCTCCCCGACGTCTACGTCCCGTGCGAGGTCTGCCACGGCGCTCGCTACAACCGCGAGACGCTCGAAGTCCACTTCAAAGGCAAGACCATCGCCGAGGTCCTCGACATGCCCATCGAGGAGGCCGCCAAGTTCTTTGAGGCCATCCCGGCGATCAGCCGGCACCTGTCGACCCTGGTCGAGGTCGGGCTCGGCTATGTCCGGCTCGGCCAGCCCGCGCCCACCCTGTCCGGTGGCGAGGCGCAGCGGGTCAAACTTGCCGCGGAGTTGCAGAAACGGTCGACCGGCCGCACGGTCTACCTCCTCGACGAGCCCACGACCGGGCTTCACTTCGAGGACATCCGTAAGCTGCTCGGTGTCCTCGGCAGGCTCGTCGATCAGGGCAACACGGTCATCGTCATCGAGCACAACATGGACGTGATCAAGACAGCCGACTGGGTCGTGGATCTCGGACCGGAGGGTGGGTCAGGCGGCGGCCGGATCGTGGCGGAGGGGACCCCCGAGGAGATCGCGGACGTACCCGAGAGCCACACCGGCAAGTTCCTCACCGCCGTCCTCTCCCGAACCGACGACCCGCCCATTCGCCCGAAGCGTCGCCGCGTCAAGGCCGCCACCGCGGAGGCAACGGCTCGCTGACATCTGCGCCCTCCGTGGGCAACGAGCTGACTGCCTGGTCGAGCGGTGGCTGGCGCTTTCGCAGTACCGCGTCCAGGATGTCGACAGCCGATACGTCGATTTCCGACTGAACCGCTCTGCCTAACCGTCCGTTGTTCCTCAGCAAGGATGGTCACGTCGCCGACTACAGGAGGGGACCCGCCAATGCCACATACGACCGACGCGCAGCCGGGCTCGACGCTTCCAGCCGTGATTGGGCAGGCGTCGCCCTCCCGGCGGCAAGTGCTACGCGGCGTTGCCGCTGCCGGAGCTGTCACGGCATCGGGATTGCTCGCGGCATGTGGCGGCGGTGACGACTCCGGCGGTACAGCGACCGCCGGTTCGGGGACGACGACACCTGCGACGACTGCGTCTTCCTCCGAGAGCTCCTCCGGAGGTGGCCAGGAGCTCGCGAAGACATCCGAGATTCCGGTCGGCGGCGGAGTGATCTTCGATGCACAAAAGGTCGTCGTGACCCAGCCGACAAAGGACGACTTCAAGGCGTTCAGTGCCATCTGCACCCATCAGGGCTGCGTCGTGTCGAACGTCAGCAATGGGATCATCAGCTGTCCTTGCCACGGCAGTCAGTACAGCGTCAAGGACGGCTCGGTCCAGGGAGGACCGGCCCCGCGGCCGCTTCCCGAGAAGAGCATCAAGGTCGACGGGAGTGAGATCGTTCTCGCCTGAGCGGCAAGAGATTTGCCGGCGGACAGCTGCGCTCGTGCGGCAACGCAGGTCGGGAACAACTGCAGATGGACGGCGGCCGGTCGGGCGACCTCACCCGGCCGCCAGAGGAGTCGGTGCCTGCCGAAAGCGTCCCCGCGTCCTGCGGCAGGCACCGGCACCCTTCAGTCCGACGTCGCCGATCCAGGGGTGGGTGGGTCGTTCGGCATAGGGTTCAAGCGTGGCTGACCCGGCGACCTACCGTCCCGCACCGGGCTCTGTGCCCGACTCCCCGGGCGTGTACCGCTTCCGCGACGAGCGGGGCCGGGTCGTTTACGTGGGGAAGGCCAAGAGCCTGCGATCACGGCTGTCGTCGTACTTCCAGGACATCGCCGGCCTGCACCCACGGACGCAGGCCATGGTCCTTGCCGCGAGTTCGGTCGAGTGGACGGTCGTCGGTACCGAGGTCGAGGCACTGCAGCTCGAGTACTCCTGGATCAAGGAATTCGACCCGCGGTTCAACGTCCGCTATCGCGACGACAAGAGTTATCCCAGCCTGGCCGTCACCTTGGACGAGGAATATCCGCGGCTGCAGGTAATGCGCGGGGCCAAGCGCAAAGGGGTGCGCTACTTCGGCCCCTACGCGCATGCATGGGCGATCCGGGAAACTCTTGATCTCCTGTTGCGGGTGTTCCCGGCACGCACCTGCTCGAACGGTGTGTTCAAGCGAGCCCACCAGGTCGGCCGGCCGTGCTTGCTCGGCTACATCGGCAAATGCTCCGCGCCCTGCGTTGGCCGAGTGTCCGCGGACGAGCACCGCCGCATCGTCGAGGAGTTCTGCGACTTCATGGCCGGGCAGACCGCGACCTACATGCGGCGGCTCGAAAAGCAGATGCAGGTCGCGGCAGCGAACTTGGAGTTCGAGCAAGCGGCACGGCTGCGCGATGATCTCAAGGCCCTCGAGCGTGCGCTGGAGAAGAACGCGGTCGTCCTCGGCGACGGAACGGACGCTGACGTGATCGCGCTGGCCGAGGACCAGCTCGAGGCAGCGTTCCAGGTCTTCCATGTCCGCGGCGGGCGAGTCCGCGGCCAGCGCGGCTTTGTCGTCGACAAAGTTGAGGACGTGACCACCGGCGACCTGGTGGAGCATTTCCTGCAGCAGTTCTACGGCGCCGAGTCCGGCGACACCGTGCCGAAAGAGGTGCTCGTCCCAGCGCTACCGGCTGATGCCTCCCCGCTGATGGATTGGCTCGGCGCCCGCCGCGGGAGCCGTGTCGAGTTGCGGGTACCCCGTCGTGGCGACAAGAGGGCCTTGCTGGAGACCGTCGCGCGCAACGCGACCGAGGCGCTCGCGATGCACAAGACCAAGCGCGCGAGCGACCTCACCACGCGAAGCCGCGCTCTGCAGGAGATCCAGGAGGCGCTGGGCTTGCCTGAGGCGCCGTTGCGTATCGAGTGTTTTGACGTCTCGAACCTGCAAGGCAGCGAGGTCGTCGCCTCCATGGTGGTATTCGAGGACGGCTTGGCAAGGAAGTCTGAGTACCGCCGGTTTGCCATCCGCGGATTGGGGGCGACGTCCGGCGGGGACCCGGGACAGAACGACGTCGCGGCGATCTATGAGGTCGTCAGCCGCCGCTTCCGGCGTTATCTGGAGGAACAGGAGCGATCAGGTGCGCTGGACCTCGGGGCAGCAGACCTACCCGCCGCTACGGGTGACGATCCGGACGGCGTAGACGAGGATCCGGCCGGTCCGAATGGCACCAACGCTCGTCAGCCTGAGCCAGGGTCGGAACCGACGGCGAGCGGCGCCGATGAGGACGATGACGCCGGGACGACCGGGCGGACCGATCCGTCCGTCCGCCTGCTGGCCGGTGCCCGCGCCGCGGGGGGCATACCGGCTGGGATTGATCCGGAGACGGGTCGGCCGCGGAAGTTTGCGTACCCACCCAACCTTGTGGTCGTGGACGGTGGTGCTCCGCAGGTGGCAGCCGCCGCGCGCGCACTGGCGGAGCTCGGCATCGACGACGTCGCGCTGTGTGGGTTGGCCAAGCGCCTCGAGGAAGTGTGGCTACCTGGCGAGACTGATCCGGTGATCCTCCCCCGCACCAGCGAGGGTCTCTACTTGCTGCAGCGGGTACGCGACGAGGCGCACCGCTTCGCGATCACCTACCATCGCAAACGGCGCTCGAAGACGATGACGGCGAGTGCGCTCGACGGTATCCCCGGGCTTGGCGAGATGAGACGTAAAGCGCTGTTGCGGCGTTTCGGTTCACTCAAGCGACTGCGTGCCGCCTCCCTAGAGGAGATCGCCGAGGTTCCCGGGATCGGCAGGAGAACGGCCGAGGCCATCGCTGCCGCCCTCGCGACCACCGCACTCAGCGGCCCCGCCGTCAATACCGCCACGGGCGAGGTGATCGAATGACGGACGTATCGAGGCATCCGGATTTCCCGTCATGACCAGCGACAATGGAGCCGGACATCGTGACGGGGATGATTCTCAGGACCGCTCAACGAGCCGGCCCGCATGGTGAATCGGAGAGGTGGGGGGTTGGAGAGTGAGACGGCTGACCGGCCGGAGCTGGTGATCATCACCGGCATGTCGGGCGCTGGGCGTACGACCGCTGCGAACGCCCTCGAGGACGAAGGATGGTTCGTCGTCGACAACTTGCCTGCGGCGCTCATCCCGCCGATGGTTGAGCTGGCGGCTCGGGCACAGGGGTCGGTGCCCAGGTTGGCCGTCGTCGTCGACGTACGGTCGCGGTCCTTTTTCGATGCCCTGCAGAGCACGCTCGCCCAGGTGGTTGACCGGGACCTGGACGCCAGGATCGTCTTTCTCGAGGCAAACGACGAGGCTTTGGTCAGGCGGTTTGAGAATGTACGCAGGCCCCACCCGCTGCAAGGCGACGGCCGTATCGTCGACGGCATCGCCCGGGAGCGAGAGCTGCTGCGAGACCTCCGCGGACAGGCTGACATAGTCATCGACACGTCTGTGCTGAACGTGCACGAGCTCCGGCGCAAGATCGATGCTGTGTTCCGCGAGGAGGACGAGCGCGGTCTCCGGGCGACCGTGGTCTCCTTCGGCTACAAGTACGGCCTGCCGGTCGACGCCGACCTCGTGGTCGACTGCCGGTTCCTGCCGAACCCGTACTGGGTACCTGAGTTGCGGCCGAGCACCGGGCTTGACCCGGCGGTCAGCACATATGTGCTTGAGCAGCCCGGCGCCAAGGACTTCCTCGAGCGTTACGCGGAGGTGTTGCAGATCCTGGCCGAGGGCTACCGTCGCGAAGGCAAGCGATATGTCACGGTCGCGGTGGGCTGCACCGGCGGCAAGCATCGCAGCGTTGTCATAGCGCAGCAGCTCGCCAGACGGCTGACCGAGGACGGGGTGGAGGCGCAGGTGGTCCACCGTGACATGGGGCGCGAGTAGGACCCGGATGATGCCGCCACCGCGAAGGAGGCGATAACGAGCCGCCCACCTTGCTTGTGCTCGTCGCCGTCCCAGTGGCCTTGGACGGCAGTCCCAAGTGGGCATCAGCTGGGCCCGCTAGACGTAGCGCGGGAGAGCCCGTCCTGACCGTTGAGTGAACCGGAGGAGTAATCGTGCCCGAGGCGAATACCGCCGGGGTCACGGGCCCGCTGCCCGATAGCACCAACGCCAGGATCGTTGCGCTGGGCGGGGGGCACGGTCTGGCTGCCTCGCTGGCGGCGTTGCGCAGGATCACCGACCAGCTCACTGCGGTGGTCACCGTGGCCGATGACGGGGGGTCGAGCGGGCGGCTGCGCCGTGAGCTCGGAGTGCTGCCGCCGGGGGACTTGCGGATGGCGCTGGCCGCCTTGTGCGGCGACGATGAGTGGGGACGGACCTGGAGCGAGGTGATCCAGCATCGCTTCAGCCACGCGGGCGAGCTGCAGGGCCACGCGGTGGGGAATCTGCTGATTGTCGCGCTGTGGGAGCGGCTCGGCGACACGGTCAGCGGGCTGGACTGGGTAGGGCGGCTGCTCGGTGCCCGCGGTCGGGTTCTCCCGATGTCCTCCGTTCCGCTGGACATCGAGGCGGTCGTGGAGGTGCGGCCGAGCGCAGCCGGCGTAGATGCGGGCACGACCCGCGCCTCCTTCTCCGGTGTCGGCGAGGCGGTGGTTCGCGGGCAGGAGGCAGTGGCGCGGTCGCCGTGGCCGGTCAAGGAGATCCGTCTTATTCCGGGGGCACCGCCCGCATGCACTGAGGCGCTCGAAGCGATAGAGACCGCCGATTGGGTGTTCCTAGGGCCCGGCTCCTGGTTCACCAGTGTCCTGCCTCACCTGCTCGTACCCGACCTGCGAAAGGCGGTCGTGGAAACCGAGGCGCGGCGAGCGGTCGTGCTCAATCTCGCTCCGCAGCTAGGGGAGACGTCGGGATTCTCGCCGGCCACGCACCTTGAGGTGCTGCGGTCACACGCACCCGAACTGCGGATCGACGCCGTTGTGGCCGACCAGCAGGCTGTAACCGATATTTCGGGACTTGAGGCAGCCGCAGCACGGCTTGGCGCTGAAGTCCTTCTTGCCCCGGTTGCACTGGGCGACGGCACGGCTCGGCACGATCCCGCCTTGCTGGCTCGCGCGTATGCCGCCCTCGTCTCTGGAACAATCTGACGCCATGGCGATGACTGCATCCGTGAAGGACGAACTCGCCCGGCTCCCCGTCACCAAGCCCTGCTGCCGCAAGGCTGAGGTGTCCTCGCTGCTCAGGTTCGCCGGCGGTCTGCATGTCGTGACCGGCCGCATTGTGGTCGAGGCCGAGCTCGACACCGGCGTTGCCGCCCGGCGCCTACGCAAGGACGTCGCCGAGGTGTTCGGGCACGCGTCGGAGGTGGCGGTGATGGCGCCGGGGGGTCTGCGCAAGCACAACCGGTGGGTCGTGCGCGTGGCCCGGGACGGGGACGCGCTGGCCCGGCAGACCGGCCTGGTGGACGGCGAGGGCCGGCCGGTCCGTGGCCTTCCTCCGCCGGTCGTCTCCGGTGCGGTCTGCGACGCCGCAGCTGCGTGGCGGGGTGCGTTCCTCGCCCACGGATCGTTGACCGAGCCCGGGCGTTCGTCCGCGCTCGAGATCACCTGCCCCGGCCCCGAGGCCGCGCTCGCCCTGGTCGGGGCCGCTCGCCGACTCGGTGTCTCCGCGAAGGCACGCGAGGTGCGTGGTGCGGACCGCGTGGTTGTCAGGGATGGCGACGCGATTGGTGCCTTGCTCACCCGGCTCGGCGCGCATGAGAGCGTGCTGGCCTGGGAGGAGCGGCGGATGCGCCGAGAGGTACGTGCCACCGCCAACCGGCTCGCCAACTTCGACGACGCGAATTTGCGCAGGTCCGCTCGGGCCGCGGTGGCCGCAGGCGCGAGGGTGGAGCGTGCGCTCGAGATCCTCGGGGACGAAGTGCCGCGGCACCTTGCGTCAGCCGGGCAGCTGCGACTGTCCAACCGGCAGGCCAGCCTCGAGGAGCTGGGTCAGCTTGCCGAACCGCCGCTCACCAAGGACGCGATCGCCGGCCGCATCCGGCGGCTGCTCGCGATGGCCGATCGCAGGGCCGGTGAGCTGGGCATCCCCGACACTGAAGCGGGCCTCGCTCCCGAACTGCTCGTCACCTAACCCCCACCTCTGGCGGGGTGGAGGCTCGGGTAGGGTTCAAAGACGTTGAGCGCTGCCGCTTCGGGCAGGCAATCCCGTCTGGTGCAAGGAGATCGTTTCGTGGCGATCCGCGTAGGTATCAATGGTTTCGGGCGCATCGGCCGCAACTTCTTCCGGGCTGTGCTCGCCCAGCACGCGGACGACATCGAGGTCGTCGGCTTCAACGACTTGGGCGACAACGCGACCTTCGCGCACCTGCTCAAGTTCGACACGATCCTCGGCCGGCTGGACGAGGAGATCAAGGTGACCGACGACGACATCTCCGTGGGCGGGCGCGTCCTGCGCTCCTACTCCGAGCGTGATCCGGCGAACCTGCCGTGGGGCGACATCGGGGCCGACGTGATCCTGGAATCGACCGGCTTTTTCACCAAGGCCGATGACGCCCGCAAGCACATCACCGCCGGTGCTAAGAAGGTCATCATCTCCGCGCCGGCGAAGGGTGAGGACATCACGCTGGTCATGGGTGTCAACCAAGACGCGTACGACCCGGCGAAGCACACGATCATCTCGAACGCATCGTGTACGACAAACTGCCTCGCGCCGATGGCAAAGGTGCTGCACGATGCGTTCGGCATCCAGCGCGGTCTGATGACGACGGTCCACGCCTATACCCAAGACCAGAACCTGCAGGACGGTCCGCACCGGGATCTCCGCCGGGCAAGGGCCGCAGCGGTAAACGTAGTACCGACGTCGACCGGCGCCGCCAAGGCGATTGGCCGGGTTCTTCCCGAACTCGAAGGCAAGCTCGACGGCTACGCGCTGCGCGTGCCGGTGCCCACGGGCTCGGTGACCGACCTCGTCGTGGACCTGGAGAGGCCGGCCACCAAGGACGAGGTGAATGCAGTCTTCAGGACGGCCGCACAGGGCCCGCTCGCCGGCATCCTCAGCTACACCGAGGACGAGATCGTGTCGAGCGACATTGTCACCGACCCGGCGTCCTGCATCTTCGACTCGCTGCTCACCAAGGTGATCGACGGTCAGGCCAAGGTGGTCGGCTGGTACGACAACGAGTGGGGCTACTCCAACCGGCTCGTGGATCTCATTCGCTACGTCGGCTAGCCAACCCTCGTACCCGGTGACGCGGACGCTCCCAGGCACCCGGTCCGCCGAGACCGAAATGGATCGCTGTGAACGAGGCCGTGTCCACCCGCGCCATCACTGGCGGGGAGGCGGTCTTCCTCTTCGGCGCGATCGCCATGCGGCGGGGTGGGGTGACCCGGGCCCTCCTGCGACGGATGCGTCTGTACGCCGACGCGGGCGTCAAGGTGAGACTGCTACTCACTGGACACAGACACCACGAAGACGACGAGAAGGCGGCCCTCTGGCAGGCATGGGGCCTGCCAGAGTCCATCCAGGTCCGGTATTTCTGGCGGGAGGCGGCCCCCGGCGGTGGCGGCGCGCCTGTGGACTCGCCCACATTGGCAACAGACGAGCCCGGTCTGACTTCGGTCTCCAAGCCGTCCGCCGATGGCTCGCTGGTCCGGCTCTATCGTGACGGTTTCCACGTTAAGACCAAGCACTTCGATGCCGGGGGTCGGTTGCATCGGGTCGACCACCGTGATCCGGCTCGCCGCCTCCTGGCCCGGGAGTTCTTCGACATCCACGGCCGCCTCGTCTTCACCGACGAGATGAGTCCGGAGACCGCCAAGCCGGCGCTGCGGCGCTGGTTCGACCGGTCCGGTCGATGCTGGCTGACCTGCTGGCACAGTCCTGTGGGAGACCTGGGCGCGACCGTGCAGCACGAGCCGCACGTTGTCGCTTACGACGCCTTCGGCGAGCGGGTCGCGGTCTGGATCGATGACGTGCTCGCAGATGCCGACACACCGGTGGTGTTCGCGGACCGGCGAAATCAAGATCACGCTCTGCTTGCCGTCACTCATCCCAGCGCGCGCAAAGTCGCGGTGATCCACAACTGTCACACGTCGAGGCCCCACCGGGCCGAGGATGCGGTCAAGGTGACGTTCCTGCCGTTGCTTGAGCATATTGACGTCTTCGACGCCGTCGTCGTCCTGACCCATCAGCAGCGGGACGACATCGCTCGGCGCTTCCCCGCCGCGAAGCTCACCGTGATCAACCATCCGACGGCTCCGCCACCGAAGCTCCAGGTGCCCCGGCAGCCGGGCTTGCTGGTCGCCATCGCCCGGCTGGAGCAACAGAAACGGCTAGACCACGCAATCCGCGCCTTCGCGCTGGCCGCGCCGCAGGTGCCTGGTGCGGTGTTCCACATCTATGGCACCGGATCGCAAGCGAGGGCGCTCAAGGGGCTGGTCAGGAACCTTGGCATAACCGACCTTGTCCAGTTCCCTGGGTCCGCCAACCGGTCGATGGAGGTCTTCGCGACCGCTTCCGCGGCGGTTTTGAGCTCATCGTTTGAGGGTTTTCCCCTGGTTCTCGGCGAGGCGATGGCGGTCGGCACACCGTTTGTCGCATACGACATCAACTACGGCCCTACCGAAGTGATCAGGAACGAGGTCGACGGCCTGCTCGTGCCGCCAGGAGATGTCCAGGCGCTGGCCCGCGCAATGGTCCGAATCCTTCGTGATCGCAGGTTTGCGGCCAGGCTGGGCGAGCGCGCCCGCGAGGTGGTCGAGCGATTCCCCGTCGAGATCTGGACCGCCGAGTGGACCGACCTTCTTGCCCGGCTCACTGGTGGCCGGCGGACGCGACTGTCGCCAGCCGGGGGTCCGTACCCCGGGCTTCCACCGATCGATTGACACAGGGGGCGGTCACGGAACCGGTTTGCGGGGTCTGCACAGCCATATGTCTTCGACGATCGGCGCCGCTACTCGCGACGTCGATAAGCTCGTCAACCTGCCTGGGTGAGCGGCTCGCTGGAGAGGACCGATGAAAACGATCGACGACCTGGGTGACCTGCGCAGTCGGCGGGTGCTCGTGCGGGCTGACCTCAACGTGCCGCTCGACACCGCGACGGGCGCCGAGCCAGTGATAACCGATGATCTTCGGATCCGAGCGAGCCTGCCGACGATCAGGACGCTGAACGAGCGCGGCGCCCGTGTCATCGTGTGTGCACACCTTGGCCGTCCGAAAGGCCAGGTCAAACCGGAGCTCTCGCTCGCGCCTGTCGCCGCCCGCCTCAGCGAGTTGCTGGGCGCTTCGGCGCCTCTGGCCGCCGACGTCCTGGGCGACAGCGCGCGCCAGACGGTGAACGCACTCGCTGACGGTGGCGTCGCGATGCTGGAGAACCTGCGCTTCGAGCCGGGCGAGGAGAGCAAGGACGATGCACAGCGGTCAGCGTTCGCGGACCGGTTGGCTGCGCTGGCCGAGGTGTACGTCGGCGATGGTTTCGGTGCCGTCCATCGCAAGCACGCCTCCGTGTACGAGGTGCCGCAAAGGCTGCCGCATGCCGCCGGCAAGCTCGTCCTCGCCGAGGTGGCGGTGCTCCGCAAGCTCACCGAGGACCCGCAGCGGCCTTATGCCGTAGTCCTTGGCGGTGCGAAGGTCTCTGACAAGCTCGGCGTGATCGCGAACCTGCTGCAGACTGCGGACAGGCTGCTCATCGGCGGCGGCATGGTCTTCACCTTCCTGGCCGCCCAGGGCCATGAGGTCGGCAAGTCGCTGCTCGAGAAGGACCAGCTCGACGCGGTCCGCGGCTACCTGGCCGATGCGGACAAGCACGGCGTCGAGGTCGTCCTTCCCACCGATATCGTCGCCGCCACCGAGTTCGCCGCCGATGCGCCGCACGACATCTATCCCGCCGACTCAATCCCCCCAGACCGAATCGGAATGGACATTGGGCCTGAGTCCGCCCGGCGGTTCGCTGAGCGGCTATCCGATGCCCGAACGGTCTTCTGGAACGGCCCGATGGGCGTGTTCGAGATGGAGCCCTATTCCCATGGCACGAGGGCGGTCGCCGAGGCGCTGACCAAGGTCGACGGGCTGACCGTGGTCGGCGGCGGAGACTCGGCGGCGGCGGTCAGGAAGCTCGGCTTCGCCGAGGATCAGTTCGGGCACATCTCCACCGGCGGCGGCGCATCTCTTGAATACCTCGAAGGCAAGACACTTCCCGGCCTTTCCGTCCTGGAGGACTAAGTGGCCAAGACCGAGCCGCGCCGCCCGCTGATGGCGGGCAACTGGAAGATGAACCTCAACCACCTCGAGGCGATCGCCCATGTACAGAAGCTCGCCTTCTCGCTGAGCGATAAGGACTACGACGCGGTCGACGTGGCTGTCCTCCCGCCGTACACCGCCCTGCGCTCAGTTCAGACGCTGGTCGCGGGGGATCGACTATTGATCCAGTACGGCGCGCAGGACGTGTCGCAGCACCAGAACGGCCCCTACACCGGCGAGGTGTCCGCCGCCATGCTCGCCAAGCTCGGCTGCCGCTATGTCGTCGTCGGTCACTCGGAGCGGCGGCAGTACCACCATGAGGACGATGCCCTCGTGAACGCCAAGGTCAAGGCGGCCCAGACCCACCAGCTCACCCCGATCGTGTGCATCGGGGAGGGCCTCGATGTACGCCGCGAGGGCCGTCAGGTCGAGCACACGCTTGGTCAGCTCGATGGGGCTCTCGCCGGTGTCGAGGCGGCGCAGGCCCGCGGCATCGTGATCGCCTACGAACCTGTCTGGGCGATCGGGACGGGCGAGGTAGCCATGCCAGAAGACGCCCAGGAGGTTTGTGCTGCCATCAGAACCAGGCTCGCCGAGCTGTTCACCGGTGACGTCGCCGACCAGGTGAGGATCTTGTACGGGGGCTCGGTCAAGGCGGACAACATCGCCGGGATCATGGCGCAGCCCGACGTGGATGGTGCTCTCGTCGGCGGCGCCAGCCTTGATCCCGAGGAGTTCGTCCGCATCTGCCGCTACCGCGAGCAGGAGACCCTCGGATAACCCGCCTGACGTAGGCTGTCCTGTGCCACTGGTGGTGTCCTGCCGCCCGAGGCGAGTACGAGCCCGCTCATCCGACGAGGATCTGGAACCGATCGTGGTCATTGTGCTCTCGCTGGTGCTGATCGTGACCAGCTTCCTGTTGGTACTGCTGGTCCTCTTGCACAAGGGGAAGGGCGGCGGCCTGTCCGACATGTTCGGTGGCGGCATGTCCGCGTCGTTCGGCGGTTCGTCGGTCGTGGAGCGCAATCTCGACCGCATCACGTACTTCATCGGCGTGGTGTGGGCGGTATCGATCATTGCGCTCGGACTCTTGCTCAAGGGGTAGTTCCGCTTACGGCCGGTCTACGAGGCCGGCTCTGGGAAGACCGCCGCGTTCCTCCTGTCCCGTCCATACACTTGGCTTTGGCCGCGCGTCGCGCAGCAGAGAAGAACCCAGGGAGTACGTCAGTGGCAAGTGGTAATGCCATCCGAGGCAGCCGAGTCGGTGCCGGACCCATGGGAGAGGCCGAGCGTGGGGACTCCGCGCCACGGTTTCGCATTTCCTACTGGTGTGCGAACGGGCACGAGACCCGGCCGAGCTTCGCTGAGGACAGCAGTGTCCAGGTGCCGGATACCTGGGACTGCCCACGATGCGGCCTACCTGCCGGCCGCGACAACGCAAGCCCACCCGCTCCGCCGCGTACCGAGCCGTACAAGACCCACCTGGCTTATGTCCGCGAGCGGCGCAGCGAGGCGGACGGCGAGGCAATCCTCGCTGAGGCACTGGAGAAGCTGCGGACGACCGGCCGTCCGTGGTGACATAGCTCCGCTCAGTAGCAACGCCTACCTGCACAGCCGCGTAGGCGTCGCGCCACCTGGCCCACAGCCGGCGACCCAGGCTGCCGTCGCGCTGCTGACCAGCCTGGACGGCGATTCCCCTAGTCGAACAGGGCGACAATCTGCCGGCGATCACGGGCGGACCACAGGACGTTCCTGACTTGGTCGATGCCGCCGATGGGCCACCGTTCGGCGATGCGGTGCACCACCGGATCCTTGATCTGGGCCGCGAGCGCGCCGGGAAAGTCTCCCCAGACGACCTTGAACGGCCGGTCCCACAACTGCTCAACCCCGGTCGCCACAGGTGGCGTAATCTCCAATGCGTTGTGGACGGCAGCCACCCCCTCGTACGCCGCCATCAACGCTTCCTCACGCTCACGCCACGAGTCGGCCCGGAGCACCTTCGAGAGGATCGGTGACAACTCGGCAGCACAGTCCAGCCGGGAGAACGCCGTACCGAACCACTTCGAGTACGGCGCGTAATGCCGCTCCATCAAGAAGCACAACCGCATCAGGTCGTACACCACCTGCGATCCGATCAGCGCCGACCCGAGCTCGTCGCCGACGAACCCGGCACGGCCGACCAGGTTGACCTCCGGATGGACGCGCCACCAGGCCGCGATCATCAAGTAGAACCAGACATCGCGCGGATAGTAGGCGAACCGATCCCGGATCTCTTGCAGGCCGACCTGGTCCTGAAAGACCGCGCCGGCGGTGACCATCCGCAGGTTCTGCTCCGGGAACGTGAGCCAGTCCCGCGCCCCGATCTCGCTCTCGACATCGAAGTCCAACTGCTCCAGGAAGTAGCCGCGGACCGTGTGGATCTCGTGCTCGGTGGGACGATCCGCGAACCGGTCCGGCACCTCCCGGCGCAGGACTTCCTCGAGGGCGGCACCGTGGCGGGCGCGGTCCTCCTTCCGCAAGAACAGCAGGACACGCGGCTCCCCGTTGTGGTCCGCGGACATCTCGTCGTCGAAGCCCAGCACCGCCGAGCCCCGGCCGAGAAGCGCCGCACTGTGCGGCAAGCCGGGGAACCACGCATCCAGCACAGGCCGGACCGCTTCGCTGTAGAACCGCCCGCTCAGCTCCAGCCCGGAAACGAGCGCACGACTCATACCGAGAACGGTCCCAGATCCCGGGGCCAGACGTCAGTAACCGAGAACAGCCAGGAACGCGTCGTTGGCCCGCGCCGCCGCGGCCTGCCTGCCTATCGCGACGTGCTGGTGTCGGTCCCGCGGCAGTCGGGGAAGTCGTCGCTGGCGCTGGCGCTGATCCTTTGGCGGTTGCTGTCGGGGCCGGATCATCTGGTTCTGTACGCCGCGCAGAACCGGGTGGCGGCGCGGCGGAAGCTGCTGCGTACGTCGTGGCCGCGTCTTCTCCCCACGCTGCCGCCGACAGCAAGGTCTGGGCTGGTAGCAGGCACGGTGCCTCTTCGCGACGCACAGCTCGACCGGCTCACCAGCGCTAGTCGGTGCCGTACACAAACGGCATGACCAGGCCGATGAGCGCCAGCGCCTCGGCGAATGCGAAGCCCAGGATCATGTTGCGGAAGATCAGGTTGTACGCCTCTGGCTGGCGCGCGATTGCCTGAACGCCCATACCGAAGACGATGCCGATACCGATGCCGGGACCGATCGCGGCGAGACCGTAGCCGACCGAGGCAATCGAACCGCTGACCTGCGCGAGAACACTCATGTCCTTGCCTTTCGCTCGTCCGGTGACTGCTTGGCATGTCCGGTCGCTACCGGGGGGAGGGGTGAGGCTTCAGCAAGATCACGCGACTCCCTTGCCAGTCAGCATTTCTCTCCCCGGGCGTGAGGGGGACGTTTAACCCTGTGGCGCAAGGTAGAGACCCAACGGGGCCACTCACCGTGCTCTGCCGATCATGCAACGGCGCGAAGTCAGCCCGATTTT
>DATBRJ010000115.1:0-7052 GCA_036560395.1 Actinomycetes bacterium | reverse complement strand
GATGTTGGCCTTGAGTGCAGCCGGGTTCATGGCGACCAGCACGTTCGGCGCGTCGCCCGGGGTCATGATGTCGTGGTCGGCGAAGTGGAGCTGGAAGCTCGACACCCCGGGCAGGGTGCCGGCCGGTGCCCGGATCTCGGCTGGGAAGTTCGGCAGGGTAGCGAGGTCGTTGCCGAAGGTCGCGGTCTCATTGGTGAACCGGTCCCCGGTCAGCTGCATGCCGTCGCCCGAGTCGCCGGCGAATCTGATGATCACGCGATCGACCTGTTGAACGTGCTTCGGCACGTTTACGCGCCTCCTCGGTGCACCGTGCCCGCAGGGAGACCCCTCGGACCCCTGCGGTCTGCCGCTTCACGGCAATCGTGCTGCGCTGCCGTGAAGCCTCCTAGATCCGCTCGGTGAACCCCTGAAGGGGTGAACCTACACCCCCGAGGACACCGTCGTTTCGCAGGTGCTCCCCATCGTACGTCCCGATCACGGCCCAGACCCCGCGAGCCGCACCCGCCGTGCGGCAGATGTCCGCCGTTGGCTCGCTCGAAACCCGCTGAGAACGACCCTGAGGGCCACTGGTGGTCGCGTCCGTGAGTCTCGCGGTGCTCCCACCTGACCTGCGCAGCGCTGCGCGCATACACTCTGGGATCGTGACCGGGTACTTCGGGAGCTATGCGGTCGTTGGGCTGATCACCCTGATCGGCCTGGGCTTCTTCGTGGTCGCCATGACCGCCAACTGGCTGCTGCGGCCGAACCGGCCGACAAGGGAAAAGCTGCTGACCTACGAATGCGGAGTGGACCCGGTCGGCGAGGGTTGGGCGCACACCCATGTCAGGTACTACGTCTACGCCTACCTCTATGTTGTTTTCGCGGTCGACGCGGTTTTCCTCTTCCCTTGGGCGACGGTCTTCTCGCTGCCGGGATTCGGGGTTGCGACGCTCGTGGAGATGTTCGTCTTCCTCGGTTTCATCGCAGTCGGCCTGCTGTACGCATGGAAGAAGGGCGTGCTGACGTGGCTGTGACGCAAGGACTCCAGCTGCAGCCACTCGGGCCGTTGCAGCGATTGTCCCCTCAGCCGATCCGGTTGATCCTGAACTGGGGCCGTCGCTATTCCCTGTGGGTGTTCAACTTCGGACTGGCCTGCTGCGCCATCGAGTTCATCGCGTCGTCGATGTCGCGGCACGACTTCATCAGGCTCGGTGTGATTCCCTTCGCGCCGGGACCCCGCCAGGCCGACTTGATGGTCGTCTCCGGCACAGTGACCGACAAGATGGCTCCCGCGGTGAAGCGGCTCTACGAACAGATGCCCGAACCCAAGTACGTCATTTCCTTCGGTGCGTGTTCGAACTCGGGTGGCCCCTACTGGGACTCGTACTGCGTCACCAAGGGCGTCGACCACGTGGTCCCCGTCGACGTATACGTGCCTGGCTGCCCACCCCGGCCGGAGGCCCTGCTCCAAGGGATTCTCAAACTGCAGGAGAAGATCGCGGCCGAGTCGCTTGCGGATCGATACCGGCCTGGCGCGGTCGACAGCAGTGCGCCGGCGAAGGGGCTGGAGCCCGGATCCTCCGACCGGGACGGCCTGGACTCCCGATGACCGGCGAGGAGCTAACCGCGAGGTTCAGCGAGCGGTTCGGCACGGAGGCCGCGCCTGAGCTGTCGTACGGCCAGCTCACCGTCGACGTCCCGGCCAGCGTCTGGATTGACGCGCTCACTTTCGCCAGAGACGAGCTCGGGTGCTCCTTCTTCGACTGGCTCACCGGTGTCGACGAACTGGACGAGGGTTTCTCGATCGTGGTGCATCTCTGGTCGCCGGCCGAGCGGCACCATGTGCTGCTGCGTACCCGGGTTACCCGCGATGCGCCGGTCCTCCCGTCGGCGACCGGAGTCTTCCGCGGCGCGAACTGGCATGAGCGGGAGACGTACGAGATGTTCGGTGTGCAGTTCAGCGGCCACCCCAATCTCGTGCCGCTGCTACTCCCTGATGGCTTCGAGGGCAACCCGCTGCGTAAGGAGTTCGTCCTGGCGGCCCGGGCCGCCAAGACCTGGCCAGGCGCCAAGGAGCCGGGCGAGTCCGACCGGGACACCGCTTCGGCACCAGCGCGGCGCCGGATGCTCCCACCGGGCGTCCCCGACCCGCAAACCTGGGGCCCCCGCCCGCCCTCGGCGCCGGATTCGCCGGACTCGGCCGCCGAGCCGGAGGTGACCGGATGATGGGAGTGCCGGCGGTATGAGCTGGCCGGAGATCATCTTGCGTCTCGCGCTGGTGCTCGGTGCGTTCCTTCTGCTGCCGCTGATCGTCGGCCAGCTCGAGCACAAGGCCATGGCGCACATGCAGTCGCGCCTGGGCCCGATGTACGCGGGCGGGTTCCACGGGTGGGCGCAGCTGATCGCGGACGGGGTCAAGTTCGCCCAGAAGGAGGCGGTGACACCCAAAGCCGCCGACCGGCTGGTCTTCGCGCTGGCACCTGGTGTCGCCCTGGTTCCGTACCTGGTCGTTCTGATCGTCATCCCGATCGGGCCGGGGGACGCGGTCGGCCAGGCGCTCGACGTCGGCATCTTCTTCGTCCTCGCGGTGACCGGTGTGGGGGTGCTCGGGACGCTCATGGCCGGCTGGGCGAGTGCCAACAAGTTCTCACTGCTCGGCGGGCTGCGGACCGCGGCCCAGCTGATGGCGTACGAGCTCCCGATGGTGCTGGCAGCTGCATCCGTGGCGATGGCCGCCGGCACCTTGTCGCTGACCGGCATCGTGGAGGAGTGGCGGCCCTGGTGGCTGATCTGGCAGTTTGCGGCCGGCTTCGTCTTCTTCATCGGGGGGCTGGCGGAGCTGCAGCGTCCACCCTTCGACATGCCCGTCGCCGACTCCGAGATCATCTTCGGTCCTTACACCGAATACACCGGGCTCAGGTTCGCGCTCTTCCTGCTCGCCGAGTATGCGGGCATCGTGGTGCTGTCGGCGCTCACCGCGGTGTTGTTCCTCGGCGGCTGGAAGGGACCGTTCGACGACCAGCTCGGGTGGTTGTGGACGCTGACCAAGACGATGGCGTTGTCGTTCGTGGTGATCTGGCTGCGGGTGAGCTATCCGAGGCTGCGCGAAGATCAGCTGCAGAAGTTCGCCTGGGCCGGTCTGATCCCGGTCGCGCTGCTGCAGCTTGCGCTTACCGGCGTGGTCAAGGTCCTCTGACCGATGAGTCGCTAGGGTCTGGTGCGCGCACGACGGTGGATCGAGCATGATTGCTCCCGTGGATGTTCCTGGCAAGGGACTCGCGAAGGGACTCGCGGTTACCTGGCAGCATCTGACGCGCCGGTCGGTGACTCAGCAATACCCGGATGTCCTGCCCGAGTTGCCGCCGCGCAGCCGCGGTGTCATCGCGCTGTTCGAGGAGAACTGCACGGTCTGCATGCTGTGTGCGCGCGAGTGCCCTGATTGGTGCATTTACATCGACTCGCACAAAGAGGTCATTCCAGCCAAGGAGCCGGGGGCCCGGGACCGCACCCGAAACGTGCTCGACCGGTTCGCGATCGACTTCTCCTTGTGCATGTACTGCGGGATCTGTATCGAGGTGTGCCCGTTCGACGCGCTGTTCTGGTCACCGGAGTTCGAGTACTCCGAATTCGACATTCGTGATCTGACTCACGAGAAGGACCGGCTGCGCGAGTGGATGTGGACGGTTCCGCCGCCGCCCGCCCCTGATCCCGCTGGCGACGAATCCAAAGAGGCCGCCCTGGCCCGCGCCGCTGTAGAGAAAGCCGCCGTGGCGAGCGGTGAGAGGCCGGTCCGCGGCGATCGCGGCGAGGACGGCGGCAAGGGCGAGGCGCGGAGCGGCGGATGACGGGAGTCGAGATTCTCTTCGCGCTGCTCGGCGCCGTGGCTGTAGCCGCGGCGTTGCTTGTCGTGGGCTCGCCCAACCTTGTCCATGCTGCACTCTGGCTGGTGGTGACGCTCGGCGCCCTCGCCGGGTGCTACCTCCTGCTGACCGCGGAGTTCGTGGCCTGGGTGCAAGTGCTCATCTATGTTGGCGCGGTCGTCGTACTCCTCCTCTTCGGACTGATGCTGACCCGTGCTCCGATCGGATACTCGGCCGAGCTGACCAGTGGAAATCGGTGGGCCGCTGCCGTCGTCGCCGGCGCCACTGGCGGCACCCTCATGACGGTGATCGTCGAGGCGTTCCGGCGCGAGTACGTCGGACTGCACGGCGGGGTCGCCGGGGCGTCGCGCGGGATCGGTGAGACGATCTTCCGCTACTGGGTGCTGCCGTTCGAGATTCTTTCTGTCCTCCTGCTCGCTGCGCTGGTCGGCGCGATCGTGCTGTCACGCCGAACCCCGGACGAGGCCCGGCCGGCCGCCGGTGCCACGGTGGGAGCGCCGGGCTTAGCGGGGGGCAGCAACGGAACCGGCCGGCCGGGCGGCGGCGACCTGACGGACACCGGGACGGGCACTGAAACGGGCCAAGCGAACGCCGCGGCACCGACGGTGCCCGCCCAGGACGACGACCGGACTCTCCCTGTGAGCGAGAGCACGGGCTCGCAGGGTGGGGCGGGGTGACCCCGTGCACCTGCTCTATCCGCTGGTTCTGTCGGTGCTGTTGTTCAGCATCGGCATCTATGGCGTCCTCGCCCGGCGCAACGCGATCCTCGTGCTGATGTCAGTTGAGCTGATGCTCAACGCGGTCAACCTCAACCTCGTCGCGTTCGACGTGTGGCTGGGAGACCGACTGCACGCCGGCCAGGTCTTCACGCTGTATGTCATCACGATCGCGGCCGCCGAGATCGGTCTTGGCCTCGCGATCGTGCTGCTCGTTTTCCGCCAGCGCGAGACTGCCGATGTCGACGCGCTGCGCGATCTCGGTGAACGCCAGTACGAGGCCATGCTGGAACCCGACCGCGGTGCCAGGTAGGGCCATGCGCCGACACCGCGGACCCGAGGCCGTCCGATCCGATACCGCCAGGGCGGGGTGGCGGTCGTGACCGCATTGGCGTGGCTGATTCCCGCCGCGCCATTTGTCGCGGCCGCGCTGGGGCTGCTGTCCGGCGGACGGTGGCCGCGCGGCATCGGACCGATCGGCATCGGTGGTACGGCCCTCGCAACGCTGGCGGCCGTCCTCGTCGCGGCCGGTACGCCCCACGGGGGACCGCCCGTGGAGCACACCACCCAGCTGACCCCGACCGGATCGATCCCGGTCGTGGTCGGTACTCGCGTCGATGGGCTTGCATCGACCGTCGCCATCATGGTCTGCCTGGTGGCCCTGGCCGTGCAGATCTATTCGACGAAGTACATGGAAGGCGACCGGCGCTATTCCTCCTACACCGCGTTCGTCTCGCTCTTCACCGCGGCGATGCTGCTGGTCGTCCTATCCGCCGACCTCATCGTGCTGCTCGTCGGCTGGGAGGTCATGGGCATCTGCTCCTATTTCCTGATCGGTCATTACTGGGAACGGGACTGGGCACAGTCCGCCGCGATCAAAGCGTTCGTGATGACCAAGCTCGGCGACGTGCCATTCCTCTTCGGGATCTTCGTGCTCGGGGCGGAAGCCGGATCCTTCAAGATCGGGAACGTGCTGGCGGCGGTCGGCGATGGCCGGGTCGAGCATGTGACGATCGCGACGCTGCTCCTGCTCGGGGGTGTGGTGGGCAAGTCCGCGCAGTTCCCGCTGCAGTCCTGGCTACCCGACGCGATGGCCGGTCCGACCCCGATCAGCGCCCTCATCCACGCCGCGACGATGGTCGCGGCCGGGATGTATTTCATCGCGCGGCTCTACCCGGCCTTCGCGGCGTCGCAGGCGACCCTGACCGTGCTCGCGCTGATCGCCTCGATCACCATGCTGGGTTCGGCGCTGGCAGCGCTCGCCCAGGACGACATCAAGCGCGTCCTCGCCTATTCGACCGTCTCCCAACTCGCGTACATGGGCGCCGGACTAGCCGTCGGTGCGCCCAAGGCGAGCATGTTCTTCCTGCTCGCTCACGGCGCCTTCAAGGCGCTGCTCTTCCTCTGCGCGGGCGCCGTCATCCATGCCGTAGGCACGAACTCGCTTCGCGAAATGGGCGGGCTCCGCGGGTCGATGCCAGTGACATTCGCGACCATGACCATCGGGCTTGCTGCGCTGGCTGGCCTGCCGCCGCTGTCCGGCTTCTTCAGCAAAGAGGCGATTCTCAGCGCCACCGAGCATGCCGCCACGTCCGGCGGGAACGAGGGGTTCTTCACCTATGGGCCGGTGACCGCGGTGTTCACCGCGCTTCCACAGGACTGGGCGGCTTGGACCGTCTTCCTTACTGCTCTGCTGACCGTGGGGGTCACCGGCGCCTACTGCTTGCGGCTGTGGCTCATGGCCTTCATCCGCCCGCAAGCCGAGCGGGAAGCCGGCGATCTCGAATGGGTCGGCCCCCGCGAGGCCATTCAGCGCCAACCGCAAGAGCGCCGTCCTGATGTGGCCGTGCCGCGCGAAGGTGCCCTCCACGCCGGGCCGCCGGCTGCCGCCGCGGCCGAAGGTGTGGTTTCGCCTAGCGCGCCCGAGTCCGGCATGGTCGTGGCGCCAGCCGACTCGGCGCCGCATGATGCGCCGCCGGCGATGACGTGGGTGCTCGTCGCCCTCGCGATTCCTTCGGCTCTGCTCGGTTTCTTCGGGCTAGCCAGCAGCGGGGTGTCCCGCTGGCTTGGCGACACAGCCACGGCGGGGGTTTCTGGCCTGGTCGTCCTCCCCGAGGCAGACGCACGATTCACGCCGGGCGTGGCGACGACTGTGGTGTCACTTGCGGTAGTCGCCATCGGGCTCGTCGTGACGTACACGGTGTGGCGACGCGAGCCGGCGAGCGATCCCGCGGACGCGCTGCTCGGGCGCTCCCGCGCGTGGGTGGAACGCGGCTACGGGAGCGACGAGGTGTACGACAAGGCGCTCGTGCAGCCGACCTACGCGGCGGCGCGAGCCGTGCTCTTCATCGATGCCAATGTGGTCGACAGGACTGTGGAAGGATCCGGCGCCGGCGCACGGCGACTGGGCGGTCTGCTGCGGTTGCTGCAGAACGGCAATGTGCAGACCTACCTGGCCGGAGTCCTCATCGGCGCG
>DATBRJ010000114.1:0-2932 GCA_036560395.1 Actinomycetes bacterium | reverse complement strand
GGAGTGCCGAGCCACGTCGCGCCGGAGACGCCGGGGTCGATCCACGAGGGCGGCGAGCTCGGCTATTCGCTGGCGCACGCGTTCGGCGCCGCTTTCGACAACCCGGACCTGATCGTGGCGTGTGTGGTAGGGGATGGCGAGGCGGAGACCGGGCCGCTCGCGACCAGCTGGCACGCGAACAAGTTCCTCAATCCAGCTCGTGACGGAGCCGTATTGCCGATCCTGCACCTCAACGGATACAAGATCGCAAACCCGGCAGTGCTGGCCCGAATCCCCGACGAAGAACTCGACGCGCTGCTGCGCGGATACGGTTATCTTCCCAAGATCGTCGCGGGCAACGAGCCCAAGGTCGTCCATCAGCTCCTCGCCGCGACTCTCGACGATGCAGTCACGACGATCAAGGACATCCAGCGGGCTGCCCGCGACGGCAAGCGCGGTCGGCCACGCTGGCCAGTGATCGTGCTGCGGACACCCAAGGGATGGACCGGCCCGGCCAAGGTGGACGGCGTGCCGGTCGAGGACACCTGGCGATCCCACCAAGTGCCGCTGCCGGCGGTGCGTGAGAACCCCTCCCACCTCGCCCAGCTCGAACGGTGGCTGCGCGGCTATGGGCCGGATGAGCTGTTCGACGCGGAGGGCCGGCCCAGGTCTGAGCTGATCGATTGGCTCCCGGCGGGATTGCGCCGGATGGGCGCCAATCCGCATGCCAACGGTGGCCTCCTGCTGCGCGATCTGGTGATGCCAGACTTCCGCGATTACGCGACGCCGGTCGACAAGCCCGGATCGTCCCAGTCCGAACCGACGCGTGTGCTCGGGGCGATGCTGCGCGACGTCGTACGGCTGAATGCCGAGCAGCAGAACTTCCGGCTCTTCGGTCCGGACGAGACCGAGTCGAACCGGCTCGGCGCGGTCTACGAGGCGACAGGGAAGGCATGGCAGGCGGCGCTTCGCCCGACGGACGAGCATCTCGATCCGGATGGACGCGTGATGGAGGTGCTCAGCGAGCACCTCTGCCAGGGCTGGCTTGAGGGCTACCTGCTCACCGGCAGGCACGGCCTTTTCTCCTGCTACGAGGCGTTCGTGCACATCGTCGACTCGATGTTCAACCAGCACGCAAAATGGCTGAAGGTCACCAGGCGGCTGGGCTGGCGGCGGCCGGTTGCCGCGTTGAACTACCTGCTGACCTCGCACGTCTGGCGGCAGGACCACAACGGCTTCTCGCACCAGGATCCCGGCTTCATCGACCACGTGGTGAACAAGAAGGCGGAGGTGGTACGGGTCTACCTGCCACCAGACACGAACACGCTGCTATCCGTCGCCGACCACTGCCTTCGCAGCCGGGACTACATCAACGTCATCGTGGCAGGAAAGAACCCATCGCCTGACTGGCTGGACATCGACTCGGCAATCCTGCACTGCACCAGGGGAGCCGGGATCTGGCAATGGGCCAGCACTGATGACGATGGCGAGCCAGACGTCGTGCTGGCCTGCGCGGGCGACGCGCCCACGCTCGAGGTAATGGCGGCCACCGCACTGCTGCGCGAGCATCTTCCTGCGCTGAAGGTGCGAGTGGTGAATGTCGTAGACCTGATGCGCCTGCAGCCGGAGAGCGAGCATCCGCACGGCATGAGCGACGGGGAGTTCGATGCGCTGTTCACCACCGACCGGCCTGTGATCTTCGCCTATCACGGCTACCCCTTGTTGATCCACCGGCTCACCTACCGCCGCACCAACCACCAGAATCTGCATGTACGCGGCTACAAGGAGGAGGGGACCACCACCACTCCCTTCGACATGGTCGTGATGAACGACATGGACCGGTTCCATCTGGTCATCGACGTCATCGACCGGGTGCCGGGTCTGGGGCCACGGGCGGCTCGAGTCAGGCAGCTCATGGAGGACAAGCGGGCCGAGCACTGGGCGTGGACCAGGCGGTACGGCGAGGACCTGCCAGAAGTGCGGTCCTGGACCTGGTCTTATTGACCAGCCTGGACTCGCCGCGCATGCGCATCCTCGTCGTCAACGCCGGTTCGAGCACCCTTAAGCTCGCCGTCCTCGACGACGGCGATCTTGTGGTCGACTCGGCCACCATCGACCCATGGGTTGGCGCCGATGACACCGATTCGATCAAGGAATTCCTCGAGCGGAACAAGCCGGTCGACGCGGTCGGCCACCGGATCGTTCACGGCGGAGTTCGATTCGGCGAGCCCGTGCGGCTGAACCCCGCAGTGCGCAGCGCGCTGGAGGCACTGACCGATCTTGCTCCGCTGCACCAGCCGCGCGCACTTGCAGGCATCGAGGCCGTCGGCTCCGCGCTGCCCGGAGTCCCGATGGTCGGCTGCTTCGATACCGCCTTCCACCGGTCGATGCCTGCCGCCGCCTCGATCTACGCCCTGCCTTCGTCGTGGCAGGAGCGTTTCGGCCTGCGGCGATTCGGGTTCCACGGCCTCTCGCACGCCTACGCGGCACGGCGGGCGGCCCAGCTCGTGCGGGGCGAGGTGGGCGATCTGCTCATCGTCACGTGCCACCTGGGTGCAGGCGCATCGCTGTGCGCGGTCTCAGGTGGTGTGTCCATGGACACCACGATGGGTTTCACGCCGCTCGAGGGGGTCGTGATGGCGACCAGATCCGGCAGCGTGGATCCTGGGCTGCTCCTCTGGCTGCTCCAGGCTCGCGGGATCGGCGTCGACGACCTCGCCCAGACTCTCGAGCACTCGTCGGGTCTGGCCGGCATGACGTCCACCTCGGGCGACATGCGTGAGGTGCAAGCTGCCGCTGACGCTGGACAGCCGGCCGCGCTGCTCGCAATTGACGTGTATGTGCACCGGCTGCGCGCAGCGATTGCCTCCATGGCGGCGGCCATGAGCGGCATCGACGTCCTCGCCTTCACCGGCGGCGTCGGCGAGCATCATCCGAGGCTCCGCGAAGCGGT
>DATBRJ010000113.1:0-8233 GCA_036560395.1 Actinomycetes bacterium | reverse complement strand
CACCATGCCGAAGCAGTGGTACAGCGGCACCGGGATGCAGACCCGGTCGGCCTCGCTGTAGTGGCAGCCCTCGCCGATGAAGAAGCCGTTGTTGAGGATGTTGTGGTGCGACAGGGTGGCGCCCTTGGGGAACCCGGTGGTCCCCGAGGTGTACTGGATGTTGATCGGGTCGTCGAACTGGAGCAGGGCCTCGCGCTCGCGCAGCCGCTCGACCGGCACCCGGCCGGCCCCGGAGCGCAGCTCGTCCCAGCCCATCGCCCCGGCCGGCCTGTCGGGGCCCAGGACCACCCGCCGGCCAAGGGCGGGCAGGTCGCCGGCCACCTGGCCGAGCATGTCCAGGTAGTCGGCCTGCCGGAACCGGGGCGCCAGGACCAGGGTCGACACCCCGGACTGGCCCAGGGCGTAGGCCAGCTCCGAGGTCCGGTGGGCCGGGTTGATGTTGACCAGGATGGCCCCGACCTTGGCGGTGGCGTACTGGAGGGTCACCCACTCGGCGTTGTTGGGCGACCAGATCCCGACGCGCTCGCCCGGCTCGATCCCCAGGGCCAGCAGCCCACGGGCCACCTCCTCCACCGCGGCATGGAACTGGGCGTAGGTCATGCGCACGCCCTGGTGCACGCTGACCAGGGCGTCGTTGTCCGGCACCCTGGCCGCCGTCCGGTCCAGGTTCTGGCCGATGGTCTCGCCAAGCAACGCCACGGGGCTCGCCCCGTGCACGTACGAGGGCTCGCTGGCCACGTCCATGGCCGCCTCCTTGCCTCAGGGCATGCGCGCTCCGGCGCCCTTCTGCGACGATACCGATGACCCCACTGTTCGTACCCCGACCACGTCCTGGGCGCCCGAATCCTGGCGGCAGCTCCCGGCCGCCCCGGCGAGTCGTCGGCACCCTGGTGGATGCCCGGGGCGGTCCACCCGCGCCACAGCGCCCCGCGGCCACCTGCTGACCTGGCGGTGAGCAACGGGATCGCTCCCTGACCCGACAGCGTTGCCGCAGTCCCGACTCTGGGTCCGGATAGTGGCCAAGGCCGGATCCGTGGCGGACCGCGATCAAGGCCGCCATTACCGTCGCCGTCTCAGGGTGCGGAAGTCGTGACGATGCCTCGGTCGGCACCGATGGAGGGCGCGAAGCTCTGCGGTATGAGCACGTCATCGCCGCGTAGGTCGTGGACGCTGCGCCGGCCGAGGGCGAGCAGGGTGGAGTCGATGCCATTGCGCAGGATGTCGAGGATGTTTACGACGCCGGCCTGGCCGTTCGCGGCCAAGCCCCACAGGTAGGCGCGGCCGATCATGACGGCGCGGGCACCGAGGGCGAGGGCTTTGACGACGTCGCTGCCGCGGCGAATGCCGCCGTCGAGCAGGACCTCGACCCGGTCGCCCACTGCGTCGGCGATCGCGGGCAGAGCCCGGATGGTGGCGGGTGTGCCGTCGAGGTTGTTGCCGCCGTGGTTGGAAACGGAGATGGCGCTGACTCCGGCGTCGACGGCACGTTTGGCTTCGTCGACACGGATGACACCCTTGAGGAGGAACGGCCCATCCCACTGGCTTCGCAGCCATCGCACATCATCCCAGCTGGGTGGCGGGGTCTGCATCCATTCTCCGTATGCGCCGAAGAAGGAAGGTGCCGGCCGGTCGGACTCGGCCATGTTGGGCACGGTCAGGTCGGGCAGGTGGCGGGCGCGGACGTAGCGCACCAGCCAGCGGGGGTGGGTGAGCCCTTCAGGGGCGAAGCGCAGCAGTTCGAGGGGGGTGAGGTGGTCGGGGATGTGTGGGCTGCCCCAGTCCCGGCTGTGCGAGAAGGACCAGTCGAGGGTGAGGATGAGTCCGGCGGCACCCGTCGTACGGGCATGCTCGACACGGCGAAGCATGTCGTCACGGGTGCCGATCCAGTAGATCTGGAACAGGGTCTTCGGGTTGGCCGCCACCACCTCATCGAGTGGCTTGCTGGCAAAGGAACTGAGACCGATGGCGGTACCGCGGGCGGCGGCAGCGCGGGCCACTGCCAGCTCCCCGTCGGGATGCACCGCCTGCACGCCGGTAGGCGAGCAGATCACGGGCAGCGCGATGTCCTGGCCGAGGACAGTCGTGGACAGCTCACGCACGGCGTGGTACCCGGCGGTGCGGGGGGCGAAGCGCACCTCGTCGAACGCGTCGATGTTGTCCTTCAGCGTGACGCCTTTCTCTGAGCCGGCGATGAGCGCGGCGTACACCGACGGAGGCAGCCGCTTCTTGGCGCGCCGCTGCGCAACGGCGACAGATTCGAACCAGGAATTGCCCATGACGGTTCTCGCTTTCCGGATAGTCGATGCGCTGCTGGCGCCAGGTGACGACGGGCGCCGCGGGATAGTGGTGCGGTGGCAAGGCGTTGCCGGACGCCACGGTCCAGCACGATCCGGAAGCCCGGCAGCGGGACAGCCCGGGTGGTCACAGCGCCAAACCCCCGTCCGCCGGTACGACAGCGCCGGTCATGGCGCTGCTCGCCGGGCTGGCCAGGAAGGCCAGGACGGCGGCGACTTCGGTCGGGTCGAGTAGTCGCCGCATGGGCTGCTGGGTCGCGAACGTGGCGGCGGCGGGTAGGCCGTAGAGGCGAGCGCTCTCGGCCAGGATGGGGGTGTCGGTCGGGCCAGGGCTAACTGCATTGGCGGTCACGCCGGTTTCGCCGAGTTCGGCGCCCAAGGCGCGGATCAGGCCGGCGACGCCGGCCTTGGCGGCGCAGTATGCGGCCAGCATCGGCATTCCCCGGGTGGCGGCGGCCGAGGCGACCGCGAGGAACCGGCCGGATCGCGGTTGAGGGCGGCGCAGCAGCGCCGGGATGGCGGCCCTTGCCAGGTTGAGCACGCCGCGCAGGTTGACGTCCAGGACCGCCTGTTCCTGCTCGGGCGGAACGTCCCACAGCGGTACACCCCCGGCGATGACGCCGGCCGCGGCAATCGCCGCGTCCAACCCGCCCCACCGGTTCTCCGCGTCGGCCACGGCCGCCTGCATGGCTTGCGCGTCGCGCACGTCGGCGACGCACACGCGGACCCGCTGCGGGGCGCGAGCGCGGTAGTTTGCCTCATCGGCCAGAGTGGACAGCTCGACCTGGGTACCCAATGGGTAGGGGAGGGCTGGATCATCGGTCGCCAGGTCCACCGCGAGAACCGCCCAGCCCTGCTCGGCCAGTGCCAGCACGGTGGCCGCGCCGATCCCGCGCGCGGCTCCGGTCACCACCGCAACCCGCCCAGCCGCATCGCCGCTCACGCCGCCACCGCCGGCTGCCATGCCCGGACTTGTTGGATGAGCTCGGCGCCCAGCTCGGCGAGCAGGGCTGCGCCCTCCACGGCTGTAGCGATCGTCGGGTCGTCGAGGACATCGGAGGTGCTCGCCGCGCGCACGCCGTCCGCACGCAACAAGGGCATCAGCTCAGCCAACAGTGCTCTCCCTCACCATGGCTCTCTCCGGGGCGCCGAAGATATATTTGACACGCCGTGACGAATATCGGGTAGATTAACGTCACCGAGTGACAGAATCAAGGGGCTCCCAGGAAATGGCGCGCATGACCACGGACATCTCAGCCGGCAGCGGCGCCCGCCGTGGCCGCCCTCCTGGCACGAGTGCGCGCGAACTGGAGCTGATCGCGCTGCGGCTCTTCACCGAACAGGGATTCGACGAGACGACCGTGGACCAGATCGCCGCGGCCGCCCGAGTCAGTCGGCGTACCTTCTTCCGCTACTACGTGTCCAAGTCGGACGTGCTGTGGAACGAATTCGACAACGAGGTCGAGACCATCCGTCGCCTGCTGGCCGAGATGCCTGACGAGCTGCCCGTGATGGAGGCGGTGCGCCGTGCCGTGGTCGCAGCCAACCATTACCGCGCGGAGGACGTGCCGGAACTGCGCATGCGGATGAACCTGCTCAATTCGGTACCGGAACTCTTTGCCAGGGCCGCCATCCACTACGACGCGTGGGAACGCGCGGTCAGCGACTTCGTCGCCCGGCGGTCCGGCCAACCGGCCGACTCGCTGTACCCGCTCGCCGTCGGCCGCGCCGTGCTCGCCTCGTGTCGGGCCGGCTATGACCGCTGGGCCGCTCGTGCCGACGCCGATCTCCCCGTGTACCTCGATGCCGCCATCCGCGCGCTGGCCGCTGGGTTCCGCGACGACGTTATCGGAGCGGAACCCGAACCGGGCTCAGGCGGGCACCTTGCCGGAACGCGAGTTCGGCGCAGTGGCCGTGATCGGCGCTCGCCGACCGCGGTCGAGACGCGCGGATAGGCCGGTCCGGCCTACTGTGCGGCGTCGTTGCTGATCTGCCGCTGGCACCCTTCATCGCCGTCGGCGTCCGTCTGGCGCGGCGCGAGCCCCCTGAGAAGCTGGCGGGTCGACGTTGACTTACGGCGCCGGTGCCCCCAACTGACTTCTCAACTCGCGGAGTACACGCTCTGGATCCAAGAGGGCACACCAGGCGGGAATCCTTATTGCGTGGCGCGCTCCGGTGGCTCTGAGGCGATCGAGTTGTTCCAATTGGAGGCGCAGGTGACGTGCGGGTTCCTGCTCGCCGTGGCCGCGGTCCACGAGCAGCGCAACCGCCCCTGTGGAGGAATTGATGAGGAAGTCGCACCGGTATCCATCCTGGATGGCGTCGCGCCGGTAGTTGACGGGCGGCTGTGCCTGCTCGAGCTGGCGATGCAGCAAGTCTGCAGCATGCCGTCCGCCGTTCCCTGTGCTGGGTGACTCGCGGACGATGATCGCCTCGCCACCTGCAGCAAGGTCAGCGAGCGTGCCGACGATACCGGGGCGGCCACGCCAGAAGTCCAAGTCGCCCACGACGATGAGATGCGACCGGGCCCGGGTGATAGCCACGTTCCAGAGGTTCGGCTCCCGTTGCAGCCATTGCAGTCCCGCTTCGGGCATCTGGCGTCCGCCGACGATGGAGAGCACCATCGCGTCGCATTCGCCGCCAGGGAACGTGTGGACGGTCCCCACCCTCGCATTCGTGCCCCTGCACAGCTTGCTGATCAGCTCTCGCTGCGCTCGGAAGGGGGTGACGACGCCGATGGTGGCTTCCGATGGAAGTCCTGCCATCAGTTGCCGCACCACTTGTGCGGCGTGTTGTGCCTCGGCTTCGTTGGACCATGACCCGCCAGGCGGTCGTCGTGCGACTCCCACGACGGGTTGCCAGGTCACCGGCCTGTCGTCGATGCGACGTAGGCGACTGACGTCGGTCAGGACGGTGAGCTGGCTCCCATAGAACAGTCGGTTGGAGATCGCTGCGATCACCGGATGACAGCGGTCGTGCTCGTCCAACAGGAGCGTTTGGTCGGCCGCGTTATCAAAGGCTCGGAAGGCGGAGTGCCTGCGGTACGCGACACAGCGGTGCTCCAACCATCCAGCCCCGATCTCGGCTCGTTTCCGGCAGTCCGCCTCGGTGGTCGCCGTCATCGTGGTGACGTGCGTGAGCTGCATGGGATCACCGATGATCAGCACCCGCTTGGCCCTGAACAGGACGGGAACAACCGCCGGGATCGAGCACTGGCTCGCCTCGTCGATGATCGCCAAGTCGAACATTGCCGGCCTCGGCGGGAAGCGTCGAATCGAATGGGTCGTGACCGCGTAACCGCGAAGGTAGGTATGTGCGGCCAGGAACTCCCGCCAGCCACTATCTCCGGTCCGTATCGCCTGCAGTCGACGAATGATCGCTTGGCGGCCCCTCCTGGTCCGTTCCACGAGCATGGCTCGCGCGACGCTCCCGCTCGCCTCTGCCAATTTCGCTTGGGTCAACCGTCCTTGGTGCAGGAGGTGGGCATCGTCTGGGAAGTGGTTGGCCCGTGCGCACCGATCGCGCCAGGCAATTTCGGTCTCAAGGAAGCCCTCCAGGGCGCGACAGGTTTCCCGGCTTCCATCCGCCAGTCCAAGGCGGTTTGCGAGGCGAGGCCGAAGCCAGAACCCGAGTAGGCGCGAGCTGCTTGCGCGTCTGGCTCTCTCGCGCCACGCGTGCAGGCCGTCATCGGCAGCCAGCTCCGCTGGCAACCGGCTAGGCTCCAGGTGAACGGCCTGCGCCCGGGTTTCGCGTTGTTGCATCAGGCTTGCGAGCTCTGCCTCCACGACGGCTTGGTCACGCAGACTTGAGCGAACCTGAACGAGGTCGTCAGTTCGTAGGCGGTGCGTGTGCCAGCTGGTGACCGGGTCTGTGCGGTGTCTGGCCAGTCCGAGGAGTTCATCAAGGGCATCGGCTTCGCGTTGCCACTCGGTCTCCTTGCCGGTGCGCAGGAGGAGGCCAGGCATGATCGACTCGCACCGTTGGACGACTTCATCCAGTGCCTGGTTGTCCGTCGAAGCGACGAGCACCGACTGGTCCGCCGCTACGGCGGTCGCCACGAGGTTCGCCACCAGCTGGCTCTTGCCGGTGCCGGGCGGTCCCGTGGCCACCGTCAGGCGGCGGGTCATCGCCGAGCGGATTACGGCTTCCTGGGCCTCGTTGGTTGGGAATGGAGCCACCATCGCGGAATCGCCGGCGGCGGGTCCGACGCCACCGCCGAGGGTTCCGAGAGCGGTTCTGGCGATGTCGCCGCGTTGCTGGATGATCTCCCTGAGATCGGTGACCAGCCCAGCGGTGGCTGCCGACGTTTCGGGCGCCTCAAAGACGACCGCCACGTTGCGGGCGCCCGTAGCAGGTGGCTGCAGGCGGAGGTCGACGCTGAGCTTGTCGGGCTGCAGTGGCTCGATCTCCCTCAATCCCAGTTCCTTGAGCCGCTGTCGAACTTCTCGTACGAACTGGCTGAGCTCATTGGCTGCCCAGCTCGGCTCGAATGACGAGACGAAGGCTTCCGCCTCGCCGGGCGGCAGACGCAGGAGGACGAGCGTGAGATGAGGCAGAACCGGGCCTACAGGAGTTACCGTGAAGCGGTCCACATCCTGGTCGACCTCCAGCTGCTGCATGAACAGCGGGGCGAGAGTTCGTTGGGATTTCTTCTGGCGGCCCGTCGGCTCGATGCGGACGACCGCTGGGTAGCCGTAAAAGAGAGTCCTGTGGTTCCTGGTGGCGTTGGCGAGGAAGTCGGTGAGCTCATCCGGGGCCTGAACCCGATCCATGGCGCCGGTAAGCACGTGTTCCGCGCCGGGCCAGCACGCAAATCGGCCTTGGTCCCGTTCCACGTCGAGCAACTGCTCGCTCGCCGCTTCCTGGATGACGCAGTCCAGCCAGTAGGAGAGGAGGCGCTGCCACTGCGCCAGGTCTAACGGCGCCACCTCGCTCAAGCCTGCAGCACGCGACGGCGTGGACGTCCGCAGCCGCTGGACAGGCTCGGGGTCGAGCAGCGGGACAAGTGCCTGTGGCCGATCCCGCCTGCCGGCCGGGGACATGGCCAACATGATCTCCCCGACCACTCGCTGTGCTGATTTGGTTGGTGCCTGCACCGTCGGGAGACGCATGCTCTTGACCTGGTCGTGGACATATCGGTACAGGTCGTCGACCGAGATCTGGCCAGCGCCGGCCCGGTCGGCACGGCCAGTGCGCAGGCCTTCCACGACTGCACCGGTGAAGACGGACGGCGCCACGGAGCCGTTGAAGGTCGTGCCCTCGTAGGCGGTCTCCCGCGAGTCCGAGGCAGTGATCACGTACACGCCGCGGCTGGTTAGCGCCTCGGGTGGCGGACTTGACGCTCCGCGGGTGCGGGAGCCCTGGACGAAGGCGCCGCTGAAGCAGCAGTCGAGGATGGCAACTTTGCACCCAGCCGGGCAGGCCTCCAGCTGCTCATTGACGAACTCCGCTGCAAGGCTCGTATGCGGAAGGCGGCCGCTCGTGGTCGATGTGGCGACGAAGTAGAGTTGGCCGATCTCGCGTGACCAGATCCCGTGCCCGCTGATATACAGCAGTGCCAGTTCATCCGGCGCTCGACGGCTCAGGAAGTCGATCATGGCGGCCTGCATTTCGTCGGCGGACGCGTCCTTGACGACTTGGACCTGCTCGAATCCACCGATCTTCGGATCCTCGAGGACCTGCGGCAGGTACCACGCGTCGGCATGTACCGAAGGCAGCGGGCGGAACGCGGGGTCGTCGTAGTTGGCGGTGGCGAGAATGAGTGCGTAGCGGCGCATCACCGCGACACCCTCTTGCTCCGCTCCTCGAGGATCCGAGCTTCGTCGGGGCCGATCCCGCCCTGGATCTCGATCACTTCCTTGGCACCATCGAAGCTCAGCCGAACCCTGCGCTTCGCCGAACGCTCCACCCAGGCCTGAACGACGGCCGCGACCGTTCGC
>DATBRJ010000112.1:0-15746 GCA_036560395.1 Actinomycetes bacterium | reverse complement strand
TCCCGGGGTTCAATGATCGCCTCGGCCATGTCGGCCTCGCCGATGTGGTAGTCCGCCGGCCACCAGGTCGTGAACGACTCGGTGAAAATGCGGAACGCCCGTTCGATCGGCGCGTTGACAGTGACCTTTCCCTGGATCGCCGGGATCGTCGCCGTGCTCATCGCTCTCCTCTATGGGTCGACCGGTGCCGCCTCTGCGGCCTTCTGATACGCGGTGAGTGCCTCATCCCAGATGCGGTCCAGCCAGACACGCAGCGCCGCCACCCCATCCGGGTTGAGCTGATACACGCGGCGCGTGCCCTCGGGTCGGCACGTGAGTAGCCCGCCGTTCATGAGCACACGCAGGTGCTGGGACACGGCCGGACGGCTGATCGGCAGTTGCTTTGCCAACTCACCGACTGAGTACGGACGCCGCGCGAGCAACTCGAAGATCGCCCGCCGCGTGGGATCGCCGAGTAGCCCGAGGCTATCGCCTCCGTAAGTGTCCACGAACGGTAAGCCTAGACCTACCAATGGCGACTGCGCAAGTCACGGGATAAATTCCGGCCTGCCCGCGATGGTGATCTTCCGGCTTAAAATGGCCCGAACCACCGGAATGGTCCCTTCCTGGTCGAGTCCGACCTTGGACGGGCGCCGCTGCGGACCCGCTCGAGGCAGTCAATGGGTGGCCTAGGCCGGGACTTCATGGGGCGCAGATACAGCCTCGATCCTCGCCGTATCCGAGCCGTGGCGAGCCAGGATTACCGCGGAACGTAAAGCGGGTTCGGGTGGTAACAATCGGGTTCGTTCTCCGCGACCTTAGGCAGCGACAGCGGACAGGGCACGTGTTGCTTGTTTGGCCAGTCGACCAGGCAGGATCGCTGGCGATTCGGGCCGAGAATCCCTCGTGTCTCCTCTTCGGTGGCCGCGGGGCGGGCTCCACCGGCGTCGCTCGCGGGCCACGGTGAGTGGTTCGCGGCACCTAGAGCGACAGCCGCGACCGCGACCACCGCGCCGACACCGGTGGCGAGCCGCAGCGCGAGGTCTGGCCTCCAGGTCTTCCGGTCGGGGACACTGTCGTCACCGGATCCCCAGGCGAGAACTTCTTCGAACTCGACCTCGCGTGGACCAGTCCGCTGGACCTCAGGTTCAGGACCGGCCTTGGCGCCTCGCCCGCTCGTCCCCGGTCGGTCAGCGGGCGAACCGTAGCTATCCCCCGTGTTCATGGTGGTCTCCCGGATGGTGATTCCGGCCGTCGGCCGGGTTCGTTCTCACCGTCCGGGCAAAGCGGACATGGCCGGATCCGTCAGGCAGGCAGGGTGGAGGCCCGCGGGTACTTAGATCACCGATGTGGAGTGCTTAGGGACGCGGCTAGGCGGAGCGTCGGCCCTACCTACCGCGAGACCTCGCACAAAGGCCGCGAAACGCCCCTTCGGCCGAAGCCGGAAGCCTACGAGCGTGCGAGCGGACCTCCGGCCTGCCCTGCCTCGAAAAGCCCGGCACGCTCGGCCAATGCGGCGGCCTGGACACGGTTGGTGACGCCCAGCTTGCGCAGGATGTTGGTGACGTGGACGCCGGCGGTCCGCGGGCTGATGAACAGCTCCGCGCCGATCTCTGCATTGCTGCGCCCATGGGTGAGCAGCCGCAGTATGTCCAGCTCCCGCTCAGTCAGCCCGTACGGCGTCGAAACCTGAGGCACCTGTTCCTGGGGTGCGGTGATTGGCGAGGTGTCGAGCGGGATTCGGGCGCGCCTCGCGAGCGCACGGATCTGCGCCAACAACGGCGCATGGCCATCGGCGGTGGCTGAAGCGGTCCGCATGGCAGCGCTAGCCGACGCTGGTGTTTCTCCTGCGGCAAGTTGCGCCTCAGCCAGGCGCCACCAGCAGTAGCCGGCGCGGTGCCGATAATCCAAGGCTTCCCACTCGCTCGCGGCGACGCGCCACGCGGCCGGGTCGTTCGCTCCGGTCGCACGGCTACGTTCGGCGTCCCAGGTGGCGCGGGCCGCCGGGATGATGCCTACGAACGGATGATCGGTGAACGGCCGGCCGCGTTCCTGGTTCGTCCAGGACACCAGGTTGTCAGCGGCGGCCAGCGCCGAGCGCACGGCCTGATCGCCCCGTCGGGCCCGGGCGACTTCGGCCAGGTCCCCGCAAGCGCGCATGCCCACCGCGAGGAGCCAACCGCAGAAGATCACCCAGTCTGTTCCCTTTAGACGCTCAAGCACTGGCCGAACTTCCTCAAGTGCCTCATAAGGTCGACCCGCCCACACGGCCGCCTCAGCAAGCGCCTGCCCCATTTCACGGGCGAAGTCGAGGCTGGCCGAGAACTCGATCAGGTGCAATCGCTCGACCGCCGCGTCGACCTCACCCCTGAGCAGATCGACCTCGGCGCGGCACGCATGCAACGGCCAGTGATCCCGGTCGACGCGTCCAGCGGTCGCGGGGTCGATCAGCGCCGCAGCCTCCGCGGTGCGACCACGGCAGAGCAAGCCCTCGACCGCATTACCGAGGATGACGGCGCCATCAAAGCTGCTCTCGAAGCCAAGGTGCGTGAGGGCATCGACACCGCGCAGCCCGACACGCGTTGCTTCCTTGAGCTTCGCCACCTTCAGCAGCGCGTCACTTTCGCTCTCGAAGAGCCAGGTAACCGTCCAGGCGTCGCTGGAAGCCTCCGGCACACTCCATCCCCGTGCGAGTAGCCCAAATCCCTCATCGACTTCCCCACGAAGAAACGATTGATATGCGATCAGACAAAGGATCCGCGGGACCAGCTCCGCCGCACCGGCTCCCTCCGCGAGCCCTAGCGCACTATTGAGCGCAGCCAGGATCTCCTCCGGGTGCCGCCCTTCTCCATGCAACAAAAAGTCGTTGGCATACCTGTACCAGGCCTTCGCGTGATCGGCCGACGGCGGACCACCCTCGAAAAGACGCAACGCCTCCTTCATTAGGGGGAGGCCGGCTGCAGGGGAATCGATCGCGCGGAAACACGCAGCGCGCAAGTGGACCAGTGCGGCGGTGGCGCGGTCGGGGTGGTGGGCGAACCGGCGATACGCCTCCTCCGCGACGGCCCCAGCCTGCACTCCATCGCCAGAAACATTGAGCGCGTCCACCGCTCGCAGGTAAACGTGGGGCAGATCGAGCCCCTCGCCGAGGTCCGCGTCGGGTTTCGCCTCCAAGAGTTCGATCGCCCGCTGCCAATGTGCCGCGGCATCGGCGTAGGCAGACACCTGCTCGGCGGCTGATGCGGCGGCAAGCCTGGCCTGCATCTCCTCGACAGTACGGCCGGCCGCGGCCCAGTGACCGGCCGCCTCGGCGGCCAGCGTCTCGCCTCCCGCGGTCTCTAGCGCACTAGCCAACCGCTCGTGCAGCGAGGTCCGCTCGCTCGGTAGGAGGTCAGCGGCGACTGCCTCGCCCAGCAAAGCGTGGCGAAGCCTGGGCACCTTCTCGTCCGGGGCGGCCAGCAACCGAGCCACCGCGAGCTCATGCACGGCTGCGCGCACCGTCGGTGGGTCCAGCTCAGTGATCTGGCCGAGAAATCCCTCGGTGAGAGGACGTCCCGCGACCGCCAGCGCGCTGAGTACAGCCCGAGCATCAGCACCACAGCGTGCAGCCCGTATGACCAGGAGCTCCGCCAACCGGGCCGGCAACCGCACCGGCTGACGCTGTGCGGCAGCGTCGGTGACCGCAGCGGCTACGAGTTGTTCGGTGAAGAAGGGATGACCCTCGGCGCGGGCGTATACCTCCTCCACCAGCCCAGCCGGCACGGGGGCCCCAACCAGCGCGCTGACCTGCTCAGCCGCCTCACTGCGAGATAGCGGGCCGAGCCAGATCTCCTCCACCCCGGCATCCCGGCGCGTATGGATCAACCAGTTGGCCACCGCCGCATCCAACGGCACCTCGTCGCTGCGGCAGGTCACCACCAGCGACACCGCGCTGGCCCGGCTGGGGCGCACCAGATAGGTCAAGAAGTCCAGCGTGGCGCCATCGGCCCAATGCACATCCTCGACCAGCAGCGCCAGCGGACGTCGCAGCGCCACCCCATTCAGCAGCTCGGCCAAAGCTGCGAAAAGCCGCTCGTGCTGCCACTCCGCCGGCTCGGCCGCAGCCGTTTCACCCGTGGACAGCTTCGGAAGCAGACGCGCCAGCTCCGCTCGAACATATGGCGGGGCCGCGGTCAGCGCGGCCTCGAACGAGGCACCACCGTCCAGCCGGCTCAGCTCGCCCAAAATGTCGGCGACCGGCAGCAGTGGCAGCTTCCCGGTCAGCGGCAGGCACCCACCGCCGACCGCGAGCATCCCGCCGACGCTCGCTCGGCTCAGACCCTCACCGACAAACCGGGACTTGCCGATTCCGGCGTCCCCGATCACCAGCGCCAGCCGCACCCGTCTGGCCAGCGCCGACTGCAGCCGGGACAACTCATGTTCCCGACCGACAAAGGCCCCCAGCCGGCCATACGCCCACACCACCAGCCCAGAACGCTGCTCGTCAACTGACTATCTCTGCTGGTCAGGCTCGCGGAGTTGGTTCGCACTGCCGGAACGTCGTCGCGAGCCCGCTGATACCGGCCGCGCGCGGCTACGTCATGTTGGCGACCTGCCTACGTCAGTGGTCGCGGAAATCTACGTCATCCCGACCGCCGACCCTGCACGGTCATCCGATGTGACAAGATCATTTCCGGCCGAGCGTGGCTGGTGTGAAGACATCATTCCGCAGCCCGGCAGCCAGATCAGCCGCAGCAGTCGCAGCCGCGCTTGCCGTTGTCCTGTCCAGTGGCACCACCCTGACGGCGTCGGCGGTCGACCAGTCCACCGGTAGCGGTGCCTGGTCGGTGACCGACCCGAGCGGACGGCACGGCAGGTTCGTCGACAAGCACGGCCTGGTGCTGCCCAGCCCGCAGCTGTACCTGATCTACTGGGGAGGCGCCTGGCAGGTCGCGCCGACGCCGACCGCCGACGAGGTCACCGGCGCTGTGCTCACCCTGATGGCCAGCCCTTACCTGACGGGCCTCACCCAGTACCGCGGCAGCGGGCGAGGCGGCCTGCGCGGCTCGGCCCTGGTCGCCTCCTCCGACCCAGCGGACGGCTTCACCGACAAGCAGGTCGCCCAATTCGTCGACGACCAGCTCGACGCCGGCACCGTTCCCGGTCCCGACCCCGACAACCAGACTGTGTACGGCGTCGTCATGCCGACCGGAATTACTCCCGGATTCGCGACATGGGGCAAGCACAACTACTTCGAACGGTCCGGTCAGCGGATCCACTACGCCTGGTTCACCAATGTCGGCGACCTGGCCAGCATCACCGGGATCGTCTCGCACGAACTGGTCGAGTCCGCTACCGACCCCGAGGGCAGCGGCTTCCGCGGGGCCACCGGCACCTGCGACGAGCCGGGGTGGTGCGAGATCGCTGACGTGTGCGAGTCAACCTGGTCGATGGCCGACGGCGTCATGGTCAAGGGGTACTGGTCTAACCGGGACAACGACTGCGTCGCCCCCGGCAGCGTCGCCCCCCGAGCATCCCTCCCCGGCAGGCCAGGCAGCCAACGAACCGGCGGCGGACCCGCCGAGGTCGAACCGCCCCGGCGGGGACGAGCAGCCTAGGCCCCGCCGGGACGGGTCGGGTCCGCGACGAGCAGGCCTGCGCGTTCGGCCACGGTGGCCGCCTGCACCCGGCTCGTAGCGTCGAGCTTGCGCAGGATGTTGGTGACGTGAACGCCGGCGGTCCGGGGGCTGATAAACAACGCAGCCGCTATCTCCGGGTTGGTCTTGCCCTGGCCCAGCAGGCGGAGCACGTCCAGCTCCCGATCGGTCAACCCGAACGGATGAGTCGCCGCCGACTCGTCGGGCCGGACCACCTCGGTGGTGGTGGTCAGGTCTATCCGGGCGCGGCGGGCGAGATCCTCGATTGCGGTCAGCAGCGGCACATGCTCCACCGCCAGACCCGCTGCCGTAGATAGCACCGTCGCGGCGGCTGCCCGTCCGCCGTGGGGCGTGGCGAGCAGTGCTTCGGCCTGCCGCCAGCGGGCGTAGCCGGCGCGGTGCCGGTAATCCAGCGCCTCCCACCGTTCCGCGGTGACGCTCCACGCGACCGGGTCGCTCGCCCCGGCGGCGCGGCCGCGTTCGGCATGCCAGGTGGCGCGGGCAGCCGGGATGCTTGCTACGAACGGATGCTCGGTGAATGGCACCTCACGTTCCCGGTTCACCCAGGAGGCCAGGGCATCGCCCGCGGCCAGCGCCGCTCGGACGGCCTGGTCATCGCGGCGGGCTCGGCCACGTTCAGCCAGGTCTGCGCAGGCGCGCATACCCAGCGTCAGCAGCCATCCACAAAAGATGACCTCGTCGGAGCCCTCTACGCGCTCGAGCACCGTCTGGACCCTCTCGATCGCCTGCTCGGGGCGTCCCGCCCACACCGCCACCTCCGCGGCAAGCTGCCCGAGCTCGCGAGCATGCCCGAGGGCGGTGCCGAGCTCGATCTGACTCAGCCGCTGTGCAGCTGCGTCAAACTCGCCGCGCAGTAGGTCGATCTCGCCGCGGCTCAGGTGCAGCGCTATGTAGACCCGGTCGAGCGGCCCGGTGGTCAGCGGGTCGATCAGTGCGGCCGCTTCCGCAGTGCGGCCGCGGCCGAGCAAGCCCTCGACTGCGTTGCCTATGACGATGTTCGCCTCATAGCTGCTCGCCAAACCGTGGCGCCGCGCCTCGTCGAGACCGCGTAGCCCGACTCGGGTTGCCTCCGCGAGCCGTCCCAGCTTCAGCAGTCCGTCGCTCTCGATGATGGCGAGCCAGAGCGCGCCCAAGGGGTCCGGGGATGCCTCCAGCGCGTCCCGCGCTCGGGCGAGTAGCCGGAGTCCTTCATCGACCTCGCCGAGATCGAACAATTGGGCTGCGCGTGTGCAGAGGATGCGTGGTATCAAGGTCGCCGCGCCGGCCGCCTCCGCGATCTCGAGCGCGCGATCAAGCGCCGCCGTCACCTCTCCTGCGCGCCGCCCTTGGCTCGCGAATAGGAAGTGGTGCGCGTACCAGTACCAGGCCTCAGCGCGTTCGGCTGTGGGTGGGGTGCCGTCGAACAGCCGCAACGCCTCCTCGATCAAGGGGAGTCCGGCGGCGGGGAAGTCGAGCGTCACTCCCCGAAAAAAGCCGGCGCGGTAGGAGACCAGTGCACGCGTGGCACGGTCGGGGTGGTCGGCGAACCGGCGGTATGCGTCCTCTGCGACAGCCCGGGCCTGCCTCCGGTCGCCGGACGCTTCGAGCGCATCCACCGCCCGCAGGTACAGGTGCGGCACGTCGATTCCGGCGCCAAGGTCCACGCTGCGTTCGGCCACGCACAGGTCGATGGCCCGCTGCCAGTGTGCTGCCGCGTCGGCGTATGCAGACACGTGCTGGGCGGCCTCCGCGGCGGCGAGCCTGGCCCGCAGCTCCTCGGCGGAGCGGCCCGCCGCCGCCCAGTGGCCGGCCGCCTCCGCCGCCAACGTGTCCTCCCCAACGGTCTCCAGTGCCTGTGCGATGCGTTCGTGCAGCGCGACCCGCTCGTCGGGCAACAACTCGGCCGCCACCGCCTCACCCAGCAACGCATGCCGGGGCCGATGCCCTCCGTCGGCAGTGGCCGCGAGCAACCGGGCCGCCGTCAACTCGCGCACAGCAGTCCGGACTGTTTCCCTGTCTAGACCGGTGACCTCACCGAGGAACCGCTCGCTCAAGGGCCGACCAGCCACGGACAGCACGGCGAGCACCGCCCGCCCATCGGCCCCGCACCCGGCCGCGCGCGCGACCAGCAGCTCCGCCAACCGGGCCGGCAGCGCCAACGGTTGCAATAGCTGCCCGGAGTCGCCCACCGCGGCCATCACCAGCTGCTCAGTGAAGAACGGATGACCCTCCGCCCTGGCGTACACCTCCTCTACCAGCTCCCCTGGCAGCGGTGCGTCCACCAACCCGCTGACCTGCTCGGTGACCTCAACGCGGGACAGTGGCCCCAGCCGGATCTCCTCGACGCCCGCATCCCGGCGGACATGGGCCAGCCAGTTACCCACCGGCACCTCAAGCGGTGTCTCATCGCTGCGGCATGTCGCCACCACGGTTAGCGCGTCGCCACGACTCACCCGCATCAGATAGGTCAGGAAGTCCAACGTTCCCGCATCTGCCCAATGAACATCCTCGACCAGCACTGCAACCGGAGACCGTCGCGCCATCCAAGCCAGCAGCTCGGCCACCGCAGCAAACAAGCGCTCATACCGCCACCCGTCGACCGGTTCGGCCTCAGAGGGCTCACTTGTGGCGAGCCGCGGCACCAGACGCGCCACCTCCGGCCGCACATAGGCCGGCGCCGCCTCAAGCGCGGACCCAAAGGGCTCACCGTCATCGAGGCGGCTCAACTCGGCCAACGCATCCGCCACCGGCAGCAACGGCAACTTCTCCGCCAACGGCAGACACCCACCGCTGGCCACGCTCATCCCGCCCGCTGCGGCCCGGGCCAGACCCTCGGCCACGAACCGGGTCTTGCCGATACCGGCATCCCCCACCACCAGCACCAGCCGCGCCCGCTCGGCCAGCGCCGACTGCAGCCGGGACAGCTCCCCCTCCCGGCCGACAAATGCCCCCGTGCCGGCCATACGCCCACACCACCAGCCCATGTCCGTCACGTCAATGACATATCCGCCAAGTGCCAGCGTCCGCCCAGGCAGAAGCGCGCGCTTCACGGAGCCCACGCCCGACGAGGCCGCGGGACATCCGGTCTAGGCGACGCTCATGCGTAACCGCTTACTTGGCAGAGTCCCAGCGGCCAGGCCCTCACAGGACGCCCTACGCATGCTTACCTATCTGTATGCCGAATCATCGGGTGTGGATCACGCTTGATGACGAACGCTATGAGCGCGTGAGCACCGCGGCTCGGCGGCGGGGGCTTTCCATGGCGGCGGTAATCCGGGAGGCGATTGACCTCGCTCTTCCGCGTAATCAGCGGCGGCGGCGCGCCGCGGCACGGCACATTCTTTCGGCAGACCCGATGGCGGCACCGAGGCCGAGGGAACTCCGAGCCGAGCTCGATAAGGAGCACGAACGCCGTCGGTAGTCATTCCGACGGCGTCCGACTCTTCCAGAGCTCCGCAGAGGTCGTCGGTTCAGCGCCGCCAAGCCCGGTGCCGCGTGTAGGGGTGGCTGATCAACTCTTGGCGACTAGGGAGCATTCGTGGAGCAGACGGAGAGTGCCGTGATCGCGGCCGTACCGGAAGCGGAGGAGGTGGTCGGACCGCACCGGGCAGCGCTCGACCGGGCCGCAAGCTGGGGCGTACCGGCGCACGTGACAGTGCTCTACCCCTTCGTCCCACCGGCCAAGATCGACGATCGCGTTATCCGCGCCCTCGCCGACGCTTTGCAAACTGTGCCCGCGTTTGGGATCACCTTTCCTCGTGTCGCATGGTTCGGCGACGAGGTCGTGTGGCTGGCGCCCGAGCCCGACCAACCGTTCCGGGAGCTCATGAGCGTTGTCTCGGCCCGTTTCCCCGATTACCCGCCGTACGGCGGAACGCATGCCGAGCTGATCCCGCACCTCACCATCGGAGACAAAGCCCCGGTCGACGCCCTACGCGCCGCTGCCGAGGCAGTGGAACCGCACCTGCCGATCGAGGCGTACATCACGACCGCCTTGGTCATGCAGGGCAGCGACGCACCCGGGTCCTGGCAGACGGTCGCCGAACTCTCGCTCGGGAAGCCATAGCAACGCGTCGAGTGCAGGATTCGGCGGAACCGAAATCATGGAGTACCCCTACATCCCATCGCAGTCTGCTTATCAAGCCAATTTGGCAGGTAAATCAGGCTGCCATTAGGGCGGAAATCCGCCACGATTGATGGAGTCGTCTAGTGCGATGGCTCCAGGGCGGTCTGTTGACCATGGACGGAACTTTGGGGGACGCGCCATGAGCTTCTCAACCACGTCTTTGGCCCGCGCGTGCAGCCGCCATCCGGGGCGTACTTTGGCCGCCTGGGGCGTCGTGCTGGTGGGTTCGATCGCGGCTCTCATGTTTGCCCTGACCGGATTCACGACCGAGGCGACCGCCACGAACAGTCCTGAGTCCGAGCGCGCGGACGAGCGGGTCACCGCGGCGTTCCCGCCCGATCCGCAGCGGGCGGTCAGCGATGTCGTCGTTGTGCGTTCGACGAGTCTGACGGTCGATGACGGGGGCTTCCGCAGGTTCGTGGATGGGCTGGTAAAGACAGGCCGGGATAGCGGTGCGGTGCTCAACGCGATCACCTTTTACGACACGAACGACAGCTCGCTGGTGTCAGCGGACCGGCACGCAACCCTGGTACCGATCAACGTCGAAGACGACGACGCCGCGGGCGGGGTCATCGACGCGGTTCAGCGGGCCGACGCGAACCCCGATTTCGCCGTTACGGTGACGGGCAACACCACGCGCGACCACGACTTCAACACCCTGTCCGAGCGTGATCTGCAAAACGGTGAACTGAAGTTCGGACTGCCGGCGGCACTGATCATCCTGCTGCTGGTCTTCGGCACAGTGGTGGCCGGCCTGATCCCGCTGCTGATGGCGATCGTCGCGATCACCACGGCGCTGGGACTGGTCGCGCTGCTCACCCAGCTGTTCGATCTGTCGATCTTCACCACGAACATGTTGACCGGCATGGGCCTCGCGCTCGGGATCGACTACGCGCTGTTCGTCATCTCCCGCTACCGCGAGGAGCGCGGTTATGGCCGGCGTCCGGACGACGCGATCGTGGCGACCGGTGGGACGGCGAGCCGGGCGGTCCTGTTCAGCGGATCGGCGTTCGTCATCGCGATGTTCGGCCTGCTGATCGTGCCGTCGTCGATCTTCCGTAGCCTGGCCGCCGGGGCGATCCTTGTCGGCATCACCTCGCTCGCCGTCGCGCTCACGCTGCTCCCGGCGCTGCTGGGGATCCTCCATGACCGGGTCGACTCCGGCCGACTGCCCATCGTCGGCCGCCGGTCGGTGGAACGGGCGAACCCCGAGGGTCGCTTCTGGTCTGCGATCATCGATCGGGTCCTGCGCCGTCCCGCGCTGAGCCTGACCCTCTCGGCCGGAGCACTGATCGCCCTCGCCATTCCAGCCTTCGGCATCAACATCGGTACGGCCGGCGTGAGCACCCTCCCCGACGACCTGCCCGCCAAGCAGGGCTACCTTGCGCTGCAACGCGACTTCGCGGCGCAGACCGCGGATCCGGTCCACGTCGTCGTCGCCAACCACACCGGACAAGTCGCGACGGCACTCCAGCAACTGCAGGACAGCCTCACCGCCGACCCACGCTTCGGGCCCGGCCAGATCCAGACCGGCACCGGCGGCGTCGCCGATCTCGTCGTCCCGGTACGCGGGGATCCATCCGGCGATCAGGCCATCGCGGCCGTCCGCGACCTACGTGACAACCTCGTCCCCACCGCGTTCGAGCAGACCAACGCCGACCCTCTCGTCGGCGGCACCACCTCGGAGAACATCGACTACATCGACACCGTCACCAACCCCGCCCCACTGGTGTTCGCGTTCGTCCTCGGCCTGTCCTTCATCCTGCTCACCGTCGCCTTCCGGTCGGTGGTGGTCGCGCTCACCGCCATCGCGCTCAACCTGCTCTCCGTCGGCGCCGCCTACGGCCTGCTCGTGCTGGTCTTCCAACACGGCGTCGCAGCGGACTTCTTCCGCTTCCAAACCATGGACGTGATCGAGGCCTGGGTTCCCCTGTTCCTCTTCTCCGTCCTGTTCGGCCTCTCGATGGACTACCAGGTCTTCTTGCTCAGCCGCATCCGCGAGCGTTACGACCAGGTCGCCGACACCGCCGGCGCCATCCGCTGGGGCGTCGCCTCCACCGCACGGATCATCACCGGCGCAGCGCTCATCATCGTCGCGGTCTTCTGGGGCTTCGCCCGCGGCGACCTGGTCATGTTCCAGCAGATGGGCTTCGGCGTCGCGGTCGCCCTGCTGCTCGACGCGACCGTCATACGGTCCGTCGTGCTGCCCAGCGCCATGGTGCTGCTCGGCGACCGGAACTGGTACCTCCCCGCCTGGCTCGGCTGGATCCCCCACCTCGAAGTCGAAGGCCACCTCACCCCAGCCCCACAACCACAGCCCGAACCCCGGCCGGCCTAGTGAGCGGGCCGGTTCGCCGAGTACCGTTCGCGGACTTCGCTCCACCAGGCCTCACTCCGTACCCCGACAGCATCCGGAAGACCGACATTTCGGGCGACAAATGATGCAGCCGGGAGCGGAGTTCAGCAGAGGGACCGGAGTGCAGCCAGCGCGACCGAAGTGCAGCCAGCGGGACCCGAAGTACAGCCAGCGGGACCGAAGTGCAGCCGGCGTCAGCGGAGCACGGCCAGCAGTGACAACGTGCGTGGGCGCTCAGTTGTTAGCAGAGCCGCCCGAGCCACCATGCCACGCATGCTCAGGCCGCAGCACGATCAGCGAGCGGGCGCCGCCGCTGTGTCTTGTCGGCCAGCACCGGCGGGCTCCAGGCACCGTCCACGTCGTACATGTTGGTTCCCGGCGGCACGAGCTCGTCGATCCGATCAAGGGTGGTGTCATCCAGCGCGAGCGAGGCTCCCTTTAGAAGCTGCTCTAGCTGCTGCATGGTCCGGGGGCCAATGATCACGGAAGTCACGGCCGGATGTGCCACTGTGAAGGCGACAGCGAGCTCGGGAAGCGAGCAGCCGATGCTCTCCGCGAGATCGACCAGGCCTTCGACGACCTCGAGCTTGGCGGCGTTGCCGGGAATTGAGGGGTCGAAGCGTTCAGGTGCCAGCGCCGCACGACCGCTGGACAAGTCCACCGACTGGTCCTTGCGATACTTGCCTGTCAGGAATCCCCACGCGAGCGGGCTCCAGGTCAGCACCCCCATCCGGTAGCGCTGGCAAACTGGAAGTACCGACGCCTCGATCCCGCGAGCAAGGATCGAGTACGGCGACTGCTCCGTCCAAAAGCGCCCGAGGGCTCGGCGCTCGGCAACGTACTGCGCCTCGACGATGTCCTCCGCCGGAAAGGTCGAGCAGCCGAACGCTCGGATCTTCCCCTGATGCACGAGGTCGCTCAGTACAGAGAGCGTCTCCTCGATGTCGGTGGAGTGGTCAGCGCGGTGGACCTGGTAGAGGTCGATCCAGTCGGAATTGAGGCGCCTCAGGCTCTCCTCGACTTCTTTGAGGATCCAGCGCCGAGAGTTGCCACTGCGGTTGCGGCCCTCGCCCATCTGGAAGTACACCTTCGTGGCGAGTATGACGTCGTCCCGGTGGCCACGAAGTGCCTTACCGACGATCTCTTCGGACTCACCCTCGGAGTACATGTCGGCGGTGTCGATGAAGTTGATGCCCTGGTCAAGGGCGGCGTGGATGATACGGGCACAGTCGTCATGGTCGGGGTTGCCGACCGCGCCGAACATCATGGTGCCGAGGCAATGGACGCTCACCTCGATACCGGTGCCGCCAAGAATGCGATAACGCATGGTCGTGCTCCATAAGTGTCGGTTATGGACCGCACCTTAGGAGCTAGAGTCAGCTCTAGGTCAAGCCGTTACTGTGGACGACATGGCTGAGGTCACCTCGGGTTTGAGCATCGGACAGGTCGCCGATCGGACGGGTTTGAGCGTTCATGCGCTGCGCTTCTATGAGCGCGAGGGAATTCTTGCCTTTCCGATAGGACGGGCTCTGGGCGGGCGCCGGGTGTACAGCGAGCAGGACATGGAGTGGCTGACCGTCTGCACGACGCTGCGTGCCTCCGGCATGCCGCTGCCGGTGATCCGCCAGTACGCCGATCTGGTAAGGCAGGGAGCCGGAAATGAAGAGGAACGGCTCGCGCTGCTGCGCCAGCACCAGCAACAGGTGATCGGTCAGATCCGGGCTCTCACCGATTGCCTCGACGTGATCAGCTCGAAGGTCGGCGTGTACGAGGATCACCTCGCGCAGGGCACGGAGTGCCTCGACGCTACGGCTTCATCGGCGGGCAGCGAGGCAATGAGCAACCGTCCCTGAGGACCGCCGGGTTTGATTGTTCTGCCCGATCCGATCAGGCGCTCCCCTTTTCGGTCGTGTCCGAGCCGCCGAGCCGTTCAAGGTATCGGTCGACTTGGCGCTTCTCCCAATCCGCGCCGAACAGTCCGCCGATGCCGAAGAGGGCAATGCCTGTGATTGCCACACCAATGCCCGTTCCTAGAATCGGCCAGTAAAACCACAGGCTCTCGGTGCCGTCGGCCATATCGATGGCGAACCACATGAGGCTCAGGACGAGGTAGATCCCGAGGACCGTGTAGAAGATGCGCTTCTTGCGAACCCACCGCAAGGCTTCGGCCCGCATCACGTCTGGATCCGCTCCTGGGGCGGGTGAGGGGCTAGTACTCGACATTGTCCATTCCCTGGCGACACAAGCTCTTGCGAGCAATTCGCCGCTCACGAGGCTTCCACGTTGGCGTCATGCTCGCGCCTCCTCTCGTGACCGGCAGTGCTAGGCCTCTCCCGCTGTCGCGGCTGCTGCGGTGTTGGCAGCAACGATGCTGTCGGCGAGGGCCGTCCGCCGGTACAAGACCCGTCGTCCCGCGCGCCATGACGTCGCCAGGCTGCTGCGGCGCAGAACTGCGAGGTGCTGGCTCACGGCAGGTGCGCTCTGCCCTAGCTTGATCGCGAGTTCCGTGGTCGTCATGGGGACGGCAAGGCTGCACAGGATCGCCGCACGGCTGCGGCCGATCAGGGCTGCCAGCGGATCTTCGTATGTCATGGGCGCGTCGGGGTGGGACCACAGATTGCCCACGCCCCGAGCGGCATAGGTCAGAGTGCATGGGTCAGACTCGCTGATCGCGAAGATGACCCTGGGCCAGACGAATACCGAAGGGACGAGCCTCAGACCGGCTCCGGCGAGATCTTCGCGGGCGCCGACAGGCTTGTCGATGTGCAGGACGTCCCCAACGACGCTGACCGACTCGTGCAGGCCGGCCAGCATGGCACCGACACCACCCTTGGTGAGCTCAGTCGCCCGGAACGCAACATCCTCATCCAGGATCGCGCGCATCGAACGCCAATGCGGCTCCAACGCGACCGACCAATACCGCCACAACGTGTCCGCGACCCGCCCCGGCCCGGCTGGGTCAGCGACGATCTGCCGTACGGCTGCGGGCATCGGCTCGCCTTGCCAGACCTCTTCCATGTCACGGCGCAGCGCAGAGGCGGGCATGACCGCGACCTGCTTCAGCTGATCCTCGATCGTGGTTGCCGTATCGAAGGCACCGGTGAAGAGGAAGTCCGCGACGAAACGCCTGGGTGGCACGATCGCGCCCAGCAGCCGCATGTCTATCCGATGCAGGTCCTCTCGCACCGTGGCGAACCAGGCGCGATGAAGGAACTGGATCCGTCCCGACGCGATCATGTGCAGGCTCTCGGCGACCTCGGCCAACGGCGAGTAGGCAAACCGAGTACGCCGTAGATCGGCAGCGCTCATCGGGACCGTTATCACATGTCCAGGTTACGGTCGGGCATGCGGAGGCGCGAAGGTTAAGCCCTGGTCGAATCCGGCAGGGAACCTTTAAGCCCTCTCCCAATGCTTACTGGGGCGGTGCGGCGGCAGAGACACTGTCGCTATGGATGAAGTCCTAGCTTTGACCCGGGCGAACCTCCGGTTCATCGAGGCCTTTCGGGTCGGTTCGTGGGCGCTTCTCGAGCCCATCCTGTCCCCATCGTTTCGCTACCTGGACGGCGCCACAGGCGAGACGTGGGAGCTGGCGAGATACATCGAGAGCCTCCGCACCAACCCCCTCCCGCACATCACGATCGATCAGGTG
>DATBRJ010000111.1:0-44165 GCA_036560395.1 Actinomycetes bacterium | reverse complement strand
CATGGTTGTGCTTGGGATTGTGCTGGGGCTTCTCGGACTCGGCGTGATCGGGTTCGCCGCCAGCGCGCGAGTGGTTCACCAATTCGAGAAGGGCGTCGTCTTCCGTCTCGGCCGGGTCCAAACACCTCCTCGCTCAGCGGGGTTGACCATGATCATTCCGCTCGTGGATCGGCTCAGCAAGGTGAACGTCCAGATCGTCACGCTGCCGGTGCCTGCACAAGAGGGAATCACCCGTGACAACGTCACAGTCCGGGTGGATGCGGTCGCATACTTCCGGGTCCATGATCCAGTGCGCGCAACTGTTGAGGTGCAGGACTACCAGTTCGCGGTGTTGCAGGTGGCGCAGACCTCGCTGCGTTCGATCATCGGCAAGAGTGACCTGGATGATCTGCTGTGTAACCGCGAGTCGCTCAACCAGGGCCTCGCCCTGATGATCGACAGCCCCGCCACCGGTTGGGGGATTGAGATCGACCGAGTTGAGATCAAGGACGTTGCCCTGCCAGAGTCCATGAAGCGGTCGATGTCGCGGCAAGCCGAGGCCGAGCGCGAGCGGCGCTCCCGCATCATCACCGCGGACGGAGAGTTTCAGGCCTCGCAGAAGCTCGCGTCCGCCGCGGGCGTCATGGCGCAGACACCAGCGGCACTGCAGCTGCGGTTGCTCCAGACGATCGTTGAGGTGGCCGCCGAGAAGAACTCGACCCTGGTACTTCCCTTCCCTGTTGAGCTATTGCGCTTCCTCGACGAAGCAACAAGGGAGGTCGGCCATCGGTCGTCGGGTGTGGATCCCGGTCCAGGACAGGATGACGCCGAGCGCGAGTCGACGCAATCAGCGCCAGCCGGCAGCGGCAGCACGAACGGCTCCCAGTCGCCCGCAGCACCGGTTCGCGTGATGGACGGGACACCCGGCCCACCTGCCCCATCGCCCGGCCGTTAGCCACCGCGGGGCGCATAGGGTGTCGGCATGTCTCAGCCGTTCGATGGTGCACGACTCGGCCTGCTCGGCGCCCCGACCAGCATGGCGTCGTTCGCCCCGGGCCAGGAGAAAACGCCTCGAGCGCTACGCGATGCAGGGCTTCTCGATGCGCTGACATCGGCGGGGATCGAGGTCGTTGATCATGGCGATCTTCCCCTGCGTCGGTGGGTACCCGACCGCACAAGCCCGCGCGCGCAGAATGTCGAGGCCGTTGTCGAGGATGTCACCGGTGTGCGGGACCGAATTGGTCAAGTCATCGGGGCTGGCGAGCGCCACCTTGTGCTTGGCGGTAACTGCTCGATCGAGATCGGGGTGGTTGCCGGCTATCTTTCCGCCGGTTTCGGACGGCTTGGAGTGGTGTACGCCGATCTTCACACGGACCTGAACACCCCGCAGACCACGGACGAGGGTGCACTGGACTGGATGGTGACGGCGCACATGCTCGACGTGCCGGGCGCCGTTGATGCGTTGGCTTCCGTTGGGCCGCGGAGGCCGCTGCTGCAGTCAGGTGACCTGGCCTACTGGGGGGTCAATGTCAAGGGGATCACTCCAGGTGAGCGGGCGGCCGTTGTGGACCTGGGCTTGCGAGTTGTCGACACCACCGATGCGATCGCCGATCCGGCAGGCTCCATGAGCTCGATCCTCGACGGCTGGGCGGAGGAGTATGACGCGGTGCTCGTCCATCTCGATGTGGACTTGATCAACTTTATGGAGCTGCCGCTCAGCGAGGAGATCACGAGGGTGGGCGGTATGCCGCTGGCCGCCGTCGCCGAAGGCGTCCGTACCGCGCTGCGCGCTGGCAACGCCGCGGGCCTGACCGTGACCGAGGCTAATCCGGACCACGACCCGGACGGCAGCGCAGTGAAGGATCTCGTGGCAACGATCACTACGGTCCTTGCGCCCAACCCGGTCAACCGGGACTGACGCACATCGGGAATGCTCCAAACGGTCGACGATGCGCCGCAGACCCCTCGAGGTTCCATCTCCGGTCGAGTCCGGAGTCATCCGGAGGAGCGGGTCGTCGACGCTGCCGGCGTTTCGCGCACGCCGCAGCCGAGCGGTTCAGCGCCTCTGCCGGTGGCAGACCCCGATTGTTCACCCGCCGGCTCCTCACATACCCGACGTCGACGACGAATCGCGAGCCGTCCACATCTTGATCGCTAGCTGGCGCGAAGCCCCATCTCCCAGAAGGTAGGTCTGGATAGGCAGCATTTCTCTGACTAAAATCAGATAAGTGTACGACGACGAGCACGTCAAACGGATACGCAGGTTCAACCGCGCGGTTACCCAGCGGGTCGGCGTCCTTAATGATCACTTCCTGTCCCGCGATCGTCCGCTCGGCGAGGCCCGAGTGCTCTGGGAGATCGGGAGCGATGGTGCCGACGTCCGAGCGCTGCGCTCACGGCTCGACCTTGATTCCGGCTATCTGAGCCGGTTGCTGCGGGCACTGGAGCGTGATGGGCTCGTTCGGGTCGGGCCGAGCGTCGCCGACCGACGGGTTCGCCGGGCGCGACTCACGGATGCCGGTCTGGCCGAGCGAGCCATGCTCGATCAACGCTCCGATGAGCTCGCGAGGTCGATCCTCGAACCGCTTACCGATCGGCAGCGGGATCGGCTGATCGCGGCCATGGCCGACGTCGAACGGCTCCTCACCGCGTCCATGGTCGAGATATCGCCGTACGATCCGCGCCACCCGTTCGCCCGATATTGCCTGCAGCAGTACTTCACCGAGCTCGTCGAGCGGTTCCAAGCGGGCTTCGACCCGGACCGCAGCATCTCTGCGGCAGACGAGGAGCTCACGCCCCCAGCCGGCCTGATGCTCGTGGCCACCCTTCACGCCGAGCCGATCGGCTGCGGTGCGCTGAAGTTCCACGACGGCCAGCCTGCCGAGCTCAAGCGCATGTGGATTGCATCGGATGCCCGGGGCCTGGGACTCGCGCGTCGGCTCCTGGCCCAGTTGGAGGAACGCGCCAGCGCTGCCGGCTCGAGGGTGATCCGCCTCGAAACCAACCGAACCCTCCACGAGGCAATAACGCTCTACCGGTCCGCTGGGTACCGGGAGGTGACCGCCTTCAATGACGAGCCTTATGCCGATCACTGGTTCGAGAAGGTGCTTACGGGCGGACCGGTGCAGCCGGTGAGTTGACGCCCCCTGGCTGGTGCGGTCGATCTTCGTTGTGCGATGCGGCGGGTCCGCCTCTTAGGCTTGGAGCATGGCCGAGTTCATTTACGTGATGAGGCGTGCGCGCAAAGCGCACGGCGACAAGGTGATCCTCGACGACGTCACGCTGGCGATGTATCCGGGCGCCAAGATCGGCGTCGTCGGACCGAACGGAGCCGGCAAGTCGAGCGTGCTGCACATCATGGCCGGACTCGACCAGCCGTCCAACGGGGAGGCGTACCTGAGCCCGGGCTACACGGTGGGCATCCTCCAGCAGGAGCCGACGCTCAACGAGGACAAGACCGTCCTTGGAAACGTCGAGGAAGGGGTTGCTGAGACCAAGGCGATGCTCGACCGCTTCAGCGAGGTCGCCGAGAAACTCGCGACCGACTACTCAGACGAGCTGCTCGCCGAGATGGGCAGGCTGCAGGAGCAGCTCGATCATCGCAGCGCATGGGATCTCGAATCACAGCTCGAACAGGCCATGGACGCCCTGCGTTGCCCGCCCGCGGATGCCGATGTGAGGGTGCTGTCAGGCGGCGAACGCAGGCGGGTCGCGCTGTGCAAGCTCCTGCTTCAGCAGCCGGACCTGCTCCTGCTCGACGAGCCCACTAACCATCTCGACGCCGAGTCGGTCCAGTGGCTCGAGCAACACCTCGAGAAATATCCGGGGACCGTGGTCGCCGTCACCCACGACCGCTATTTCCTCGACAACGTCGCGCAGTGGATCCTCGAGCTTGACCGTGGCCGTGCCTATCCGTACGAAGGCAACTACTCCACCTACCTGGAGACGAAGGCGGCCCGCCTCAAGGTCGAGGGCCAGAAGGACGCCAAGCGTAAGAAGCGCCTGCAGGACGAGCTCGAATGGGTCAGGTCGAATCCGAGAGCCCGCCAGGCGAAGAGCAGGGCGCGCCTGCAGCGCTACGAGGAGATGGCCGCCGAGGCGGACAAATATCGCAAGCTCGACTTCGACGAGATCCAGATCCCACCAGGTCCGCGCCTCGGCAGTGTGGTGGTCGAGGCGAAGGACCTCAGCAAGGGCTTTGGCGACCGGCTGCTCATCGACGACCTCAGCTTCTCGCTCCCGCGCAACGGGATCGTCGGCGTCATCGGCCCTAACGGCGCAGGCAAGACCACCCTGTTCAAAATGATCCTCGGAGAGGAGCCGGTCGACTCCGGCGATATCAGGGTCGGCGAAACGGTCAAGATCTCCTACGTCGACCAGGGCCGCGCCAACCTCGACCCCACCAAGACCGTCTGGGAACTCGTTTCTGACGGGCTCGACTTCATCAAGGTCGGTCACGTGGAGGTGCCGTCGCGGGCGTATGTCTCCGCGTTCGGCTTCAAGGGCCCGGATCAGCAGAAGCCCGCGCGGGTCCTCTCCGGCGGCGAGCGAAACCGGCTCAACCTCGCGCTGACCATGAAGCAGGGCGGCAACTTGCTGCTGCTCGACGAGCCGACCAACGACCTGGACGTCGAGACCCTCTCCTCGCTGGAGAACGCGCTCCTCGACTTTCCCGGCTGCGCCGTGATCACCTCGCACGACCGCTGGTTCCTTGACCGGGTCGCGACCCACATCCTTGGGTCGGAGGGCGACTCCCAGTGGTTCTGGTTCGAGGGCAACTTCGATGCGTACGAGAAGAACAAGGTGGAGCGCCTCGGTCCCGAGGCAACCCGGCCGCATCGTGCGACCTATCGCAGGCTCACGCGCGGCTAGCGAGAGCGGGCATAGCGAGAGCGGCAACAGCTCGTGCGATCGCCGACGGTCAGCATCAGCTAGAGGGACCGGGCCCCGCATGCGTGCGCGGTCTGGCACGCTGTTCGGGTGCTAGTGTCCCGCGTCCGAGGTCCATTGACGGTGGCCGGAGGACCGTTGGATGCCCGGCAACACCGCAGGGATTCCGGAACACTAGAGGTACGCGGGCGGCCGAGAACGCAGCCCGGTAGTTGCGGGGTCACCGTGGAAACGCCATGCAGCGCGGAGCGTTTCCGTGGGATGCCGGCCAGCGGCACCAGGCCGCCACAAAGAGACCTCGGACGCGGGACACCAGATGCGCGAGGCAGCCGGCCTCCCGTCGGCGATGACGTGGCCGTTGGTCTGGGCGGCGGGCGGAGCGGGGCTGTCGGGTGAGTCGTCATGTGTTCTTGTGCCCGATGCGCTGGTCCGATATGGATGCCTTCGGACACGTGAACAATGTGGAATACCTCCGCTATCTCGAAGAGGCCCGCGTCGACATGCTCTTCACCCATGCGCACCGGACCGGCGGCGAGGGGCTGGCCGAGGGCGTTGTCGTGGCCCGGCACGAGATCGACTACAAGCGGCCCATCACATTCAGCCCGCAGCCGGTGCGGATCGAGACGTGGGTGACGAGGATCGGCAACAGTTCGTTCACGCTGGCGCACGAGATCAGCGCGGATGGTGCACTCTGCGCCAAGGCCGCCAGCGTGATCGTGCCCTACGACATGGAGAGCCACCAGCCTCGGCGGCTGCGGCCTATTGAGCGGACCGTACTCGACGAGTACTTCGAACCGGAGGATGCCACCGGATGAGCGACTTCAAGCCCCGCACACCCTCGGTGCGCGGGGTGATCAAGGACTTGTGCCCGCAGTGCCGGGGGCTCGGGACTGCGGCGGTCGAGGCGAGCCGCACCTTAGGCGACGACGGCCGGGTGGCGATCGGCTACCGGCGCGCAGACTGCCCGGAGTGTTCGGGCACGGGATGGATCATCGAGATCGCCGACACGGTCGATGTCGCTGATGGCACCAACCTCTGCATCGTGTGCATCAACCGGCTGTGCGTGCGGCCGACCGGCAAGGTGCCGTGTCGGGCCCACGAGTGCGAGTGCCACCTCTGTGGCGGCGCCGCCCGATCCCGCTGACACGACGGCGGCTCTCCTCGCTTGAGGCGGTGTCGCCCTCACGCCGCCTCCATCGTCAGCTCGTCGCTTACGATCGCGCCATCGCGAAGCTCAATGACCCGGTCGGCGAGATTGAGCAGCACAGGGTCGTGGGTCGCGACGATAGCGGTCACGCTCTGGCTGCGCACGAGTGCTTGGATAAGCTGCATGATCGATCGGCCGGTCTGCGAGTCGAGCTGGCCGGTCGGCTCGTCCGCGATGAGCAGCTGCGGCCGGTTGGCGAGGGCGCGGGCGATGGCGACGCGCTGCTGTTGACCACCGGACAGCTCGTACGGGCGCTGGTTGGCGTGCTCGCTCAGGCCGACAAGACCGAGCAGCAGCTGGACTCGATCGTCGCGTTCGGTCGCAGACATGCGCACCAGCCGCATGGGTACGCCGATGTTCTCCGCCGCCGACAGCACCGGGATCAGCCCGAACGACTGGAAGACGAAGCCGACCGTGTTTCGGCGCAGGGCCAGCAGCCCGTCCTCGTCGAGCGCAGTAACCTCGTGCCCGTCCACCTGGACTCGTCCGGACTCGGGCTCATCCAATCCGCCGATGAGATTGAGCAGGGTGGTCTTGCCCGACCCAGATCGACCGCGAACCGCCAGCATCTGCCCTCTGGGAACGGTGAAGGTCGCGTCCTTGAGCGCATGTACCTCGATCGGCCCGGTCCGGTAGAGCATGTTGAGATTGTCGACGACCACCATGGAGTCTGAACGCGCGCCGACGCCGTTGTCAGTCACTGTCGCGTTCCTCGTCGTCATAGCTGACGCCACCGGATCCGCTATCGGCGCGTCCCGAGCCGGTGGTCCAGGCCGATCGCCGAGCATGATCGGGCCAGACACCGATGTGATCACGTTCGAGCGCGAGCCTGACCCGGCGTTCCATCTCGAGCGCGGTGGTGAACTCGCGGGGGAGCTGCAGCCGGCCGGCCCGGTCGAGCACGGTGTACTCCTCGGCGATGATCTCCTCGGCGCCCTGCTCGTTCAGCTCTGTGCGACGCAGCACCTCGCTGCTCGTGCGACCGTCACGAATGCCGATGGTCCGGTCCACCTGCTCGGATACCAGCGGGTCGTGGGTGACCACGACGACAGTGACGCCGAGCTCGCTGTTAGCCCGTCGCAGCGCTCCGAACACCTCGGTTGCCGTCGAAGTGTCCAGTTCGCCGGTCGGCTCATCGGCGAGGATAACCTCCGGCTCGTTCGCGACCGCCACTGCGATCGCGACCCGCTGTTGCTCGCCGCCGGACAATTCTGCCGGGCGTCGCTCGGCGCAATTGTCGACGCCCATCAGCTCCAGCAGCTCCTCCACGCGGTCCTCCCGATCCGCCTTCGGAACGCCGGTGAAGCGCATTGGCAACTCGACATTCTCAGCGGCAGTCAGGTACGGCAGAAGGTTTCTGGCGGTCTGCTGCCAGACGAAGCCGACGACCTCGCGCCGGAACCGCACCCGCTCGCGCGACGTCATCGTCAGCAGGTCGCTCCCGGCGACTCGAGCCGTGCCGGCTGTGGGGATGTCGAGCCCAGAGAGGATGTTGAGCAGCGTCGATTTGCCCGACCCTGAGGCGCCGACCAGCGCGATCAGCTCCCCCTGGTCGACAAGCAGGTCGAGTCCCTGCAGGGCGACGACTTCGACGCCTTCGGTCTTATAGATCCGCACCAGGTTGTCGCACACGATGTGGGCGTGTTCGCCGAAGACCTGCTTGGCGGCAGTCGCACGCCGCTCCAGGTCGCTGAGGTCGAGCGTCCGATCAGTCATCCGTCAATCACCAACTCTCAGCGCAGAACCGAGCCCGCGTCGGCGGCTCAGCGCTGCGTCTACGAGTATTGCTGCTACCACCAGCACGGCCAGCCCGCCGAAGATGACGCCGAGCGCCACCGGGTCAAGCGGGTAGCTGGAGACCTTCGCTCCCCCGGTGTACGGGCGAAAGTCCACCGCGGGCCCGACCACGTGCGGGAGGACCATCCCAAGCAGGAGCCCGCCGAGCATCGCGGCGGCCACCAGCGGCCCGACCTCGAGGAGGACCAGACCCCGCGCCTGCCGGCGGCTCAGCCCGAGGGTGCGCAGGTAGGTGACTGCCCTCGCTCGGGTGTCGGCACCGACCACGAGCGCAAGCAAGATCGCGAGCCCACAGTAGGCCCCGAGCACGGCGACGCCGACGGCAAAGACCGTCCGAACCCCCTTGGCCAAGGGAGCGTCCCTGATCTCGGTAAAACGCGCCTCCCGGGTCGTCACGAAGGCATCCGAGCCAAGGATTGCCTTGATCCCTGCGGGATCGACGCCGCCGCCGGCGAGGAACAGCGTGTTGGTCAGCGGTGCCTGAAAGCGCGTCACGAAAGACTGATAGGGCACCACAACTAGCGCCGGCGCGTCCTCCAAGGTCGGGAAGGCGTCGACCGTCCCGTCGACCGTGACGTCCTCGCTGATGCCGAGGGTGTTCCAGTCGAGCTGGGTGGAGCGGTTGGCCGACATGGCCTCCAGTCGCGGCGAGACCAGGACATGAGGGATATCGTCGCCGGTCGCGTCGTTCTGATCACCGCCAGGTGGCGCAACCGGAGAACCGGCGACCAGCGCCCGATATGCATCGAGATCGATCGCCACGGCGACGACCGGCTCGCTCTGATCTCCGGTTAGGACGGCATCGTCCTCGATGACGGCGGGGACCACACCGCTAACCCTGTGAAGATGCCGGATCGTGTCGATCTGGGCGGGTTCGATGCCTGCGTGCCGTACCTGAGCGTCGGCCCCCACATCGCGCCAGGCACGGTGTCCTTGGGCCCGAGCCAGGCCCTGATCCACCACAGACCCGAACACACCGAGACCCAGTCCTAGCAGCACCGCCACCAGGGGGAGTGTCGAGGTCAACGTCTCTCGGCTTGCCCGTACCACACCGAGGAAAGGCACGGCAGAACGCCAGCGCCCGGCCATCCCGCTGAGCAGGCCCAGCAGGTACGGGTATGCGCGGAGGACCAGCAGTCCTGCCGCTAGGCCAACCAGCACGGGAACGGCAAGCAGGAACGGGTCGACGCCGCGGTCCGCGGCCTCTGTCGTCAGTCCGCGGCGATGCAGCAGAACAACTCCGATCACGGCGAGTACGACGATCAGCGACTCGACGATGGTTCGTTGCCTGCTCGGCCGGACCTTGATGAGGTCACGCCGGTCCAGCCGCCCCACCCGACGGTGCTGATACGCGGCCAACGCCGCCGACAGGCCGAGTGCGGCGGCAGCGATGAAGGTGGTCAGCCAGAGCGAGGCGGTCGTCAGTCTCGCGACAGCCAGGACGGCCGCGAGGTAGCCGAGGACTGCGGCCGGGACGACGACAAGAGCCGTCTCCGCCAGCACCAGGCCAGTCAACTGCGTGAGCGAGCTGCCCCTCGCGCGTACCAGGCCCAGGGATTGGCGGCGATGTTCGGCGACCAGCTGTGCCGCCAGTGCGAGGACGAGCAGCGTCACCGCTAGCAGCCCGGCGAGCGCGACCCCCATTACCGCCTTGGCGGTGCGCAGCTGTCGGCTGAAATCGCTCAGCAAGCTGCCGAGGCCGGTCCTGAGCTGGACCTGCATGCCCGATTCCTTGGTCGTGGCGATCCGCGAGGAGTATTCGTCGAGGGCCCGAGCCACGGCGTCGGCGTCGCTCGCAACGAGCGTGTTCGGGTTGGGTTCGAACCGCCAGAGGTATTCGATGTGATCGCCGAATGTGGCGCGCCACTCGCCGTACGCCTCCGGCGCGATGACCCCGGTCGCGAACACGTCCGGTGGCACCTCTGGGTCTCGGGTCTGCCGGCTGACTGCCAGCGGCCGCCGATCCAGGGCCCAGTACGACGAGCCAGGATCGACCGGCTCGAAGATCCCACCGATGCGGACGGCTGCGACCGGCCCATCGACGTCGCTGATGATCGCGATGTCACCGAGTCTGAGCCTGATCGACTGTGCGGTCGCCGCCGAGAGGGCGACATCGAAGCGCGGCAGGGTCCGCGGTTCCTTGTTCTTGCTCCGCAGCACGTACGAGCCCGCCGGACCCGGCGAGCCTCCCTCGGTGTAGCGCACGTTGGCGGCGAAATCGCTGCGTAGCTCGGACCCGAGTCGAAGGTTTTCGACGGTGGACGGCGACCGCGAGACGTCGTAGGTCACGGCACCGGTCGCCGTGCCTCGCTCGATAATGCGGACGATGGAGCTCGACGTCCCGATCTCTGCCGACACGTCGTCGGGAAGGAGTGCGCGCAGGTCCTTCTGCGCCTCGGCCACGGCTCCCAGCTCCGTCGGGCCGGTCCGTTCCACCGAGCCGTCCTGCGCCACCGTCGCCGACGGTCGCCCGGCGACCTGGATGTCCTTGACCTCCGCAGGAGCCCGCTCGAGCAGATCGTGGACGGCGGAGTCGTAGACCTGGGTGAGGGCGGCGGGCGCAGCGGCCGCGACGAATGCGGTGACGAAGACCAGCAGAGCAAGGACCGCGAGGACCCCGCGGAAAGCCCGGGCGTTGCGGAGGATGAGCGGCAAGACGGTCACCGATCCTCCCCGATTCGTAGCGTGGCGCCCAGTCCCGCGCGGCGCAGGGAGGCGCCGAGAACTGCGACGATAAATCCGAGAAGGCCGACGACCGCACCCGCGAGGATGAGGATCAGTAGCCACGGCGTCGACATGATCACGGGTGGTGACACGGTCGTCGCCTGGGCGGTGAGGACGATGTGCGGGACAACCAGCCTGGCGACGATGGCACCCAGGGCGACACCGCCGAGGACGCCGAGGGCGACGAGAAAGGCCTGCTCGACGCCGAGCAGTCCAAAGATCTGGCGGGAGCTGATGCCGAGTGCGCGCATCAGCCCGAACTCGGTGAGCCGCTCGCGCGCCGAGACCGCCGCGTTGACGGCAAAACCGATCGCGGCAAAGGCGAGCGCGGCCAGGAACCCGAGGAAGAGCGCTCCCTGAAGACCGCTGCCCAGCGGGTCGTCGCGCATCGCCCGGCGCAGGTCCTGCCTATCGACCACCGCATCGGCGAGGTTCCGATTGGTCCGCAGAGCAGCGCTGGCCGCGGCCGTGTCATGGTCGGCCGTCGCGATCCACCATTCGCTGACCTGATCCACCTGCCCGGCGGTCACGAGCCGGTCAGCGGTGAGTGTGTTGGCGTCAAGAAGCACTCCGTCCTGGCCGGCGGCCGTCCCAGGCAATGCGCCGATGACTCCTGCCACGTGGACGGGCAGGGTCCGACCCTGCACAGACAAGGTGAGGTCGCTCCCGACCGTCGTGTTGGTCCCCTTGAGAAGGTCGGGGGTGACCAGACCCCGCAATCCGCTATAGCCAGCGGGTGACCGCGAAAGCCCCGACTGCTCACCGCCCGCCAGGATCTTGACACGGCTGGCGTCACCGAGCAGTAGATATGTCTGCATGCTGGCGGTGGACAGCCCGCCGGTCAGCGTTGGTACACCCACCGCACGCGGGTCGGGCATGCTCAGTCGCGCGGCGACCAAGCTATGGCCGTTGCCAGGCTGTGGCCTGACGCCCGGTGCCGGGAGCCAGCGATCGTCCGTGGACGGGATGGGTGCCGGCGAGGAGCCCTGCTCAGCGGCTTCAAACCGGTCGACGGTGACGCGGAGAGGCTCGATGTGTCCGTCCGCGGCCGCGGAATATCCCAGCCCGAAGCCTTCGAACGCCAACGGGTAGGCGAGCCGCCCGTCGCTGCCGGCAACGGCGGCGAGATCGATGTCAAGCTCGTGCGGCTTGCCGTCGCCGGGCACCGTACCGGCGCGAAGGACATACCTTGCGCCTAGGGCGTCCCGGAGGAGCACTCCGACGTCGACCGCATGCCGGCCGTCGTAGCTCCCGCCTTCCGGCATGGCCAAAGCGGCGATCCCGAGTCTGGTCGGGTGACCGGGCAACGTGACCGGCCGCAAAGGGAGGCGCTCGGCCGCCATCGCAGCGGCAGCGTCGGCAAGGCCGCCAGGGGGTTCCAGGTCGGGTCTCAATGTGACCAGGTCGGCGAGCTTTGTCGCATCGAGGCCGAGGATCTCCGCGGTACGCGAGCCGACAGTACCCGAGAGCCGGTAGGCCGGGCTGATGGTCGCCACGCCAGGGAGCCCGGCATAGGTCCCCGCTTGACCAAGTGCAGATAGCGTCGTGATCCCCGTCTTTCCGGTCACGCGCAGGTCGCTTCCGGCAGCCAGGTCGGCCTGGTCGTTCTGCGACTTCCGCCATGTCGCCGAGGTGCTCAGCGAAAGCACACCGACCGCCACCGCCATGACGAGCAGCAAAGCGGGTCCTGCGTACCGCAGTGGACGCCGGCTCACCTGCCAGGCACCGAGGGCAGGGGCAAGCCCGGGTCCGCGAGACGTTACGCGCTCGGCCGCACCGGACATCAGCGGGACCAGCCGGAGCGCGAGGACGCCGCCGGCCACCAGTCCGATCGCCGGCCCCGCAACGATGAACGGATCGATGCCGAGGCCGCCGACCTCGGTCCGGCTGACGGTGGTCGTCACCGGCCCTCCATACCGGCGAAGCTGCCAGAAGCCGAGCACGGCGATGGCGAGAATCGCGAGGTCGGCACCCGCTTGCTGGGCGATGGACCGCTTCTCGCCGCGCCCTCGTGCCTGCTGGCTCTCCACATACGTCTTACCGAGACCGCGAAGTGTTGGCACGGTGACCGCGAGCGCCGAAAGCGCAGCCGCGACCACGGCGACGCCCCAACTGGAGACCGTCAGGCGGGTCTGGATCGTGAGGCCAGCAGCGCGTACGGTCGGGCTCGCGTTGACCAGCTTGAGCAACGGAATCGCGAGCAGGGGAGCGATGAGGGCGGCGGGTGCGGCGAGCAGGAATCCTTCGCGCAGCGACAGAGCCGTGAGCTGTCCGCCGTCGGCGCCGCGCGCCTGCAGCAGCGCGAGCTCTGCCCGGCGGTGCTCGCTGATCAGGCGGGCGGTCAGGAAGAGCGCGTATCCCGCGAGGACGACCAGCTGTAGCACCGGGATCAGCATGGTGGACCGCGCGACGACGGCCGCACGATCGAGCTGCCTGGCAAGCTCGGGCAGCTTCGTGGAGACGCTCGCCCGCGAGCCCAGCTGATTGGCCTGCAGCCGCTCCTCGAGCACGTTGCCAGCATCGGCCAGTTCGCGCACCTGAGAGGTGGAGACGCCGGACAGGTCAGGTAGGACCTGCCATGTCGTGATCACATCCGCGGCGAACCGCGAGAGGAAGGTCTGTTGCGGCACGATAAGCGGACCGTAGGTCGTGAACGCCAGCCGCTGGACACCGCTCTCCGCGAGCGGATCCGCCCGCCAGAACGGGTCCTGCTGGTCGTTCGGCCGGTACAGACCGGTCACGGTCACGCGCAGCGGCTTGTGGTCGAGTCGGTTGACCAGGGTGACCGTCTCCCCAGCCGAAAGGCCGGCCGCGTCCGCGGTCGAGACAGGGAAAGCCGCCTCGACCGCGGACGCATCGGCTGATACCGGTGCCGGCCATCGCCCTGATGCCAGCACGCTGTGGTGATCGATGCCCTCGTACATGGCGAAGGTCGTGAGCTCGGCGTTGTCACCGCGGTCCTCCTGCCCAGGCAGAGCGTACGACTCAGAGCGCGCGGTCTCGACGACCTGAATTCCGGCGTGGGCATAGGCCTCGCTCGCAGCCGATCGCACCTGACTGTCGATCGCGCTGTGCGTCTGCGGGGTCACCGGGGCCGTGATGCGGCTGCCGACCTGGTCGATGGGCGCGGTTGCCAAGCTGCGCTGGACGCCGTTGTCGGTGACCGTGGTCGCATAGAGCAGCAGGGCGGAGAGGACAGTCGTCGCCAGCAGGATCGTCCCGAATGCGGCGGCGACGATCAGCCGCTGGCTGAGCGCGCGGCGCAAAACCAGCCCCGATGCCCGCGCCACGCATGCCTCCTGTCATGGCCGCGGTTCCGCGGCGCCGATTCGCCATCAATGCCACGGCTGTCGGCCGCCGCGACCGGCCTGGCCTCGATGGTCGCGGTCAGGCTCGCGGTCGTTGAGCGCCTATGACAAGCCGACGTTATCCGTTGGTGTCCTAACCGAGACACATGCCAGATTTCGCCGCAGCGGGCCTTTACCAGGCCTTGGAACAGCCAGTCCTTCCTTTGCCTTGTCTTTGGCGAGAGCCCCCTCATGTGGTTGGGAGCGTAGGTCCCGGCGGCTCCTCGAACGTGTTGACGAGGCTGAAGGCGGCCGAGACCAGATAGTCACGCAGCTGCTTGTCGTACTCCTCGTCCAAGGCGAGCTCGTCAAGTGAGCTCAACATGTGGTGCAGCCACCGGTCGCGGGCCTCCGGTGTGACGGCGAACGGCGCGTGGCGCATCCGCAGTCGCGGGTGGCCGCGGCGCTCCGAATAGGTCCGCGGGCCACCCCAGTACTGAATGAGGAACATCCGAAGCCGCTCCTCGGCGCTGGACAGATCTTTCTCGGGATAGATCGGCCGAAGGACCGGGTCGGTGGCGACGCGCTCGTAGAAGCGATGGACCAGCGAGCGAAATGTCTCTTCACCGCCGACCGCGTCGTAAAAGGTGATCTCTGCTGCTTCACTCATGGCCGTTCAAGTCTTGCACGCACCACCCCGGCCGCTGGACTCCGCGAGTGCTAGCCAGCGGAGTCGGGAGGGCTGCCGCCCGGCGATGCGCCGGGCATCGGGGTTCCCGGCATGTACGTCTCCGGCGGCGCAACGCCGAACGGGCGGAGCGGTACCCGGATGCCCGCATCGTCGAAGGCCTCCTTGAGCCGCGCCCTGAGCTCTCGAGCGACGTCCGGTGACACCAGCGGTGCGGTCTTGATCATCACACGGATGGTGACGGCGTCGCCCTCCACGGATTCGACGCCCAGGATCTGTGCCTTATCGACGATCTTGCTCTTCCACTCCTCGTCCTCGGCGAGCTCATCGGTGACCCGCTCGATGATCGAGTTCACTTTGCCGAGATCCTCGTCATAGGCGACCATCACGTCGATCGTCGCCATCGCCCATCCCTGTGTCTTATTGCCCACGCGGACAACCTCGCCGTTGCGGACGTACCAGATGACGCCGTTCAGGTCCCGCAGCCGGGTGATGCGCAGGCCGACCTCTTCGACCGTGCCGCTGGCGAGTCCCGCATCGATGACATCGCCCACGCCGTACTGGTCCTCGACCACGACGAAGATGCCCGCCAGGAAGTCTTTGATCAGGTTCTGCGCACCGAAGCCCAGGGCCACGCCGGCGATTCCGGCCGAGGCGAGGATCGGTCCGAGCGATACGCCCATCTCGCCGAGAATCATCACGATCGCGGTCGTGAAGACGATGACGGACACGCCGCTGCTCAGGACGGAGCCGAGTGCCTGGGTCCGCTGCATCCGGCGCTCGCCGGCGAGGGCGCGCGCGGGGTCGACCGTGGCCGCACGAGGCTGGTCGAGACTCAGCCGCTCGTGCCCTCCAGTCGCGGCGATCTTGGCGACCGTGCGCCTGATCGTCCTGCGCAGGAGATAGTTGATCACTAGGGCCAGCACGACGATGAAGGCGATCTTCCCCGCCGACGCCGCGATCTCGTCCCCACGGTCAGCGAACCAGTCGCCGATCTGGTCGACGAGGCTGTCCGTTCGTACGCCGGCTGCTGCCGTCACGTCGCCGCTGCCCTTCTTCGTGTCGCGATCTCGGGAGGCTGTCCCTGACGGGCGTCAACCGAAGCGTAGGCCCGTCTCCGCACCGAGGAATCCGAGCGTGTCGACTGACACGTCGACGGAGCGGCTGACCGCCCGCGCGCCGTGCCCGACGTCCTTCTCTCTACGCAGTAGAATCGGCCGGACGTCGGGGCCGCGATCCGCGGGCGGCTGGGACACGGCATGCTGCAGCGCCGCGCACATCTTCCTGGCGTGGAAGGGATCGACCCGGGTGTCACCGTCGAAGACCGTGAACAACGTGGCAGGGTAGTCGACTCCGTCTTGCACGTGGTGATAGGGCGAATACGCGAGCAGCCAGCCGAGCTGGTCAGGGTCGGAGGCAGAGCCATACTCCTCAGACCAGGTCGCGCCCAGCCCGAAGTGCTCGTAGCGCACCATGTCCAGCAGTGGCGCAGCGCAAGCAACAGCCGAGAAAAGCTCCGGTCGTTGGGTCAGCGCCGCCCCGACGAGGAGACCGCCGTTCGATCCACCGGCGATGCCAAGCTGCTCCGGCGTGGTCCAGCTGTTCGCAATCAGCCACTCGGCCGCTGCGTGGAAATCGTCGAAGACGTTCTGTTTGATGGCGCCCATGCCGGCGCGGTGCCAGTCCTCGCCCTCCTCGCCGCCACCGCGCAGGCCGGCGATCGCGTACACGCCCCCGGCCTCGACCCAGGCCAGGATCGTGGCGGAGTATGCCGGGGTGAGCGGCAAGCCGAAGCCGCCGTATCCGTAGAGGACGGTTGGTCGTGGCGTGGACGGGCTCGCCTCCTGCGACATCACGAACATCCTGACCTCGGTGCCGTCCGATGAGGTGTAGGCCACCTGGGTTGTCGTGACGTCCGGGGCCTGCACGGTCCCCGGTGCAGACGTCCACAGAGTGGTCTCACCGGTTAGCGCGTCGTACCGGTAGACCGACGACGGAGTCACATGATCCGTGTAGCCGAACCATGCCTCGTGGCCGCCCTCGATTCGCTCCACGATGCCGCCCACCGAGCCCACCCCTGGCAGCGGGACTGTGCCCGTAGGCTCACCGGTCCGCAGCGTGTGGACGGTGATCTCGCCCACGGCGTGGCGGGTCCAGGAGCACAGGAGGACAGACTCCTCGGCAAGCTCCGGTCCATCGAGAATCGCGTAGCCGTCAAGCACTGCTTCTGGATCCTCGGGGATCAGTTCCTGCCAATCGTCATAATCGAGCCGGTCAGGCGTCGTGACGCAGAGCTTCCCGCGCGGCGCGTCGCGGTCGGTGGAGATGTAGAGCCGGCCGTCACGGCCGACCTCGACGGACGTCTGTGCGTCGACGCCCTGCTGGACGACGGTGAACTCCGGCGTCTCCGGGGAGCTGGCGGACAGGTCAGCGATCCACACGTCGGTACGGGGTGCGGTGCCGGCCGACGCCGCCACCACCAGCCAGTGACCGTCCCGGCTGACCTGCACGGAGTAGTAGTTGGTCTTGTCCATTCCTTCGCCGAATACCGTGACGTCGTCGGCGGGATCGGCGCCTAGCCGGTGCAGCAGGACACGCCTGTGGTACTGCTCCTCGCCAGGCGGGACCTGCTCGGGTGGCAGCCGCCGCACGTAGTAGTACGCCTTCCCACCGGGCAGCCAGGCCACCGGCGAGTAGCGTGCGCGATCGATAGGCCCGTCGACGGAGTCGCCAGTCGCGACATCCGTCACCCTGATCACCGACTCCTCGGTGCCGCCGGCCGAGAGCTGGTACGCCAGCAGGTGGCCCTCCTTCGACGGCTGCCAGGCGTCGAGCGTGGTCGTTCCTGTCGCATCGAGCGCCATGGGGTCGATGAGGACCCGCTCGCGTGCCGGATCAGGACCGGTCGGCGGCGCGGTCGCCCCGTCCGCCGGGTCGGTGGTCAGCAAGACGGCGTGTTCCTGGTCGGCGGTGCGACGCAAGAAGAAGTTCCGCTCGCCGCGCCACACCGGCGGCGAGACAACGCCGGCGGCGAGCAGGTCGAGCAGGCGGGCGCGCAGCCCGTCCCGGTCCGGCCAACGGGCTTGGTGGGCGGCGAAGAGCGCGTCCTGGGCGCTCGCCCAGCGCTCGGTCTGCTCCGCGTCGGCGTCCTCGAGCCATCGATAGGGATCGGCGATGCGGTGCCCGGAAATCTCCTCGACGAGGTCGAGCCGTTCGGCCTCGGGATAGGCGCGCTCCATGCCCGCCACCCTAGTGTCCCGGTGAGGAGGGACCTTTGCGTCTGCCCGGTCCCGCTGGCGCCTGGCCGCGTTCTCGCTCGCCCACGTAGCTCCACTACGAGGGCTCGCTGCGGCATTGCCATGCATCCAGCGGTCCTCGGGCATCCGTCAAAGACCCTCGTTACCCGGGACACTAGGCCACCGCCGACCGACCCTCTGTCGCAGCGTCGCGGGCTGCGACTTCGTGCCTCGCGGCATCACTTCGTGCCCCGGCTGTATCAGGAAAGCGGACATTTGGGACTCAGATGGATGCACCAGGGAGCGAAGTGAAAGCGAGCTCCAACGGATGAGGCCCTGGATCGTCAAAACGCGCGGCAGCCGCCCAGACCCGTGGACGGCGAGGGAGCGATGGGCAGCCGCCTCCTCGTCCGGCGTCAACTCCACCTGGGGTGCACATAACTTCCTCGACTCTTTGATCTAAAGACATGGAGTTCGGGCCTTGATCGGGGGAAACTGGTTCCGCCAGGGGGCCCGGCGCGAGCCACGCGCCGGGACTTGCCACGAGGAGGCCCAGTGGCCCACGCGTTGATCTTGAACGCGACGTACGAGCCCTTGTGCACCGTGCCCCAGCGGCGTGCCATCGTGCTCGTACTGTCGCGCCGGGCGGTGACGCTCGAGGAAGCGGACCTGATCTTGCACAGTGAGCGGATCTCGCTCGCCGCACCCTCGGTCGTGCGACTGACCCGATTCGTCAGAATCCCGCACCGAGGTTCGGCCGTACCGCTCACTCGGCGCGCTGTCTTTGCCCGCGATGGCGGGCGGTGCGTCTACTGCGGTTCTCCCGCGACGAGCATCGACCACGTCGTCCCCCGCAGCCGCGGGGGACTTCACACGTGGGACAACGTCGTGTCGGCCTGCCGCCGGTGCAATCACGTCAAAGGAGACCGCCAAATCGGCGAGCTCGGCTGGCGGCTGCGCAGGCAGCCCGCTCCGCCGAGCGGGCCGGCGTGGCGAATACTCGGCAGCGGCCGGCATGATCCCCGGTGGCTGCCCTATCTCACCGCCTTCGGCGCCGAATCATTCCTCGCCGAGGCAACCGCCTAGCCCCCGTTTTTCCGCATAAAGGGCACCCTCACCCCATAGTGAGGGTGTCCCTCACCTCTCCACAGTTCGACGAAGCGGCACCTTCATGACGGACCCACGGGCAGATCGGCGTCGCCGGTCTGCCCCGACCGAACCATGCCGCAGACGTGGACCGGTCTGCGCTGACCGAACCCACACCGCAGGCGTGGCGGGCAGTGTGATCCACTTCTAGGGTGGCTGCGCTACATGAGCTGACGGCGCTCGAGCAGGCGGGTGCGATCCGGCGACGCGAGGTGTCGCCGGTCGAGCTGGTCGAGCACTACGTGCGGCGTATCGAGAGCGGCACCGACGACGTCGGCGCATATGTCACCGTTACGGCCGATCGTGCCAGAGACGCGGCCCTCGCGGCCGAACAGCACCTACACGCCGCGGTCGTATCCGGACGGCTGAGTCGGCAGCTGCCGGTCCTCTTCGGGGTACCTGTCGCGATCAAGGACCTGACCATGGTGGCCGGCGTGCGGTGCATGCTCGGCTCCGTCGCGTACCGCGACTTCGTCGCACCGTACGACGACCACGTCGTCACGCTCCTCGCCAGTCGCGGCGGCATGCCGGTGCTCGGCAAGACCAATACACCCGAGTTCGGGACGCCCTGCTACACCGAGTCGGCCGTAGCACCGCCGGCTCGAACACCCTGGGACCTCAGCCGAAACGCCGGCGGCTCCAGCGGGGGAGCGGCCGCCGCCGTCGCCGCAGGTCTGGCGCCGGTCGCACAAGGAAGCGACGGAGGTGGGTCGGTACGAACCCCGGCCAGCTCGTGCGGCCTGGTAGGCCTCAAGGTGTCGCGCGGCCGGGTCAGCAACGGACCGATCAGCGGGGATGTGAGCGGCCTCGCCTGGCACGGACCGATCAGCCGGACCGTACGCGACGCGGCGGCAATGCTGGATCTGATGGCCGTCCCGATGCCCGGCGACCCGCACTGGGCACCGCCGCTGCCGCCGCGGGAGACCTTCCTCGGGCACGCCGAGCGGGCGCCCGCCCGAGCGCGGATCGGCCGCTTCGCCGCCCCTGTGATCGCCGAGACGATCGTTCACCCCGACTGCCTCGCCGCCTATGCCAGGGCGAGCCAACTCTTGGCGGCGCTGGGCCATGACATCGTCGACATTCCGCCGCCGTTCGGTACAGATACGGTTCCAGCCTTCGAGCGGGTGTGGTCGGTCCTGGCATTGCTTGCTCCGGTGCCACCTGAGCAGGAGGACAACCTCATGCCGCTGACGCGCTGGCTGCGCGATCGTGGTCGAGGCGTGTCTGGAGCCGAGTACTCCGCTTCGATCGCGACCATGCAGGCGACCGCTCGTCGGGTGATCGAGGCATGGCAGGACTACGACGCGATCCTCACCCCGACCCTTGCCCAGCCGCCGGCGCCGGTCGGGGGCTTGCGAGACGATGCGGACCCGGCCGCCGACTTCGAAGCCCAGAAGGCGTTCACGCCCTTCACCTCCGTCTACAACATCACCGGGCAGCCGGCGATCACGCTGCCGATCGGATGGACCGCGAGCGGCGACGGGTCGCCGCAGCTGCCGATCGGCGTGATGCTGGCCGGTAAGCCCGCCGGTGAGGCGGCGCTGCTCTCGCTCGCCGCACAGCTGGAAGCGGCCGATCCCTGGGCCGGCAGGCATCCGCCCGGCTGGTAAAGATCCGCAACGAGGCACGGCGGGTGGGTCGTGTGTGTGGCCGGACATCGGGAAGACTTGGCCCGTGCCGCCGCCAGAGGAAGCCGCTCCAGCTAATTCTCCTCCTCGTCCGGCACCCGAGCCGGAGCTCGCGGGCCTCTGCCGGGAACTGGGTGTCGCGACCGAGTTCTGGGACTGGCAGGGCAGACACAGCTTCGTACCGCGGGCAACCCTCGTCTCCGTCCTGGCCGCACTCGGCGTCAACGCACGTGACCCGTCCGCAGCGCTGTCGGCACGCAGGCACGAGCGATTGCGCCGGATCCTGCCGCCCTCGCTCGTCGTCCGGTCGGGCACGCCGGCTCGGTTCGGCGTCCACGTCCCGGTCGGCCGCGACGCGGAGGTCTGGGTCGAGCTCGAGGCCGGCGGAGTACGTACCGACGTGTCGGCCGTTCCCGGCGCCGAGCCCCAGGTCGCGACCCTGCACCACGGCGGCGAGGTCGCGGAGCTGACCTGGCAGTTGCCCGCGGATCTGCCCCTCGGCTGGCACAGCCTTCGCGTCCGGGTCGCCGGCGGCGGTGAGAAGCGCAGCGGCCGCTGCGTTCTCGTCGTCGTGCCCGGCCGCCTGCAGCTCCCGGATCCGGTGGATCAGCATCGGCTGTGGGGCTGGACGACGCAGCTATACGCCCTGCGCTCCCGCAGGTCATGGGGCATCGGGGACCTCGTCGACCTGGCCGACCTCGCTGCCTGGTCTGGGCGGACGCTGGGTGCCGGGTTCGTCGTTGTCAACCCCTTGCATGCGACCGAGCCGGTATCTCCGATCGAGCCATCGCCTTATTTGCCGACGAGCCGTCGGTTCGCCAGCCCGCTCTATCTCAGGATCGAGGCGATCCCGGAGTACAGCTACCTCGGCCCGGCCGAGCGAGCGCGGATCGACGAGCTCGCTATTGTGACGGCGTCGCAGAACCTCACGGATGACCTCCTCGACCGCGACGCCCTCTGGACTGCGAAACGCGCAGCCCTTGAGCTGGTCTACGAGGTTGTGCGCAGCCCCGGCCGCGAGGCCGCATACCGGAGCTTCGTCGAGGCCGAAGGGCGCGCGCTTCGCGATTTCGCCACCTGGTGCGCGCTCGCCGAGGTGCACGGAACTCGCTGGAGCACCTGGCCGCCGGAGCTGCAGCGGCCAGAAACCCCAGCCGTGGCAGCTGCGTCCCGGGAGCTTGCGGGCCGGGTGGACTTTCACTCCTGGCTGCAGTGGCTGCTCGACGAGCAGCGAGCCGCAGCCGCCCGCTCCGCGGCCGACGCAGGAATGCCGCTCGGCATCGTCCACGATCTGGCCGTCGGCGTCCACGCCGAGGGTGCGGACAGCTGGGCCCTGCAGCGCGTCCTGGCGAAGGGGATGTCGGTCGGTGCCCCGCCTGACGAGTTCAACCAGCGCGGCCAGGTCTGGTCCCAGCCGCCGTTGCAGCCCAACCGGCTGGCTGAGGCCGGCTATCTGCCCTACCGCGATGTCGTGCGTTCGATCTGCCGGTACGCCGGCGGGGTACGCGTTGATCACGTGATGGGCCTGTTCCGGCTGTGGTGGGTTCCTGAGGGCAGGCCTGCGAACGAGGGCACGTATGTCAGGTACGACCACGAGGCCATGGTTGGGATCTTGGCACTTGAAGCGCAACGAGCAGGCGCGGTCGTGATCGGCGAGGATCTGGGCACCGTCGAGCCGTGGGTTCGGGAGCACATGCGCGAGCGCGGGATGCTCGGCACATCGGTGCTGTGGTTCGAGCGAGACCGTGATGGACCGCTGGCCCCGCAGCGGTGGCGCCGCCTGTGCCTCGCCACCGTAGACACCCACGACCTTCCCCCCGTCGGTTCGTATCTGAAGGGAGAGCATTTGCGCCTGGCCGACCGGCTCGGATTGCTGACCCAGCCGTACGAGCAGATCGCACAGGCTCACGCCAGGTCGGTCGAGGAGTGGCTCGAGCTGCTCCGGCAGCTGCGGCTGCTGCGCCCGAACGCCACGGAACGCGAGGTCATGGTCGCGCTGCACCGGTTCCTCGCCCGTACGCCCGCGCTGCTCGTCGGCGTCTCGGTAGCGGATGCTGTCGGTGACCGCCGTCCGGTGAACCTTCCCGGGACAATCGACGAGTACCCGAACTGGCGGCTGCCGCTGACCGACAGCGAAGGCAAGCCCGTGCTCCTCGAGGATCTCGCCGCTGAACCGCTGGTCCGCGAGCTCGCCCACGCTCTCGCGGTTGCATTGGGTTAGCCCGCCCAACGGCTACGCCATCGGGGAGTCCCCAGTGTGGTCGGTGATCGTGTCGACTACCGTTCTGCTGTGACCATTCGTACCGTGCTCCGTGCGGCGGCCGTGACCGGCGCCACGTTTGGCGTTGTCCTGCTCGGCTCGCCGGCGTTCGCGGCTCACCGCGACGACGGCGATGACCCGGGGAAGGGGCTGAGCGCGCTGGAGACGCTGCTGATCTTCGGCGTCATCCCAGTGGCGCTCTTCCTGCTCATCGCGTTGCTGGTCTCCGCGCCGTCCATCGCGCGCGGGCCGCGCTATCGCGCCGATCGCGGGTGGCAGGGACCGCCGCTGGTCTTCGGCGCCCCGCGGGATCTGCAGCTTCCCTCCGGCTCGACCATGAGTGGCGGCCGGGCCATCGAGGCGGCGCCCGGCGATTCCACCAGCGAGCCTGCCTCTGAGGGGGGCGGAGCCAGTGCTCGATGGTGAGGTCCTCACTCCTCGGCAGCAGGACGAGATCAACCGCGCCATCGATATAGCACAGCGGGAAAGTGGTCTGAGCTTCACCGTGTACGTCGGTCCCCCGACCGGCGACCCGAGGGCCTTCGCGCGGAAGCTGCTCGCGGCTCTTCCTGACCCCGAGCAATCCGCCGTGGTCGTCGTCGACCCGACGCAGCGCCGACTGGAGATCGTCACGGGCAGGGTCGCTGCGAGAAACCTCGACGACCGAGCGTGCATGCTCGCCACGGCGAGCATGACGAGCGCGTTCGCTGCGGGCGACCTGTCGGGCGGGATCGCCAGCGGCATCGTCCTGCTCGGCGAGCAGGCTCGTCACCCGCGCAGCCTCCATCTGGACAATCCGTAGCCTTCAAGGCACGTGGAGGCACAGGGCAGGCCGAGTGGGGCGCGTGACGAGCCATTCTTCTCCAGATCAGGCATGCCCACGCCAACTTCGCCAGGCCGCTGAATGTGCAGGGCATGCGTGCGAATGCATGATCCGCTGCTGTTGGGCGGGGGTAGCCGGCAGAAAGGCACGGCCGCATGTCGGGCGCGAGGACGTAGCGTTGGAGTGTGCTCTACGAGCCCGCGCAGTCGCTGACCGATCTCGCGCTGGGACTGATCACGCTGATCCTGGCGATCCGGCTCCGCCAGGAGGCGATCGGCTCGGCGGGGTCTCGGGCTGGGTTTCGTACCGCCAACCGCTACTGGCGGACGGCGTTCTGGTGGTTCAGTGTCGCCGCGCTGGCCGGTGCGGTACACCACGGAGTGTTCAACCGATGGGAGCGGGCAGGACAGATCAGCTGGACGATCATCAGCGTGATCGTCGTCGTGGCGGTGTCCTATGTCCTCGCGGCGACCGTCGCCGATGTGCTCGGACCCGGGCGGGCGCGGGCGTTCTGGATCCTGCGGTCGTTCGGCCTTTCGGCCTACCTCGTCGTCGCAGTCACCGGGCACGCCGGGGTCGGAGCCATCCTCGCGTGCGAAAGCCTCACCATGCTCAGCGTGCTGGCCCTCTGGGGCTGGGCCGCCTGGCGCCGGCACCCGATGGCGCCCGCGATGGTGCTCGCGATCCTGACCAGCGGGGGCGCCGCCGGACTCAAGGCACTTGACCCGAGGATGACCGAGGCCCTGGGCTTGGATCCGACCTCTCTCTACCATCTGGCTCAGATTCTGGGCACCGTGCTGCTCTACGACGCGGTCCGGTCCCGGCGGGTCGAGCCGGCCGACGTCCCGGCGCCCCGGGCCGTCGAGGCCGCCTAGTGCGACTTTAGCTCGCTGCGGCGTCACAGGCCCGGGCACGCAGCGCTCGGGCCACCCCGTCTCGGCCCTCGACGAGGAGCCGCCGCAACGCGGGCACCGGGTCCTCCTCGGCGAGGTAGCGATCGGTGCGGGTGAGCGTCGACTCGTCGACACGCAAGGCCGGGTAGAGCCCGATCACGATTTGCTGGGCGATTTCGTTGGTGCGGAGTGCCCAAACGTCCTTGATCGATTCGAAGTACTTCTCGAAATACGGCTCAAGCAGGTGGAGCTGGTCAGCACTGGTGAAGCCACCGATGATCGACGCCTGGATGGCGTTGGGCAGATCACCTCTGGAGACCACGGATTCCCACGCCTCGCCCTTCGCCGCCGGGTTGGGCCGGGCGGCCAGCGCTCCCGCCGCATGTCGCTGCCCGGTCGCCGTGTTGTCGCGATCCAGCTCAGCATCGACGTCCCGCTCGCCGGCGACACCGGTCTCGACCAGCCTGGTGAGCAGGTGCCAGCGCAGGTCAGCATCCATGACGAGGCCCTCGACGGTGTCGGTGCCGCCGAGGAGCGCCCGGACGTAGCCGAGATCCTCGTCGCTCGTTGCCGCGTTCACGAACGCACGGGCCCAAGCAAGCTGATGGTCGCTGCCGGGTTCAGCGTCGGTCAGGTGCGCACGGGCAGCGGCCGCGAGCTGAGCGAGACCGGTCGAGCGCCAAGCCGGATCGGCGAAGTGGTCGAGGGCCGCGAAGGTCTGCCGCAGCAGAGACTGGACGACGACGATGTCGGACTCCTGGCCGATGCCGGCGAGGACGAGACGGACGTAGTCCTTGGTCGGTATCTCGGCATCCCTGGTCATATCCCAGGCTGCTGCCCAGCAAAGAGCGCGAGGGAGAGTCTCGCTGATCGACCCGACTGACTCGGTCACGAGTGCTAGTGAGTCCGCATCCAGTCTGATCTTCGCGTATGTCAGATCGTCGTCGTTGAGCAGGATCAGATCTGGCTTCAGGATGCCGCTCAGCTCTGCAACTTCGGTCCGGGGTCCCGAAACGTCGAGCTCGAGACGATCCCGCCGCACGATCCGGCCCAGGTCATCACGGTCGTAGAGGCCGATCGCGATCCGATGAGAACGCAGCGTTGGCCACTGGACGGGCGCTTCCTGCAAGACGGCGAAGGAGGTGAACCGCCCCTCGTCGTCGACGGCGAATTCCGGCCGCAGCGTGTTCACGCCTGGGGTCTCGAGCCACTCCTTGGCCCATGTCGACAAGTCGCGGCCCGAGGTCTCCTCGAGGATGGCGAGAAGATCGGCGAGCGTCGTGTTGCCCCATTCGTACCGCTTGAAATAGCCGCGCATGCCGTCGAAGAAGTGATCCACGCCCACCCACGCGACGAGCTGCTTGAGAACCGAGGCGCCCTTAGCGTAGGTGATGCCGTCGAAGTTCACCTCGACGTCTTCGAGGTCGTTGATGTCCGCGACGATTGGGTGGGTGGAAGGTAGCTGGTCCTGCCGGTACGCCCACGTCTTCTCAACGTTGGCGAACGTCGTCCACGCGCCCCGCCACCGGGTGGCCTGCGACTGGCAAAGGACCGATACATAGGTGGCGAACGACTCATTTAGCCACAGGTCGTCCCACCACTTCATCGTGACGAGGTCGCCAAACCACATGTGGGCGAGCTCGTGCAGGATCGTCTCCGCTCTGCGCTCGTAGGCGGCGTCGGTGACCTTGGAGCGGAAGACGTAGTCCTCGAGGATCGTCACGCAGCCCGCGTTCTCCATCGCGCCCGCGTTGTACTCGGGGACGAAGAGCTGGTCGTATTTCACGAACGGATAGGGGTAGTCGAACTTCTCGTAGAAATAGTCGAAACCCTGCTTCGTGACCTCGAAGATGGCCGCAGATTTCAGGTGTTCGGCGAGTGACCGGCGGCAATAGGCAGCGAGCGGGACCACCTGGTCTCCGATCCTGTGCTCGTCGCGCTCGACGTGATAGGCACCGGCGACAAGCGCCGTGATGTACGTCGAGAGCCGCGGCGTCGACTCGAACGCCCACAACGCCTTGCCTGGTACGACCGCCTGTGGCGTGGGCGTCGGTGAGTTGGACACGACTTTCCAGTCGTCCTGGGCAATCACCGTGAGCTGCCAGCTGGCCTTCAGGTCGGGCTGGTCGAAGCAGGTATAGACCCGCCGTGCATCGGCGACCTCGAATTGGGTGTAGAGGTAGACCGATTTGTCCACAGGGTCCACAAAGCGGTGCAGACCTTCGCCGGTGTTCATGTACGAGCAGTCGGCGACGACTCGCAGCTCGTTGTCGTCGGCAAGATCGTCTAGCTGGATCCGCACGTTGTCGAACACGGTTGCCGGATCGAGTGCCCGTCCGTTGAGCGTGAGCTCATGGACCGATGGAGCGACGAGGTCGACAAAGGTCGACGCGCCTGCCTCGCGACAGGTGAATTGGATCATCGTCGTCGACCGGAAGGTGGTCTCGCTCGTCGTGAGATCGAGTTCGACTGTGTAGGACTCGACGTCGACCAGGGCGGCGCGGGCGGCCGCCTCGTCGCGGGTGAGATTCATACCCGGCACGGCGTTGCTCTCCTGACTGGGGCTGATAGTGGAGTCTTGGCATCGTGCCATGTCAGGCCGGTGTCGCGCGCGCCAGTCTCCAACCGTGAGATCCGACTGTTGCCAGAGCTCGTGGCAGACTGCCGCCCATGCGTGTCTACATCGCTTCCGACCACGCCGGATTCGAGCTGAAGTCCCACCTCATCGGCTGGCTCGAGGCGGCCGGCCACGAGCCGGTCGACTGCGGTTCGTACGAGTACGACGGCGACGATGATTATCCGCCGTATGTCCTGCGTGCGGCCACCAGGGTCAGCGCCGACGCCGACAGTCTAGGCATTGTCATTGGCGGGTCGGGCAACGGCGAAGCGATAGCAGCGAACAAGGTCGTAGGAATCCGGGCCGCCTTGGCCTGGAGTGAGGAGATCGCAGAGCTCGCCCGGGAGCACAATGACGCGAACGTCATCTCGATTGGCGCGCGCATGCACACCCAGGACGAGGCAACGCGCTTCGTCGAGATCTTCATGACCACGCCCTACAGCGGTGAAGAAAGACATGCGAGACGGATCGCCATGCTCACGGCGTACGAGCAGACCGGCACACTTCCGGACCTTCCTGCGCCCGCCTGATACCACTCCACGCATCGGGTCGTGGCCGCCCTAGAAGATGAATTGGCACCACGGGGCGGGCTCATGGGCGAAGGCGCGGCTGGCGTACGCGAGCGCACCCGGCACCAGCTCGTCGACCCGTCCGGCTGCGCCAAGCGTCTGGAGGGTGACGCCGCCGAGGTACGCCGAGCCGAGTGCGCGGGCGTCAATCGCAAGGTCGGCCGCATCGGTCGTCTTCGTACACGAGGCTGTGGCGGGACCGCCGGTGAGCCGCCACCGGCCGGTGTTCCATGGGCAGGTGTGGTCGGTGACTGACAGGACGACGTCGACGTCCGTCGTGTAGCGCCGTGCCGAGAGGGCCGCGGCGACGTCGACCGGTCTGAGGTACATCGCGTCGCCCAAGGTCGGCTCCGCGCGCCGCGCGTCGGAGAGCCACCACAGCAGCGGGTCGTCAACCGGCAGGTTCCAGTAATCGACATCCGCCATCAGGTCGATGTCGAGCAGGAACCGCCATAGCTCCGCATACGCCGCCTGGTCGGCGGCCAGCACCTCGCGCAGGTTCACCGTGCCCGCCGGTCCGCTGCCCTCCCACTTCGAGCGCGGCACATAGAGCGCGTAGCCACGCGGCTGGCCCGCACTCTCGGCCAGAACGCAGTAGAGCTTGCCGCCGCCTCGGGCGGCCGGTGGGTCGTCCGTGGAGCGATTCCACCAGCGCTCGTCGCGCGCCAACATGCCAGGACGGGCCGGCGCCGCTGCCGCCACAGTCTCCAATGCGTCGATCGCCTTCTTCGGATCGACGATACGCAGACGTAGCGAGGGGTCGGCCGGGGCGTCGATCAACTGGGTACGGCGTGGGACCTTCACGCCGTACCTCATCGATGCCAGCCCAAAGCCGAACCTGCCGTAGATCGCCGGCTCGCTCGCCCAGAGTGTGGCGACAGGCTGACCGAGCTCGTGCAGGTCAGCGAGCTGCCGTCGGAGCAGGGAGCTAAGGATGCCGCGGCGCCGATGGGTGGGCCGCACCGTCACCCAGGTCACGCCGCCAGTGCTCGGGAGCATGCCTCCCGGTATGCGCATCCCCTGCTCGTAGGCGGCGGTGAATCCGACGAGCTCGTCGCCGTCGTATGCCCCGAGGGTGCGGCTCCACGGCAACAGGCCGCGCTCGCGCTCGATGATTTCCGGCGGGAAGACCTCGGCGAAGGCGAGCTGGTCGTTCGCGAGGACGACGTCCCACTCGTCGGGGGATACCGAGCGAATCGGATAGGGGGCGCCGGCTGTGTCGGTCATGTGTCCTGCCTACCAGCAGAGGGTGGCGGGAGGCACGCTGTTTTCTGCGAGGCCAGACGCCGCGCCCTGCGCGTGGATTGGAGTTGTCGTCGTGGCGATCGCATGGGCAGGATCGAGCGGTGGACTTTCCCGATGTGATCGACGCGGAGGAGATCACCCTCCGCCGCTGGCGGCCGGATGACGCAAAGGAGCTGGCGGCCGCCGTCCAGGCGTCGCTACCGGAGCTGCTCCCGTTCATGCCGTGGGCGCACGAGGGGTACGACGTAGGCGCCGCAGGGATCTTCATCGACATCGCGACGGACGGCTGGGCCGACAGCACGCAATGGAACTACGCGGCACTGGACCGTGCCGGAACGCTTGTCGGCTCGTTCGGCCTGCACGATCGGATCGGCACGGGTGCCCTCGAGATCGGTTACTGGCTCCACTCAGCACACACCGGGCGCGGCTACGCGACGATGGCGGCTTCGGCGCTGACCCGTGCCGCCCTCGACCAGCCCGGAGTCGACCGAGTCGTGATCAAGCACGACGCCGCCAACCCGGCCTCGGGTGCGGTGGCTGCGCGGGCCGGTTTCCACGAGATCGCGCGCCTGGACCACGAGATCACCGCGCCAGGAGAGATCGGTGTCCAGGTCACGTGGGAGTACCCGTAGCGCCGAGCCGCGAGCCGAGCCGCCGCGGTCGCGATCATTCGCGGTACCGGGCGGCCGGGCCGAGAGCAAAGACCCGGACGGATGGAGGAAGGTCATGGCGCGGGTTTCCGTAATCTCAGGCGGAGCGACCGGCATCGGTAGGGCGATCGCCGCCAGGCTGGCTAGGGACGGCGACCAGGTCGTCCTCCTCGGCCGTCGTCCTGAGGCGCTGGAGAAAGCGGCCGCCGAGATCACCGGCGCCGCTGCAGGAGACCCCGCCCGCTGGTACCGCGCCGACCTCAGCGAGCCGGATCAGGTCGCGGCAGCCGCTTCGGCGATCGTTCGGGACCATGGCTCGGTCGACGTTCTCGTCAACAATGCGGGTGGGGTCTCCACCGCTGCGACGGATAGTTTGGCCGAGCTCGCAGCGGCCTGGCGTCAGGACTTCGATGGGAACGTCTTGCCGACGGTTCTGCTCACCGAGGCATTGCTGCCGCATATCACCCGACCGGGCGGGCGCATCGTCGCGATCAGCTCCGTGGCTGCGCTGCGCGGAGCGGGCTCGTACGGCGGAGCGAAGGCGGCGTTGCACGCCTGGGCCTACAGCCTCGCCGACGAACTCGCCCCGGACGGGGTGACGGTAAACGTGGTGGCGCCCGGTTTCGTCCCGGACACGGAGTTCTGGGCGGGCCGGCTGACACCGCAGGTGTACGAGTCCCGGGTGGCCCGCATCCCGATGGGCCGCCCCGGCACACCGGCGGAGGTCGCTGCGGCCGTTTGTTATCTCGTCTCGCCCGACGCCGGCTGGACGACGGGCCAGGTCCTCCAGGTCAACGGCGGCACCCTCCTGGGCCGCGGCTGATCCCACGCTTGCAACCCCCGCGCTCAATAGGCGGCGGCGAGGACCTCGGCGAGGACGGGTAGCGCGATGTTGCGGCCGGTCACGACGGCGACCGTTGGGCCCTGAACCTCGACCTTGCCGGCCATCAGCGCGGCGAGAGCGACCGCACCGGAGCCTTCGGCGACCAACCCGTGCCGCGCGGCGAGAAAGCGTATGGCATCCCTGATCTCCGCCTCGCTCACGGAGGTCAGCGCCTGTGTGTATTTCGCGATGATCTCTGGCGTGATGCTGTCGGGCTCGAGATTTCCGGCGAGGCCGTCGGCAAGCGTGCTCGCGATCGGCACCGGCACGATGCCTCCGCGGGCGACCGCTGCCGAGACGGCCCGCGACGCATCCGCCTCCACGCCGACGACCCGTACTCCTGGTCGGGTCGTTGCCCACAGGCTCAGCCCGGCGACCAGCCCACCACCGCCGATCGGAGCGACGATCGTGAAGGGAGGAGTCAGTTCGTCACTCAGCTCGTGCCCGATCGTCGCTTGACCGGCGATGACGTTGGGATCGTTGTACGGCGAGATGAACGCCAGGCCGTCCACGGCGAGGCTGATCGCATATGCCTCGGCGGCATCGTAATCGTCACCGTGCTGGACGAGATCGACGGGGAAGTCGGCGAGTGCGGCCACCTTCGCCGCCGATGCCGTCCGCGGCACGACGATCGTGGCCGGAATGCCGAGCCGGGTTGCGCCATGAGCCACGCCGAGACCGTGGTTCCCCGCTGAAGCGGCGACGACGCCCGCTGCCCTGCCCCGCTCGTCAACAGCCGCCAGCGCCGCCAGCGCACCGCGTACCTTGAACGATCCCGTCGGCTGCCAGCTGTCCACCTTGAGCCAGGAGTCGGCGGCCACGCTCGTGGCCACCAGTGGTGAGGGTGCGAGGTGTTCACGCACGACGTGCCAGGCCCGGTCCAAGTCGTCGACCGTGGGGTGCCGAACATCGCGAGCCGGTGCGCCCACCACATCACCTCTCGGCGTCTAGCTCACGTTCAGACCCGGCTCAGTATGCCGCGCAACCGAGACGATCGAGGATCGGCTGGACCATAGCTCCTGCCCGTCTGCGCCTGGCGGCTCGAGCGGGGTCTAACGCGACGTGCGGGCAAGGGGCGTGGGCGATATAACCTCCTCGGATGGGTGATCCGTCGAGGGCTTACTTCGCGTTCCCTGGTCCGCTGCGAGACAGCCTTGTCGCGGCGATCCTGGCCGGCCAGAAGACGTCGACGACGTCATTACTAATCGAGTACGAGCACGACGACGAACCGCTCCCCGAGGTCGGGGAACGCAGCGTCGTCGTCGACTCGGAAGACAAACCGGTCGCAGTGATCGAGACAATTGACGTTCGGGTCATCCGGCTCCGCGACATCGATCTAGCCCATGCGATCGACGAAGGCGAGGGCTACGAGACAGTCGGCGCCTGGCGGGCTGGGCACGAACAGTTCTGGCACAGCCCCGAGATGCGCAGCTATCTCGGGGATCCGGCGTTTGCCGTCACCGATGACACCCTGGCGGTCGCGGAGCGGTTCCGCCTGGTCGAACGGCTCTGACCAGGCCGACCGTACAATCGCGCTGTGGGCTTCGATCCCACCAGAATCGCGATCATCCGACGTGGCCAGCAGGGGAGTTGCGACGAAACGGCACCGCCAGCTGGTCACGGCCATCGGGTGCACCGGCTTGCTCGTGGTCGCCGGGCTGGCCGGGTGTGGGGGTCAGCGATCGGGATCGGCGAGCGGAGCGTCGCCGACATCCAGCAGTACGTACTCTGCGACCACGACACCGTCGCAGACGCCGCCCGCCACAACCTCGCCTACGGTCGCCAGCTGCGTGCAGCGAACTCTCCAGAGGCTCACTCTTGCGCAGCGAGTGGGCCAGTTGTTCATGGGCGGGGTACAGGTGGACCGGACACCCGCGTTCGTGTCTTCGACACTGGGGGCGGTGCATGTCGGGGCGATCCTGCTCGTCGGGCAGGCCACCACGGGGACGCGCGCGGTGGCGACCGCGGCAAACCGAGCGCGCACCGTTGCCGGCGCGCCGGCCGGAGTGCAGGCGATCGTGGCAGCGGACCAAGAGGGCGGGCTTGTCCAGCATCTGAAGGGGCCGGGATTCGAGCCGATCCCTTCGGCGAGTGAGCAGGCCCAGCTGACGCCTAGCCAGCTGCGGACCCGTGCGGAGGCATGGGGGGAGGATCTGCGTGCTGCGAGGGTTGACCTCGACCTCGCACCGGTCGCCGACGTCGTCCCGGCTTCGGTCGGTACGGCCAATTTGCCCATCGGTGCGTTGCATCGCGGCTACGGTTCTGATCCTTCATCCGTAGGGCAGCATGTCGCGGCGTTCGTGTCGGGTATGGGCCAGGCAGGGGTGGCGACGGCTGTCAAACACTTCCCTGGGCTAGGAAAGGTCCGCGGTAACACCGACGTCACCGCCGGGGTCGTTGATCGAGTGACCACGCGGGACGATCCCGATCTCGCGCCGTTCGGCGCCGGCATCGAGGCGGGCGCGGGTTTCCTCATGGTGTCGCTCGCGACCTATTCGAAGATCGACCCGGACAACCGCGCGGTCTTCTCGGAAACAGTCATCGACGGCATGGTGCGCAAGGATCTCGGTTTCGACGGCGTCGTGCTCTCCGACGACTTGGGCGCAGCAGCGGAGGTGAAGGCGGTGCCGCCGGCCCAGCGCGCGCTCCGGTTCTTGCGGGCCGGCGGGGACGTGATCGTCACCGTCGAGGCGTCCGTTCTTCCTACGATGACCCGAGCCGTGATCGCGGCCGCGAAATCCAGCCGGTCCTTCCGCTCCGCAATCGATCAGCACGTTCTCCGCGTCCTCACCGCCAAGCGAGCGATGGGTCTGCTGACCTGCTCGTGACCCCGCGCTCCTCTCGTCCGCGGCGTTGGCCCCCGGATGGCCAAACTCGGTTGCCGGAGCCGGACACCGTGCCGAATGATCGGGCCGCATGGAACGGTGGGTCCGGTGAGGGGCGACGCGATGTTGTCGGGCGAGCGGGTGCTACTGCGTGGGGTCGAGCGGGACGATCTTCGACCGCTCTGGGAGATGTACAACGATCTCGCGGTCGAGCATCGGGCTAGCGACGAGCGGCCGCTGCCGACCTCGCTGGCCGCGCTCGAGGCCCGCTTCGACAAGCGTGCCGCGGAGCCGGAGAGCGACAAGGCCCGGTTCGTTATCGAGGTCGGTGGCGAGGTCATTGGGGAATGCTCGCTGCACTTCTTCGACGACTACGCCAGAGCGTGCCATCTCGGCATCTCGATCGGCAGGGACAAGTGGGGGAAGGGCTACGGACAGGACGCCGTCCGCACCTTGGTCGACTACGCCTTCACCTACCTGAATTTCCGCAAGGTGTCGCTGGAGGTACTGGCCGACGATGAGCGCGCCGTCGCCGCGTACTCCAAGGCGGGTTTCAGGGAGGAAGGTCGTTTCCGAGAGCACAACTGGCACGACGGCGCCTATCGCGATGTTCTCCGGATGGCCGTGTTCCGCCGCTAGCGGTCGCGACTGCCGTTGACATCGCGTGACGCCGACTACCGCCCGCCGGCCACCGCTCCGTTGACTGGCGTGAGCCGGTTGGCGATCTGCGTCCGTCTGCGACCATGCTGGACGCCATGGAGATTAGGGAAGCGACGGACGCCGATTGGCCGGCCATCTGGTCCTTCATGAACGGCATTGTGGCCGCGGGTGAGACCTTCTCCTGGGACCGGGAAACCAGCGAAGCGGACGCTCGCGAGATGTGGATGCACGATCTTCCGGGGCGGACGGTGGTGGCCGTCGACGATCAGGACCGGATCGTGGGAACAGCAGAAACCCATCCCAACTACGGTGGCCCAGGGGCCCACATCGCCAACGCCGGGTTCATGGTCGATCCGAGCTACTCGGGGCGGGGGGTCGGGCGAGCGCTGGGCGAGCATGTCCTCGAGGCGGCCCGCGCCGACGGCTACCGGGCCATGGTGTTCAACGCCGTCGTGGAGACGAACACTCCAGCGGTCGGGCTCTGGCGTTCCCTGGGATTCGACGTCGTGGCGACGATCCCAGAGGGCTTCAACCACCCGGTAAAGGGATACGTCGGCCTCCATGTGATGCACCGCCAGCTCTGAGGCGAAAACCATTCGCTCCGGCGCGATCAGGCTGTCTATCGTCATCTGGTGATCCTCAGCGGTTGAGATCGAAGGCGCTCGCGCTCCGGGTCGCCGCGACGTCGGCGCCTCCCTCCTTCTCGCGCTCGGCTTTCGTCCGTCCCATCCGCACCGGAGCCACCCGTGTCTCAGCCGCATCCCATTCTCGAGACGCCGCCGCAGGTCTTCACAGCCGCACCCGCCATCGAAGTCATCGAGCTGCGCAAGGAGTTTCGGCGCAAGGCTCCTCGCGCGGCGGCCGGTCCACGCCGCCGACGGATCGCCGCGCTGGACGGTGTCACCTTCACGGTGGCCCGTGGCGAGACGGTCGCGATTCTCGGCCAGAACGGCTCGGGCAAGTCGACTCTCGTACGACTCCTCTCGACGCTGCTGCTGCATGACGGTGGCACCGCGAAGGTCTTCGGCCATGACGTGTTCCGTGAGCCCCGCGCCGTCCGGCGGCTGGTCAACCGGGTCTCGGTCGAGGCCAGCTTCTTCAAGAAGATGTCCGCGGCCGAGAACCTCAGCTACGCGGCGCGGTTCTATGGGATATCGGCTCGTGAGACCCGCGACGAGATTCCGCGGATCCTTGGCCGGGTCGGGTTTCCGATCAACCGCCGAAGCGAGCCGATGGAGAATCTTTCCCGCGGCATGCAGCAGAAGGTCGCGCTCGCCCGTGCCCTGCTGACGGCACCCGTACTCCTCCTGCTCGACGAGCCGACGACCGGCCTCGACCCTCGCTCGAAGCTCGAGGTCCAAGAGTTCGTCCGGGAGATCCGAGACGTACACGACGCGACGATCCTGCTCTGTACGCACGACATGACCGAGGCCGACACTCTCGCGGATCGGGTGGGGATCATCGATCGCGGCAAGCTGCTCTCACTCAAAACCCCCGATGCGCTCAAGCGGCATTACCGCGCGGCAACGCTTGAGGAGGCGTTCTTCGCCGCGACCGGGCGCACGTTCGCCGACGACAGCGGCGAAGACGAGGACGGCGAGGACGACGAGAGGGAGGTGCTCGCATGAGATCGAGGGCGCACCTCCTGCGATCCGAGCTCATCGGGGTCGCGGGTGTCATCGAGCGCAACCTCTACCTCACCCGCCGCTATATCTGGTGGGACGTCGCCTTCCTTGTGTGGACCGTAGCCAACACGCTGACGATCGTCTTTATCGGCCGCGGCATCGAGGCAAGCGGGGGCGCGATCGACGTGGAGCGTGTCACCACCTACCTGCTGATCGGCGCGGTGATCTGGGCCTATCTCGGCATCATCTTCGAGTTCATCACGGAGACGGTCGCGTGGGAGCGGTGGGAGGGGACGATCGAGTACACCTTCATGGCTCCGCTCCGCCGATCGGCGCACCTCGCTGGTATGGCCGCCTTCGCCGTGCTGTACGGCCTCATCCGAGCGCTGCTGATCTTCGGGATCGTGGGGCTTTTCTTCGATCTCAGCCTGTCCAACGCCAACTTCCTCGCGGCGATCGTGGTCTTGCTCGTCGCCAGCGTTTCCTTCGCCGGCATCGGGATCATGACCGCAGTGCTTCCACTCATCTCACCGGAGAAGGGCGCGCAGCTCGGCTTCGTGGCGCAGGGCGTCCTCCTTGTCGTCTCCGGCATCTACTATCCGGTGAACGTGTTGCCGGACTGGATGAGATGGCTGGCAGCGATCAGCCCCGCGACATATGCGCTCGATGGCGTCAGGGACGCCCTGCTCGACGGCGCGGATCTGACCACGATGGGACCGACGCTGGGGATTCTGGTATTGATCGGCGCCGTCTGCATACCGGCGGGTCTTGCGCTTTTCTCGGCAGGCGAGCGGTACGCGAAGCGGCACGGCAAGCTCAAGCGCTCTGGCTAGCTGCGCTACCCCCCAGCGGCGAACCGCCAACGGGTCGCGCCGTACGGCTCGGCCGTCGCCACTCCGAACGCGGTATCAACAGTGAAGCGGTAGAGATACCAGGGAGGCGGGCCTGCGCTGGGCGCGCTGTACGGGGCGGTGAACGCATCGCCCTCGACCTCGGCCGGCCACCCGCCCTCCCGGTACCCGCTGGCCGCCTCCTCGAGCGTTTGCTGATCGGTGACCCTGGTCGCTTCGCCCTCCAGAACGAGGTCGATGCCTTCGAGATGGGTGGAGATAGTGCAGGCGGGGTTCGCCGACAGGTTCTGTGACTTGCGGGTGCCGGGGCCGCTGGTGAAGTAGATCTCGCCATCGAGCCACAGGGCCCCGATTCCGGCTGCATGAGGCCGGCCGTCCGGCCGGGACGTCCCGATGAAGAACGGTGTGTCGGGCCCTGGTGGGCCGGCGGCGAGGAGGTCGCGGGGGCGGCTCCATGGCAGCGGCGGGAAGCCGTATCGATCGAGATTGCTGACCTCGACGGGTTCGCGTTCGGTCATCTGTTCACCTCCGGTTGGCGCGACGCAGCCGGCATTAGCCGCGCATTAGTCATGGCCTCTGGTGTTAGACGAAATCCTCAGCCTGTACTCATCGGTGTCACACGGACGCCGGCCGCGGCGCAAACCTGCCCGCCTCAGCCAGCTCGATCTCGCTATCCAGGACGACTGAGACCAACCACAACCCTCACTGAACGGACGGTCGCCGCCTGAAGCGCACCGGTCGCTCCTGGTCACTCCGTACCGAGGGCGGAACGCACCTGGTCGAGCATGTCCTTTTCGCCCTGGCTGACCTGCTTCGCACCGAAGCCGAGGAACCCACCTTCCTTGGCGGCGTCGGCCGCGGCCTGCGCTGTCATCACCAGCCAGTGGCTGAACGCGTTGGTTTCCGCGGTGGTCGCCTTCAAGGTGACGATCCCTTTGACCGCTCGTAGCTCATCGAGGACCTGTTGTCCGGGCTTCGCGTCCTTGCTCAGCGTGAAGTCACCGAGCGGGTTCTGCTTTTGCTGGGTCATGGACTGGATGTCCAGGGCGATCTCAGTGAGCAGCTGCTCGCGGCTGGGCGGGTTGGTCGCCGACTTGATCGTCGCCATCGACTCCTTCGTCACCTCGATGGGACCGCCGGGGTCGGCTAGGGAGATGGCCATCCCGGCGACGAATGGTGCTCGCCGGACTCTGATCCATTCCTCTTCGGTGAAGTCACTCTTGGCCGTCACAATGCGTCCTCCCCTCGCAGGATCGACGCCACCAATCTATCCGCGCATGCGCGAGCCGATGCGTCGCCGAACCGCTAAGTGCTGAAAGACGGTAAGGATGGCATCGCGCTAGTTTCGCTGCGCCGGCGACGGAGTCCCACTGGTCATCGGCGACGGATGGTCGAGCGCGCGCGAAATCGCGTTACTTGGTGTTGGTGATGAGTCGTTCGGGGTCGAAGATGACCGACACAACCCGCCAGCCCACGAGAACGAGGACCAGCAGGGCCGCGCCGAACCCAACAGCGATGCCGAGGGTGGCGGGGATGACGTTGAGGGCAATTAGCGTTGTCACCGCCACCGTCGGAAGACTCATGAGAACCGAGATCTGCGTTGCGGTGCGCGGGTCGCTCGACCTTGCCGATATGGCGATGCCAACCCATATGGACCAGCTGGCAAGCAGCGGGGTGAACAGCAGCTGGGCGAGCAGATCCGGACCTTGGATGACCGCGGAGGCAACTGCCGCACGGGCGAAGAACTCCACGATCGCCACGAACAGGGCGAAGACCGCGTACGCGACGAAAACCGACGGGACGAAGGCCGCCATGGCCTTGCCGAGCAGGAGTTCCTCGGGACGAACCGGAGTGGTGAGTACCGGTTCGAGGGTGCCCTGCACTCGCTCACCGACCACCGCGTAGGAGGCGAGCACAGCGGGCACGAGAACCGGAATGGCCAGCATGTAGACGAGTGAATGCTCGTGACGCAGCGTCATCGACGCAGAGGTGGGCAGGGTGAAGACCTGGATCACCGGCTGAATAAGGAAGATCAGTGGGAGAATCGCGGTCGCGAAGACGAGGTTGCCGTTACGCCGGTACTCCCGGAACTCCTTGCGGCGGATTGCTCGCACATGCTGCCTGCTCACGTTCACGGCGTGCCGCTCTCACTGCGTTGATCGATTAGCTGGAGATAGACATCCTCGAGCGAGTGACGTGACTCACCGACGGACAGCACGTCGGCGCCAGCGGCCACGAGAGCTCGGGTGACGCTTGGTGCTGCATGGGTCGGGTCGGACACAATGAGGACGTAGCTGGCCGAGCCGTCGCGCCGCCATCCCTCGACGGCCGGCAGTCCCGTGAACAGCGCATCTGGGTCGGCAAGCGGTACGACGGTCCTGACTGTGAGTGTCTTCGCGAACAGCCGGTCGCGCAATTGCGCCGGTGGGCCGACCGCGCGCAGCGTCGTGTTGAGGATCGCGACGCGGTCGCACAGTCGCTCGGCCTCCTCGAGGCGGTGGGTGGTGAGGAAGATCGTGACGCCGCGTCGGCGAAGTCCATCGATCAGCTCATAGACGTCAAGGGTGGCGACTGGGTCCAGACCCGCCGTCGGCTCGTCAAGAAACAGGACCTCCGGGTCACTCAGCAATACCCTCGCCAAAGCAACGCGCTGACGCAAACCCTTGGACAACGCGCCGCACACATCCTGAGCTCTACCGGTCAGGTCGACGGCCTGCAGGGCCTGATCGATCCGACCGGGCCCATCGGGGACTTCGTACAGATCGGCGAAACACTGCAGATTCTCGGCCACGCTCAAACGCAGATACAGGCCCGGTGACTCAGGCATGATCGCGATCCGTCGGCGGATCTCTACCTCGTTGTCTGACGTCAGCGGTAGCCCGGCCACGGTCGCGGAGCCTGAAGTTGGCACGACGAGCGTTCCCAGCGTTCGCACAGTTGTCGTCTTCCCCGCGCCGTTCGGACCGAGGAAACCGAACACCTCGCCATAGCCGACCTCGAACGACATGTCCTCGAACGCGACCCGGTCACCAAACCGCTTGCCCAAGCCCGCGACACGGATCGCAGGACCGTCCCGATAGCCGGAGACCTGCACCAGTCACACCTCGCGTAGCCAGGCTGTCACCCACAGGACCAACGATTCAGTCCCGGGTGGACGTCCCTTACCACCTGGCCACAAAGGGACAACGGCGGGCACGGCTACGGGATGGCCAAGATCGAAGGTCGTCGGCTCATCGTAGGCGGAGGACGGTCGGCACTTTGTTGGGGTTCAACTGTTCGTGGCGAAGGAACGGCCGCTCTCGGCGAGAGCTCGCCGCAGTTTTTCGATCGCGTTTGGGCCAACCCCGTGCAGTCGGCCGAGGTCTGCCTCGCTGACCTGGGTGAGTTGGTCCAGGCTGGTGTACCCGGCGGCGGCGAGGGCCCGTTGCGCCGGTTTGGGCAGCCCGGACGGTAGGTCGCGGTGCTCAGGGGCGTCTAGGTCAGGTCGCATGCGTGATACTCCTCCCGGGAATGTACGGCGGGTCCTCCTTTGCCGGTAAGACGCCGCGGCACCGGCAAACTCATCGCTCACCCGGAAGCATTCCGAACTAAGCGCGCCTGGGTTCAGCGTGAAGTCCCGCCCCAGTGCCGCCTTCAGCTGAGACCGCGGTGGGTGGCCCAGAGCGTGCCGGCGCGGCTGGCAGCGTTGTCCACACCATGGCCACCCGCGAGCTTGGCGATCACGCGGCCTATGTGAAGTCACGCGGCCCCTTGGTGGAGCGGGTGACCGGGATCGAACCGGCACCACCAGCTTGGAAGTTGTACGAGACGCAACCGTCGAGGTTCATCGAGGTTCACGGTATCGGGTCTGACCTGAATAGCGCTCAAAGCGTCCGGGCGGGTTCGCTGCCGTTCGCGTAAGTCGTTAGCAAGGCGTTAGCAGGTCAGCCCTACTGAGTACGTCATTTATCCGCCTCTTGTACGTCGCTTCTACGGCCGGTAGATTGCGCCTCGTGAGCCCGTCCGGCAAGCGCACGATCTACGTGCGCGATGAGCAGCTGTGGCAGCGCGTGGCCGATTACGCCGAGCAGACGCACCAATCCGTCTCGGCCATCATCACCGCCGCGCTGAGAGCCCATCTGCTCGCCATGGCGGACCATCCCGACCCGACGATGCGGCCACGACCGCGAGAGGAGAGCTGACACAAAATAGGCGGCCCCCGGTGGTGCGCGAACACCAGCCGAGGGCCTTGACCCCTACCAAGGAGGGGCCCATGCAAAGTGTGCAGGTCATCGCCGACCAGCGCGACCCCAACACGGTTCAGCTGTTCGCAATCGGCCATGACGCGTCCGTCGCCGCGATCAGCGGCAGCATCCAGTCGACGTGGTGGCTCCCCGTCGATGTCGCACGGCAGCTGTGCTACGACCTCGGCGTCAAACTCCTGCCCACCGTGGAGGGAGGCACCGAGTAGCTCATCCGCACGAGAGAAGAAGATCCCCGCGAGCATCCACACCGGGACCGCTCGCGGGGATCATCATCTGTCCTGTCGCCCTGGCTTCGCCCTCGGCCTAACTTGCTCGCAAGGAAAGGATGCAACACCAGGCGGGCAGTGTGGCGCTGACAGTGGCCGTATTACCCCGTTCGTGGCCGGACTTGTGACCTGTGACTAGGACCACAACGACGATCAGTGCCCAGGCTATGAGCAGGAAAATGATCGCAATCCAAGTCTCACGGCTCAGGTTGCGAGCCTTTTCCCGCAAACGGAAACGCTGTGACATTCCTGCCTCACTTGCGAGTGAAGGTTCATTCGATGCCCTCGATGCTCTCGACGACATGCGATGAGGCCGACGCGAGTACGAGCAGGGCACTACGTGGTCGCCGCCGACAAGTTCTGGGACGCCTGCGGCTCGTGGGTGAAGCGAGCACAACATTCCAAGCCAGCTGGTCGGCGCGTTCTGCATAGTCATTTAGCGGCATTATGCGCCGAAGCTATCCGAACGCACACATTGAAGATTCCCGCCAGCCCCGGAGGAGGGAGGCTCGCGGGGATCTTTCTGTGCCCCTCGTCTAGCGGATCCGCTCCGCCCGCTCCTGCCCCACAGCGATCCATTCGGTGAGCCGGGTCAGGTCGGCCCCGGCGGCGATGCACAACGCGGCCTCAAGCGCCTTGCGCTGCCACTCGTCCCTGTTTTCGCGAGCATAGAAGCCGAGTGTGATCCCGGCCCGTTCGGCCAGCAGGTCGCCGCGGCCGTTGGCAATCTCCCGCAGCTCCGCGACCGCAGCCTCGATGTCCAGCGGTTTGCGGCTCACGTACCGGCCCGCGGTGCCGGCGAGCTGTGCGGTGATGATGCCGTCAGGGTCGGGCTTCGCTCGCTTGACAGCCATGCTTGGACGGTAGCTGCGGCGTATGACAGACCGGACCCCCGGCCGTGGTGATCGGGGGTCCAAGGTTTGTCCGCCGCCACGCCAGCTCCGCGGGCGGGACCGGTACAACAACCTTCTCTGTGCCGTAGCAGCACCTCAACCGGGCGGTCGGTGCGTACGCCTTGGCCGGGGCACTGTTGCGTCGCGTTCGGCCCGTGTTACGGAATAGGTCTCGTCAACGAGTTACGACTACGAAGCTGGCGGCTCTTTCTAGGCGGTGCGCATACCGGTGCACCAGTTGTCGGCCCCCCACGGTGGGCCGTCATGGTCGCCGACACAGAGTTGAAAGTCTAGGACGGTACTGGACGGAAGGGTGAAGACGCCGTTGCCCGGTGCGCACCCGTTGTCGTCGTAGATCCACTCAGTAGTCCCATTAGTGGCTGTCCTGCGAAACTGGATCCTTGCCGTGTGCAGGGTGCCACCGCAGTGGCCGTCGTGGACTTCGACGGTCCTGTGACCGTCGTAGACCCTCGCCCAGTTGGGGCCATCGCTAAAGGGGCCATAGATTGTCGAAGTGTGGGCGCTGGCTGTGACGGTTTGGGCAAGCAGCGCGACCAGGGCCGCCATTAGCACTATGCATGCTCTTCTCACTGGTTCCTCCTGTTCGTTGCGCTGATTGGATTGGAGGACGGCGGGCACCCCGGCGTGGCCCGCTTTGGCCGCTGACCGGACCGGTCGAGTTCACGCGGTGCGCTGATGGTGAAGGCTCGGCTCGGCACCTGGTAGCCCACATTCGAGCGTGGTCGAATGTGGTGGTAGGTCGCAGGCAGACACCACGGTGGTGGGATTCATGACCGTGATCGAGTTGACCGCGGACGATCTAGCCCGCACTCGGGTTGGCACTTGTTACGGGCCGTACGCGGAGGCGATGTTCAGCCTCGGTGTGGTGACCGGCGAGCGTGGGCGCGGGGTGCTGTTCGCCGGCTGGCGTGACCAACTGGTCCGGCCGGCGGCGGGCCGAGCGGCCGGCGTGACGGCGGGGCCGTTGCGGCAGTTGATCGGCGGCAATCCACCCCGGCTGGATCTGTTCACCTTGATCGGACGGGTCGGCAGCGTGAGCGAGGGCAGGCAGGCGCTGCTGGGTGTCGACCGCAGGCATCTGCGGGCCGAGATCGAGGCTGCCCCGAACTGCCGCGCATCCCAGCGGCGGGACGGCATCACCAAGATTCCGGGCTGGGCCTTCCATCTGGCCGCCGACACGGCCGTTCGGTCGAGGTTCGCCGATCTCATGGACGCCTACACCGCCAATGCCTTGGGGTCGAACTGGACCCACATCTGGGCCTACCTGGCCACCGAGACCGCTGCTAGCGCCCGCCTGCTGGCCGGCGGTGGCGTCGAGCAGCTCCTCAACAACACCCACCCGGGCATGCGCTGGCGCGGCGGCGTCCTGGAAATCGACCACGGGAACGGTGACTCGGCACACCTTCGGCTCGACGGCAGGGGCCTGGTCCTGGTCCCGTCTGTGTTCTGCCGCCGGATCACCACCTACATCGGCCTCGCCGACCCCGACCGGCCAGCGGTGATGTTCTACCCGGCACTACGCGACCTGACCGACGCCTATCGACTCTGGTCCCGCACGGCACCAGAATCGACCCGCAAGGCGCTGGCCGCCCTGCTCGGAGCCACCCGAGCCTCCGCACTGGAAGTCGCCGGCCACGGCTGCACCACCTCCGAACTCGCCGACCAACTCGGGGTGTCACCGCCGACCGCCAGCTACCACGTCGCCGTCCTGCGCGACGCGGGTCTGGTCATCACCCGCCGCCGTGGCGGCATTGTTCTGCACACCGCCAGCCCGCTCGGCACCGCGCTGCTCAACGGCGACAGACCCCACGCAAGTCCGGCTAGTCCACCCAGAACAGCCGCTGGCTAGCGGAACGCCGATTCGTCCCGTGGCGAACCTGCTAATGCGCCGTCGGGTGGCGAACTCCGCAGCTCGACGGCATGCTGCGGGCATGACCGCGGACGGACTGACGATCGCCCTTGAGGACTATCAGCGGGCTCAGGACGAGCTCGTCGAGGCACGGAACCGGCTCGCCCGAGCGATCGCCGGTGCGGCCATGTCCGGCATGACGCAGGACGAGATCGTCGAGCTGACCGTGTACCCCGCGGATCTCGTGGTGCGGATCTGTAGCGCTGCTTATTCCGACGCTGAGCGGTTGGCCTAGCCGGGGCCGCGCCTCTTACCGTCCCCGCAGCGCCCGCCACGCGCCGCGCAACCGATCACCTCGCGACGGCCGAGACGTCGCCGGGCTCGCCGACAGGTACATGAGCGGCTACGA
>DATBRJ010000110.1:0-10717 GCA_036560395.1 Actinomycetes bacterium | reverse complement strand
GGCGCGGGCCACGATTAGCAAGGAAGGGGAGGGGGAATGTCTGCGGCGTCGGAAGTGTTACTCTCGACATCGCACAAGACGCCCACGAGACGGGCGCTCTGTCGCCACCTCGCCGGGAGGATCTCCTCCCACAGTCCTAGGTGAACGCCCCTTGGCTCTCTGAACCGAAGCCGTATGGCTTGATCAGTCGTACCGCGAGGTTCTAGGCAGCAAGCGAGGTGTCGAAAGCCGGCTCGTCCCGTCCGCGTCGGTGTGCACCAACTAGTTCTCCGCCGTCAGGCGGCGCAGCCCCAGCGAAGAGTGGGGCAGGCAAGATCGGTCGTCGTGCCGCATTCCGGCCGACGCCGCTCCAGGGAAGGACCCTTCGTGAGCGATTCCAGCGAGACTCTGGGCACCCAGCCGGTTGCCCCCGCTGCATCCGCATCAGCTATCACCTCAGACCAGCCCGCCTCCGACGAGACGACTGCCGCACCGCGGACGCGCAAGCGCGCCCCCGGCCTTTCCGGCATGGTGCTGGCCGAGCTCCAAGAGCTCGCCGCCGGAATGGGCATAGCCGGCACGACGCGGATGCGCAAGAGCCAGCTGATCGAGGCGATCAAGGCGAAGCAGGGCGACGGTGGTAGCCGCAGTGACAACGGCGATGCCCCCTCGACTGCAGCCCGCACCGCTGGTGACCGGCCTAGCCAGGCCGAGGAGGTACGTAACGAGATGGCCAGTGACGACGGCGTGCGGCCGGCCGCAGCTTCCACGCAGGTGGCCGAAGGACCGGACCGCGGACGGCGCGGCCGCAACGGTCGCCCGGTCGAAGGTGACGGCGCCGGGGAGGCCCGACCGGCCGGTGACTCCAGTCGGGAGCCCACTCGAGGCCAGGACGGTGGCGGCCGAGACGGCGGCGAGCGCCGCGACGACCGCCGCGACCGTGACGACGACTACGACGGCGGCCGCCGTGGCCGTCGCGGCCGGCGTTACCGTGACCGCCGTGGTCGCACTCGCCGCGATGGGCAGGACGAGCCGGAGATCCTCGAGGACGATGTCCTGATCCCGGTCGCCGGAATCCTGGACATCCTCGACAACTACGCGTTCATCAGGACCTCCGGTTACCTGCCGGGCCCCAACGATGTCTACGTCTCGCTGTCCAACGTCCGTAAGTACGCCCTGCGCAAGGGCGACGCCATCACCGGCGCCGTCCGCCAGCCTCGCGATGGCGAGCGTAGGGAGAAATTCAATGCGCTGGTGCGGCTGGACACCATCAACGGCATGGAGCCGGAGCAGGCGCGCGGCCGAATCGAGTTCGGCAAGCTGACGCCGCTCTATCCGCAGGACAGGCTCCGCCTGGAGACCGAGCCCAGCGGGCTCACCACCAGGGTCATCGACCTGGTTGCCCCACTCGGCAAGGGCCAGCGCGGCTTGATCGTCTCACCGCCGAAGGCCGGCAAGACCATGGTTCTCCAGGCCATCGCCAACGCGATCACTCACAACAGCCCCGAGTGCCACCTCATGGTCGTCCTCGTCGACGAGCGGCCGGAGGAGGTCACCGACATGCAGCGCTCGGTGAAGGGCGAGGTCATCGCCTCTACCTTCGACCGGCCGGCGGAGGACCATACGACGGTCGCCGAGCTCGCCATCGAGCGGGCGAAGCGTCTCGTCGAGCTCGGCCACGACGTGGTCGTACTCCTCGACTCGATCACCCGGCTCGGCCGCGCGTACAACCTCGCTGCGCCGGCGAGCGGCCGGATCCTCTCCGGTGGTGTCGACTCCACTGCGCTCTACCCGCCGAAGCGGTTCTTCGGTGCTGCTCGCAACATCGAGCACGGCGGTTCGCTGACCATCCTCGCGACGGCTCTGGTCGAGACCGGTTCGCGCATGGATGAGGTGATCTTCGAGGAGTTCAAGGGCACCGGCAACATGGAGCTCAAGCTCGATCGGAAGCTCGCCGACAAGCGGATCTTCCCAGCCGTCGATGTGGATGCGTCGAGTACTCGCAAGGAGGAGATCCTGCTCTCCCGCGACGAGCTGCAGGTCACCTGGAAGCTGCGCCGGGTCCTGGCCGCGCTCGAGGACCAGCAGGCCATCGAGCTGCTGCTGGACCGGCTGCGCAAGACCAGGACCAACGGCGAGTTCCTCATGCAGGTCCAGAAGACGACCCCGTCGCCGGACAACGGCTTCGCCGGGGAGGAATAATTGGGCGCTCACCAGCGCTTTTGCGACGTGCGGTTCTCGGTTTGGGCCCCTAGCCGAGGACCGGCACACTAAGGCCAGGTTCCGGTTCACGCCTCGTGCGGATCATGCCGCGGCGACCCGGCGACCAAGATCTCAAGGAGACACCATGAAGGCCGGCATCCACCCCGACTACGTCGAGACGACGGTGACCTGCACGTGTGGGAACACCTTCGTGACGCGTAGCACGGCTAAGAGCGGCGTGATCCACGCCGACGTCTGCTCACAGTGCCATCCGTTCTATACGGGGAAACAGAAGATCCTCGACACCGGCGGCCGCGTCGCCCGGTTCGAGAAGCGTTTCGGCAAGTCGGGCAGCGGCAAGAAATAGCGACTTCACGGCGTCGGTCCGAGCGGCGCGCGGATGCCCGCTGCGGGATTCGTGTGTCCTCGGGACCGGCGCTGTTCCATGCGCAGGACTAGGAGGGTGGTGAGCAGATGTTCGAGGCGATCGAGGACCTTTTGACTGAGTATGCCGGCCTCGAACAGAGGCTCGCCGATCCTACTGTCCACGCAGACGCCACCCAGGCCCGCAAGCTCGGTCGCCGCTACGCCCAGCTGACGCCGGTCGTCGAGGCATATCGGGCGCTCCGGCGCACCGAGGATGACCTCGCGACCACACGCGAACTGGCGGCCGATGACGACGAGCTCAAGGCCGAGCTGCCCGCACTCGAGGCCCGCCACGAGAAGCTCACGGAGAGACTGCGTGTCTTGCTCGTCCCTCGCGACCCCAACGACGACAAGGATGTGATCGTCGAGGTAAAAGCCGGTGAGGGCGGCGAGGAATCGGCGCTGTTCGCCGCCGACCTGCTGCGGATGTATCTGAGGTACGCCGAGCGGCAGGGCTGGCGTACCGAGATCCTCGACGCGGTGGAGTCCGATCTCGGCGGCTACAAGGATGTCTCGGTCGCGGTGAAGTCCAAGGGCTCACCCCCGCCCGGGGAGGGCGTCTGGTCGCGGTTGAAGTACGAGGGTGGCGTGCACCGGGTGCAGCGAGTTCCGGTCACGGAGAGCCAGGGCCGGATCCACACCAGCGCAGCCGGTGTGCTCGTCTTCCCTGAGGCAGCGGAGATCGAGGTCGGGATTGACCCGAACGACCTGCGTATCGACGTCTTCCGGTCGTCGGGCCCCGGCGGCCAGAGCGTGAACACGACCGATTCCGCAGTCCGCATCACCCACCTGCCGACCGGCATCGTGGTCTCGTGCCAGAACGAGAAGAGCCAGCTTCAGAACAAGGAGCAGGCGATGCGGATCCTCCGCGCCAGGCTGCTCGCCCTCGCCGACGAAGAGGCGGCGAAGGAGGCCGCGGACGCCAGGCGCAGCCAGGTTCGTACGGTCGACCGTTCTGAACGCGTCCGCACGTACAACTTCCCGGAGAACCGGATCTCCGATCACCGCGTCGGCTACAAGGCTTACAACCTCGATCAGGTGCTCGACGGCGATCTGGACGCGGTCGTGCAAGCTCTGGTGGACGCCGACCTCGCCGCCAAGCTGGCAACTGCCGCTGGCTGAGGCAGCGCGGTGAATCTCTTGCTCGACGAGGTGGCGCTGGCGACCGAGCGGCTCGCCGAGGCGGGCGTTCCCTCGCCGCGGCATGACGCCGAGGAGCTCGCCGCGGCTGTCCATGGCGTCCGGCGGGGGGAGCTGCACACCGTTGCTGACGCGGACTTCGACGCTGTGTTCTGGGCGGCTGTTGCCCGTCGGGCGGCCCGGGAGCCTCTGCAGCACATCACTGGGCGAGCGTTCTTCCGGTATGTGGAGCTGGCCGTCGGCCCTGGTGTATTCATCCCGCGGCCGGAAACCGAGGTCGTGGCCGGTTGGGCGATCGAGACACTCCGATCCATGGACGTCGCCGAGCCGCTGGTCGCCGACCTTTGCACCGGCTCAGGCGCCATCGCGCTGGCCATTGCCGAGGAGGTGCCGCGCTCACACGTTCACGCCGTTGAGGTCGACGATTCCGCGGTCGACTGGGCGAAACGCAACATCGACGCAGCGGACGCTCGCGGACAGCGCGTGACACTGCATCATGGCGACATCGCCGACTGCCTCCACAAGCTGGACGGCCAGGTAGATCTCGTCATCAGCAATCCGCCCTACGTGCCGCTCGACGCGGTGATCCGCGACCCGGAGGTCGCGGACTACGACCCGGCGGTCGCCCTGTGGTCAGGGAAGGACGGGCTGGACATGATCCGTGTCATCGAGGAGACCGCTCGCCGGCTGTTGCGGCCAGGCGGAGCGGTCGTGGTCGAGCATGCGGACGAGCAATGGGCGAGCGCGCCCGGCGTGTTCAGCGAGGAGCGAGGCTGGACCGACATTCGCGATCATCGCGATCTCGCGAACAAACCACGCTTCGCTACTGCCCGCGTGCGGCCGCTCTAGCGTCCTTCAACGGGACACTAGGGTGGCCAGCGTGACAAGACGGTTCGACTGCGACGATCCAGACGAGCGCGGACGCGGCCTGGACGTGGCGGCGAGAGCGGTCAGGCGCGGCGAACTTGTCGTGCTGCCCACGGACACCGTGTACGGGCTCGGGGCCGACGCCTTCCAAGCCGACGCGGTCTCTGCGTTGCTGGCCGCCAAGGGCCGGGGTCGTGAGATGCCTGTTCCGGTGCTCGTCGGCTCGCCGAAGACGCTGCCCGGGATCGCCACTGCACTCGACGACGTAGGCCAGGCATTGATCGAAGCATTCTGGCCGGGTGGTCTGACGATCGTCGTCTGCCAGCAGCCGTCATTGCAGTGGGACCTTGGCGACACGCGGGGAACGGTCGCGGTTCGGATGCCCCTGCATCCGGTCGCGATCGAACTGCTGACCGAGACCGGGCCGATGGCGGTGAGCAGCGCGAACAAGTCGGGCTCACCGGCGGCGAGAAGCTGCGACGAGGCATATGACCAGCTCGGGGAGGCGGTGTCGGTCTATCTCGACGGCGGGCCGAGCGGCGACGCGGTGGCGTCCACGATCGTCGATCTCACCGGGAGCGAGCCACGAGTGGTGCGGGTGGGTGCGGTCCCCGTTGAGACTCTTCGCGAGGTGGCTCCCACGCTCGCCCCTTAGGCTGGAACGATATGTGCGGCGACCGGCGTCTCCCGCTGGGGTGAGGCGATAAGTGCGCGAATACCTCTTGGTCATGGTTGTCGCGGCGGCGGTGACCTACCTGCTGACCGGCGTGGTCAGGCGGGTGTCGATCAGCGCAGGAGCGATGGCCGGCATCCGAGACCGGGATGTGCATGCCATCCCGATCCCGCGCCTCGGCGGCGTCGCCATGTTCGGCGGAATGTGTGCCGCACTTCTCGTGGCAAGCCAACTCCCGCTCATGCGGACGGTGTACGAGCGCTACCAGGAGCCGGTGGCTCTGCTCTCCGGTGCCGCGTTGATCGTCCTGCTCGGCATCGCGGACGACAAATGGGATCTCGACTGGCTGACCAAGTTCGCCGGGCAATGCCTCGGCGCCGGCGTCATGGTGATGCAAGGCATCCAGATGATCTGGTTGCCGTTCCCTGGCGCCAACACAGTCGCGCTAGGCAGCACCGAGGGGATCGTCCTGAGCGTCTTCATCGTCGTCGTGACGATGAACGCCGTGAACTTCGTCGACGGTCTGGACGGCCTGCTTGCCGGGGTCGCTGCCATCGCGGCGCTGGCGTTCTTCTCCTACGCCTACCTCCTCACCGTCGAGAACGGCATGCCCCGCTTCGGTGCGGCGCCGCTCTTCACAGCCGTGTTGTTCGGCATCTGCGTGGGTTTCCTTCCCCATAACTTCAACCCAGCGCGGATCTTCATGGGCGACTCCGGGTCGATGCTCATCGGATTGCTGCTGGCTGCATCGACGATCAGCCTCACCGGCCAGGTCGACGCCGGTGCGCTCGACTCGCTCAACCTGTCACCGGCGCTGCTGCCGTTGGTTCTGCCGTTCGTTGTGATCGCGGTCCCAGTCGCCGACCTGCTGCTCGCGGTCGTGCGCAGGACTCGAGCAGGGCGCTCGCCGTTCTCCCCCGACAAGCAGCACCTTCATCACAGGCTGCTCGAGATCGGCCATTCGCACCGCCGAGCAGTACTCACGATGTACTTCTGGGCGGCGCTCGTCGCCTTCGGCGCGGTGGCGGTGTCCCTCGGCCGCTTCCGTGGCTGGCTGCTCGCCCTGACCGGCGGACTGGCCGTCATCGGCATCCTGCTGCTGCGGTGGCCGCGGCTTGCCAGGTGGTGGCGACGCACGTCTGCCACGGTCGCCGAGCGGAAGGCCACCGATGCCGCGTCCAGAGCCAGGGCCGCGGCCGAGCGCGCTGCCAGCGAGAGCGCCACCGCGGCGCGAAGGAGCCAGGCGTTGTCCGACGGCGCCTCCACATCCCTGCCTCGGAGTGGTCTTGGTCTCACTGGAAATCCGGCAAGCCTGTCGCCGAACGGGCAGGCGTCGGCGCTTCCCGGCCCGCCGGAACCCGCAGCCGCCGAGACGCAGCGGCTGAACGAGCTAAGACAAGGCCGCCCCTCCGACTGACGGCGACCCGATCCCATGCGTGACGTCGGCGCAGACCCCTGAGGAAGGTCGGACCAAGAGCTTGTGATAGATTTCACGAGCGTTAGGACAGTCCTGACGAGCCCACCCAGAGGCGCGTGCGCCCCATCGGCGTATCCGCGCACCAGCCGCCGACTACCTGCCGGAGACTTGCGCGTATGCAGGCACACGACGCCCGGATTCTCCGCGGCGCCGCGATACCAACCGCGGTCGTCGCCGGACTGGTTGCGTTTGTCGCCGCGCTTGCCTCCGGCATGGATGGCCTTGTCGGTGGGCTGGTCGGCGGTGCCGTCGTCATAGTCTTCTTCGTCGCCGGCTGGGTGGCCCTGGCTAGGTTCGGCCGGGACAACCCGATGCTCCTGCTTCCCATCGCGCTGGGTACTTACCTCGTGCAGCTCGTGGTCGTCGGCCTTTTCATCGTGCTGGTCAAGGACGTCTCTGCACTTGACATCAAGGCGCTCGCCTGGGCCGTCATAGCCTGCACGATCACCTGGATGATCTTCCAACTGCGGGCCTTCAGCCGGGAAAAGATGCTCTATGTCGAGCCGAGGCAGGAGGGCTGAGGCATGCCTCGGTCCGCCCCGCCGCGCTCGTCGCGGCCAGTGTTGCGCACCCGGGCCGTGGCTGTCCGCTCCAGGTCCGCCCGGCCCGAGGTGAGAACGGTCGTCATCAGCCAGTGGTGTGGCCCGCGCCGGCGAGGCGGACTGGCGGGGGAGCACCGAGGAAACTGCTATCGTCGCGGGTCAGATGAGCCAGGACGGGCAGGATCACCACGATCCGCAGAACATCGCGTGGTCCATCGTGAGCTACCTGCTCTCAGGGATCCTCGTGTGGGGCGGCGTGGGTTGGCTGCTCGACTGGTGGATCGGAAGCGGGGCGGTGTTCACCGTGATCGGCATCCTCGGCGGATGCGCACTGGGCATCTACCTCGGCTACATGCGGTTCACCAGGTCGTAGCCGGCTTGCTTAACGCTCTCGGCTCAGCGGGCGGCCGCTCGGTGCACGGGAGGGATGGCGAATGACCGCGATCGCGCTCGCGGCAGGCGCGTTGCCTGCTGGCACCGGTACGCGCATGCTCGTCGCCGAGGAGTTCCATGCACCGGGGCTCGGTCTCTTCCAGTGGGAGCCGCTGTTCGATATAGGGCCGATCGGCGTGACGAAGCCGATGGTGCTCGCCGTGTTCCTCTCGGCTCTGTTGATCATTTTCTTCTGGGTGGCGTTCCACCGGCCGCAGCTCGTGCCGCGGGGCGTCCAGAACCTGGCGGAGATCGGCTACTTGTTCGTCCGCGACGACATCGCCCGCAACATCATCGGGAAGAGGGGCGACCGGTACGTCCCGCTGCTCTTCTCGCTCTTCTTCTTCATCTGGTTCTTCAACCTGGCCTCGGTCATCCCGATCGCGCAGTTTCCTGTCACGTCGCGGTTCGGCTATCCGGCAGTCCTCGCGGCCATCGTCTACGTCACCTGGGTGGGTGTCGGCATCAGGGCACACGGGCTCGGCGGCTTCTTCAAGGCCCAGATTCCGTCCGGCCTGCCGAAAGCGATCTACCCGCTGGTCATTCCGATCGAGTACGCATCGAACATGATCGTGCGACCGTTCACCCACGCGGTCCGGTTGTTCGCCAACATGTTCGCGGGCCACCTGCTAATCGCGCTCTTCGCGATCACCGCGTGGCATTTCATCGTTGAGCAGCCCACCGTATTGGGGTTCGGCGTGGGCGTCGTCGGCGTGGTCATGACGGCGGTGATGACGGCGTTCGAGCTCCTGATCCAGGCCTTGCAGGCTTTCATCTTCACCCTCTTGGCCGCGAGCTACATCGGCGGCGCTCTCGAAGAGTCCCACTGATCATTGGAACCCGAGCGATAAGACGAACAAGGACTTCCGGTGGGACGGCCCACCGGACGAGCGAAGGACATGAGGACATGAGCGTTCTCGCACAGGTCACCGGCTCCATCGGCTCGGTCGGCTACGGCCTCGCCGCGATCGGCCCCGGCATCGGCATCGGCATCGTCTTCGGCATGGGTGTGCAAGCGATCGCGCGCCAGCCGGAGGCGTACAACCTGATCTTCCGCAACATGATTCTGGGCTTCGCCTTCGCCGAGGCGCTCGCCCTGATCGGCCTGGTCATGCCGTTCGTGTACGGCACCTGAGAGAGCCAGCGCTGAGGAGAAACGAGAAACGCCATGATTCGTGCACTGCAGCTGGCACAGGAGACGTCCAACGAGAATCCCCTGCTCCCCGATGTTGCCGAACTCGTGGTCGGCGGTCTCTCGTTCCTGATCGTCCTCTACGTTCTCAGCAGGACGCTGCTTCCGAACATCAAGAAGACCCTCGAGGAACGCACGAATGCCATCGAGGGCGGCATCAAGCGGGCCGAGGAGGCTCAGGCCGAGGCACAGCGCACGCTCGAGCAGTACCGCGCGCAGCTCGCCGAGGCTCGCCACGACGCCGCCAGGCTCCGCGAGGAGGCGCGTGAGCAGGGGGCAGCGATCATCGCCGAGCTTCGTGAGCAAGCCCAGGGCGAGGCACGACGGATCACCGACGCTGCGCACCAGCAGATCGAGGCCGACCGCAAGGTCGCCTTCGCCCAGCTGAAGCAACAGATCGGTGAGCTGTCGGTCCAGCTCGCAAGCCGAGTGGTGGGCGAGTCGCTGGAGGACGACGCCCGACAGCGCCGGGTGGTCGACAGGTTCCTCGATGAGCTGGAACAGAGCGCAGCCGAGGCCGGTGACGAGTCGAGGATGACCGGCGCGGCTAGCTCAGGCGGCGGTTCGACCGAGAGCCGATCACCAGGCGACCGGAGGTAGGTGGGCTGATGCAGGGCGTTAGCCGCGACTCGCTCGCCGCCGCCCAGCGCCGGCTCGAGGAGAAACTCCGCCAGGCCGATGGCACACGTGCCGGTGCTCTGGCCGCCGACCTCGCCGCGGTGGTGGCGCTCCTCGATGGGGAGATCTCACTGCGCCGCATCCTCACCGACCCAGCAGCCGGCGGCGATCGCAAGGCAGATCTCGTCCGCTCCTTGCTGGCGGGCAAGGTGGGCGACGACGCGGTCGAGGTGGTCGCGAACGCGGCGGCCTCCCCCTGGTCGAGGCCTCGCGACATCGCCGACGCGCTGGAGACGCTGTCCGTGCTCTGCAGTGTCATCGAGGCCGAGCGGGACGGATATCTCGACGACCTGGAGGACGCGCTGTTCAGATTCGGCCGGGTCGTCGGGGGCGATCCGCAGCTGCGTGGCATGCTCGCGGACCCGACGCTTCCGGCAGAGCAGAAATCCGAGCTTGTCCAGATGCTGCTGGCCGGCAAGGTCGAAACGGCGACGCTGCGGCTGGTCGAGCAAGCAGTTGCCCAGCCGCGCGGACGTACTCTCGAGGTGGCCCTCGATGAGTACGCCGAGCTGGCCGCGGCCTACCGCCGCCAAGTGATCGCGTTCGTGCGGTCAGCTCGCCCGCTCACCGACGCGCAGCGGCAGCGGCTCTCCGCGGAGCTACGGCAGATCTACGGCCGCGACGTGCAGCTAAACGTTGTCGTCGATGCCGGGGTCGTCGGCGGTATCAGCGTGCAGGTGGGCGACGAAGTGGTCGACGGGACGATCATCGCCCGGCTCGACGAGGCGAAAAGACGGCTGGCCAGCTGACCGCGCTGGCGAAAATGTAGAGACAAAGAAAGTTTGGAGCACCTGGAGATGGCCGAGCTCACGATCCGCCCGGATGAGATCCGGGACGCGCTGGCGCGCTTCGTGGAGTCCTACAAGCCGGAGGCAGCCGCGCGGGACGAGATCGGGCAGGTAACCGACGCGGGCGACGGCATCGCGCACGTCGAAGGCTTGCCCTCGACGATGGCAAACGAGCTGCTCGAGTTCGAGGACGGGACCCTCGGCATCGCCCTGAACCTCGATGTCCGCGAAATCGGCGTCGTGGTCCTGGGTGAGTTCGCCGGGGTCGATGAGGGCCAGACCGTTCGGCGGACGGGCGAAATCCTGTCGGCGCCGGTCGGC
>DATBRJ010000109.1:0-12233 GCA_036560395.1 Actinomycetes bacterium | reverse complement strand
GGTGCGCGGGTCGATGAAGCGACCGGTGCCGGGCACCAGCGCGACCCGATTGCGGGATAGCTGGCTGCGCACGACGTCGATCTCCCGGCCGACCACGTGCTGGGTCCGGATCCCGAGATCCGTGACGGTGATGTCTTCCTTCACCCGATATGCCTGGCCGTACATCTCGCGCTGACTCGAGCCGGTTAGATACAGGACCGCCTCGCGCAGTGTCTTCGACGGAATCGTGCCGGTGTTGATGCACACCCCGCCGACCATGTCCTGACGTTCGACAATGGCCACTCGGCGGCCGAGCTTTGAGGCAGCGATCGCGGCCTTCTGGCCGCCCGGACCAGAACCGATCACCAGAACGTCGAAATCATCCATAGAGAAGATCGTACGTCTGCGCTGGTCAGAGGCTCGAAGGTTGCTGCGCCATCGTCGTGCCGGGTCACGCGCTGTCAATCGCCCCTTGGTGGACGATTCGGAGGCTGGCATCAGGTGTCCGTAGACAGCCGGGGCCAGATCCGTGGCGGACCCGTGTCGGGGGTTCACAACACCCGCCGAGTAGAGCAGCCTCTTGGATAGATCCACGGACGGCGAAGGACGCCGTCTTGAAGGTGAGGGGATCATGCATAAACCGTCCCGTGCGTTAGCGGGACTCGTCGCGCTTATCACCGCGACGGGCCTCGCCCTCGCCGCCGGGTCGAACAGCCCTGCGTTAGGCACCAGGAGCGACGTCTCACGTCACTCCGCTACCCAGGGTGACACGGCAGCGGCCAAGGACAAGGACAACCGCCATGGCCGCCTCAGTCCCTCGGCCACTCAGCGAGCCAAGGCCGGCGCGCTCGACGCGATCGTGTCCTGGAACACCTCGGCACTCCGGAGATGCTGCTGTCCAAGGGCAGCCCCCTGGCCACCGGGCTAGGCAGGGACGCCACAGTTGCGGCCCGTGCCTACGTCTCTGCCAACCGCACGCTGCTCGGCCTGACCAAGTCCGCTGCAGACTCGCTCGAACTGCTCGCGGTGGCACCGATGGGCGAGGGCGCGGCGGTCCTGTTCCAGCAGCGCTTCGGCGGCCTGCGCCCCGGCGTCGACGGCCTGCTGGCCATCGGCGTCCGCGACGGCGCCGTGTACTCCGTCAGCTCCTCGCTGGCCCGCAGCTCGGCCGCGCCGGCCGAGGCAACGCTCGGTGCCGCAGCCGCCCAGAAGGTCGCGATCAGGGATTCCGGTCGGGCGGACGCCAAGGTGATGAAAACCGAGTTGGTCGCGGTGCCCACCGCTGCCGGCGCCCGGGCGGCGTACATGATCACGCTCGGCGCCGACGTCAACGGCGCGAACGGCTCTCCGGTGGCGTACGCCACCTACGTGGACGCGCGCGACGGGTCGATCCTGCTCCGCGAGGACCTGGTCGATCAGGACAGCGACAACCCGGAGTGGAAGGTCTTCCCGAACACGCCGCCGGTCGACTACTCCTCCACCGACACCCGAGTGCGCTGGTGCGCCGCCGCCACCGCCGGATGCAATGAGGTCGTCGGGTCGCCGGCGTCACCGCTGAGCTGGGACCGGGACTCGGTGACCGGGCCTACGTTCACGACGACCGGTAACAACTCCTTTGCCGTACACAACTGGTTCAGCAACAACCCGTTCAGTGTGGGCACCGAGCTGGCCACTCCCAGCCCGGACCGGGACTACAGCTACGCCTGGGCCAACCAGTGGCTCGAGCAGCGTTGCAACCCGGACACCACCTTCACCTCAGCGCAGCGCAACGACATCGACGCCGCCCGGGCGAACCTGTTCGCGATGCACAACCGCGAGCACGACTGGGCATATCACCTGGGCTTCACCGAGGCGCTGTGGAACATGCAGAAGGACAACTTCGGAAAGGGTGGCCTGGGCAACGACGTCGAGCAGGGCAACGCGCAGGCTGGCGGGGTCAGCGGTGGCCCGGCATCCGGGTTCGCCGCGCGGGACAACGCCAACCAGATCACCCCAGGCGACGGCATCCCGCCGATCACCAACATGTACCTGTGGCAGCCGATCGCTGGTGCGTTCTACACCCGGTGCGTCGACGGCGACTTCGACATGACCGTGATCGGGCACGAGTACGGCCACGCCATCACCAACCGGATGATCAACGGCCCGGCCGCAGGCTTCAGCTCGCCGCAGGGAATGAGCGAGAGCTGGTCGGACCTGATCGCGATGGAGTACCTGAACGAGCACGGCTACGCGGCGCCAGGGATCAGGGCGTACACGATCGGCGAGTACGTCACGACCGACCCGATCGCCGGTATCCGCAACTACAACATGAGCCAGAGCCCGCTCAACTACTCCAGCATCGACTACGACTTCGTCGGACTGCAGGTCCACGCATCCGGTGAGGTCTGGAGCGCGACGAACTTCGACATCAGGTCCGCGATGATCGCCAGGTATGGTGCCGGCACGCCGGCAGTGCAGAAGTCCTGCGCAAACGGCGAGACGCCGGTGACGTCCTGCCCGGGTAACCGGCGTTGGGCACAGCTGATGTTCGACTCGTTCCCGCTGATGACATTCAGCCCGGTGAGCATGGTCGACTCGCGCAATGCCATGCTCGCCGCGGACATGATCCGCTTCGGTGGCGCGAACCAGGACATCCTGTGGAACGCCTTCGCCAAGCGCGGTCTCGGTGAGGGCGCGGTCAGCAACGGCGCGGGCGACGTAGACCCGACGCCGAGCTTCACCTCTCCGTTCGCGAACGAGGCAACCGTGACGTTCCGGCCGGTCGACGAGAACGACGCGATCGTGCCGGGCGCCAAGCTGTTCGTCGGGGACTACCAGGCCCGAGCGGTTCCGGTTGCTGACACCGACCCGGGCACCCCGCTCACCAACCAGGTGCAGCTGGTACCGGGGACGTACAGCCTGATCGCGCAGGCTCCTGGCCACGGCCACGCCCGGGTCACCTCGTTCTCGGTGAACCCCGGCCAGGTTCGCGACCTCCAGGTGAAGATGCGGACCAACCTCGCGTCGAGCGGCGCCGGGGCTTCGGCCTCCGGTGACGGCATCAATCTGGCCAGGCTGATCGACGACGACGAGGCGACGAACTGGGCTTCGCTCGGCAGCCCGGTGGCCGGCGAGCAGGTGACGGTCGACCTGGCCGGCGGCACCGAGCAGGTCCGCCGGGTTCAGGTGAGCGCACAGCTTCGCCCGGCGATCACCGGCGATCCCGACGCCGGCGGGCAGGCCCGGGTCTCGGCGGTGCGCCAGTTCCGGATCCTGGCCTGCGAGGCGAACGGAGCGGTCACGTGCGCCAACGCGGCCGACTTCCACGCCGTATTCACCAGCGCATCGGACGCGTTCCCGTCGATCGCGCCGCGGCCACGTGCGCCGGAGCTGACCATCCGGTCCTTCGTCATCCCGAATACAAGGGCCACCCACCTACGAATCGAGGTAGTGACCAACCAGTGCACGGGCGCTCAGGCCTACGCCGGTGACCAGGACGACGATCCGCTGAACGTCACCGACTGCGCGGCCGGGAGCACGCAGGACGATAACGTGCGGATCGCCGAGTTCCAGGCGTTCGCGCAGTAGCAGTAACGGCTGGTGGGGCGGGCCGGCTGTCCGCCCCACCAGCACATGTCAGAGGTCGGCAAGCTACCCGGACGCACTTGTCTGATTCGACCCGCAGGTGCGTCCGGGTCAGCCCCTCCGAGTCAGCGCATCCGGGTCAGCTCGGCTATTGCTGTTCCGGATGCGATCCGATCGCGTCGCGGATCTCACCGCGCAGCTCCGAATCGCCAGCGCTCAAGACGGTGCACCCGTTCCGTGCCACCAGTCGTGCCATTTTCGTGCCACGGGAGCCGAGGCCAGCGGGAAGAGGGCCACCTTCGTGGCGACCGGGAGGTCAGTGATCGAATGTTCCCAGTCTCACCGCGGGCGCGCCGCCCGCGACTGCCCAGATGGCACGCGTCCCGGCGCGTCTGGAACTTTGTACCTAACCTCGGAGTCGCTGCTATTCCTGCATGCAGGCGCCGGTCCCGGCCGCGTCAACAAAGAACGTGATGCCGTTGTCGGCCGTGCCGGTGGGGTCGGTAATGCTGACGGACAGCTCGTGTTGGCCGACGCTCAAGTCATCCGGCGCCATGACCTTGCCCTGTTGGAAGTACCACGCCCTTTCCACCCCGAACCGCTCAGGGTCGTTGAAGGGTTTGATCGGCGTCCGGGTTGTTGCCAGCGGGGCGCCGTCGAGTGTGAAGGTGATCGTCACGGGGTCGAAAGCGGCCCTAGCTTGTTGGTGGTCGAACGACGCATCCCCGCCGTCGACCCATCCGACAAGGATGACGTGCCAGTCCGCCCCACAGAAATGCCGACCGTCCCACGGTGAGCCTTGAAATGGGCGGATCGAGCCATGACTCCCCAAGAAGTCCGCCGGTGCGGCCTCGGCGGTCTCACCCTGCTGTCGCAGGATCACCGTGCCGCCAGTTCCGAAGGCGTTGAGCACTGCTTCAGCGTCGCCACGGGTGATACGGCGGGGCATGGTGCCTCCTCGGGTTGATCGCAGCAACTTAGTCGACGCCCTCCCCTCACCGCAGGCAAAATGCGGCGCAAATGGCCTGTACGTGATCGCGTCGAAGCAGAGAGCGAGAGAGCGAGGAACGCCAGCTCATCGAAGGGCAGCGGTACGGCGTGCGCCGCGGCATGAAGGGCGCCCTCGCCCGATGCGTTGGGCTGAAGGTGCCCTCATGTCGTCGCGTGATGGAGTCTGGGCGCTGCGATCATCTAGCTGGCGTCGGTCGCGGGGATGGCGTGAGGGAGGCTGGCCTCGATGGCGGTCAGGATCTCTGGAGCCTCGGGCTCGGTAGGCGGCCGGAACCGGCCGATCACTGCGCCGCCCGGTCCGATCAGGAACTTCTCGAAGTTCCACTGAATGTCGCCCGCGTCACCATTCGCATCAGCGGTGGCAGTGAGCTCTGCGTAGAGCGGATGCCGGTTCGGTCCGTTGACGTCGATCTTCTCGAACAGTGGAAAGGACACGCCGTACGTGATCGAGCAGAAGGTCTGGATGTCCTCTGCCGTCCCTGGCTCTTGCCCGGCGAACTGGTTGCAAGGAAAGCCCACGACGGAGAATCCGCGGTCTCCGTAGGTCCGCTGCAGTCGCTCGAGTCCCTCGTACTGGGGCGTGAGGCCACATCTGGATGCGACGTTGACAACGAGCAGAGCTTTGCCGGCCAGCTCGCCCAGCGTGGCGGGCTCACCCGACAAGGTACGAAGGGGAATGCCGTAGATGCTCATAGCCGGAGTCCTTCCCGAGCTCATCGTGGCCCCAGCGGCTCCGAACACCGCAAGCCGACCTTCTATGCCTGATGACTCAGGATGCCTGATGACCCAGGATCCTTATCGGCCAGGAGCGCTGACTTCGGGCCTAGATGACCGATGAGCCTCAGTGTGCACTCGACTCGTCAACCGCGAGCTGTCTGGTAACGGCAGCGCCGCCTTGCGGCTCGGTCACCGACTCCTCGCCGGCGTGGCGGGCGCGCATCCGGCCGAGCGCAAAAGCCGGCGATCGCCCCGGCCGGTGCCATCTCACGGGGGCCGCAGATCAACACTCGACGGGATCCGGGCCGTCCGCGCCCTGGCAATCAGCCGCGGTTCGCTGCGAAGGAGCCCGTGAGATAGGCGGCGATGTCATCCATCGCTGTCCATGCCACCGACAGAGCGCCGGGGAAGTTGAGAAAGGCGTGCGGGCTGCTCTCGTACTCCAGGTACGAAGCATCCACGCCGTCCTCCCTGAGACGACTCGCGTACCGCCGGGCATCGTCGCGCACCGAGTCGAGACCGGCACCGAGGACGAGCGCCGGCGGCAGTTCAGCGAGATCCTGGGCGGCCAGGGGCGCGACGTACGGCGTGACCGGTTGTCCGGCCAGATACTGCGACGCGAACCATTCGTCATCGGCGCGGCTGAGGGGACTGTCGAAGAGCCGATGCGACTCGGAGTCGAACCCGAGGTCGAGCCACGGGTAGCAAAGGACCTGGTTCGTGACCAGCGACCGGCCTTGATCACGTGCCATCAGACACGCCGCGGCCACCAAGTTGGCCCCGCTGCTCTGGCCACCCGCCGCAATTCGCCCGTCGCCGCCGAATGCTCCGCCGTTCTCGCTAAGCCAGGCCATCGTGTCGTACGTGTCGTGCAGCGCCGCTGGAAAGGGGTTCTCCGGCGCCAGGCGGTAGTCGAGCGACACGACAGTGAACCCGCTTCGCCGGGCGAGGCCGGCGCAGGTGACGTCGATATCGTCCAACGTGCCACCGGCGAAGGCACCGCCGTGCAGCCATAGCAGCAGTGGCCGCGGCAGCTCGGTCGCGTCGCGGTAGAGGCGGACCCGGATCGGTCGCCCGGGCAGCGGGAGAAGCACGTCCGTGCGCACTGTGACGGGCTCTGGCACTCCCGTGAGCTGCGGGTCAGGGGCGCCGGCGCGATCGGCGATCAGCGTGTGGTGGTCGATGGGGTGTTCCTGGGTTCCGATCCTCGCGAGGAAGGCGGCAGTCTCATCTTTGAACTGCGGCCGAGCTATCACTTGGGCATCCACCGCCTGTACTCCTTGATATCGGTCATGACTGCGCGCCGCAGAAACGGTCGCCCTTCAACGCCGGGACGCGAGCGGGTCGGCTAGCCCTGGTCGGCGCCCGTCGCTGACAGCCTGCGAAGGTGGATCGCAGCGTGCCAGTAAGGATGCTGACGAGGGACAGTCATGACGTATTGGGCGAGCGACCCCACACTGCGTCCCATGTCGACGTCGAGAGGTACGGGATCGTGCCACTCCTCTTCGCTGTAGCTCCGCAGCTCAGCCAGCAGAGCATCGCGGACTGACGCAAACCTGTGAAGCAGCAGCCCGACCGGCAATTCCCGGCCGGCTGCGACGCCGGATGCGTTGAGCATCTGTCCCGCCTCGCGGGTCTCCCAACGCGGATCCAGACTCCAGTGCCGGCGCGCCGCTCGCGCTTCCGTCAGCACGGCGAGACTGATCTCGTCCCACATCAGGACGTGGGCGATGAGGTCGCGCAGCGAGTCACAGGCGTCACCGAGCGGACCGGCATCCACGGTGTACGGAGCTACCAGCGCCTCGTCCGAGCGCCCGGCGATTTCATCCGTGAGAAGTCTTCGATCCAGCTTGGTCCGGCGCACCGCCTCAGCGACGGACACAACTGATTCGGTCGTGAGCACGCGTTCCTCCTCATATGCACGAGCCCTCGAGTGGAACGGGTCCTCGATCTGTCCTCGCCCGGCGAGGGCCAACCCTGTGTCTCACCCGGTGGCGGGTCCGACAGTCGAGCATGTGAATGTCGTGTGGTCCTCATGTGCGGCTCCGGCCCTTCGGCGGTATACGCCGCACTCCCCCGAGGAGAGGCGCTTGTTAGGGCTGCTCTGCCAGGCTAAGTGGCCCGCTAGCAATGCCACCAACGAATGTTCCGCATATTCTCCATGCGTCTCTAGCATGACTGCGTGCAGACAGAGCTTTTGGCGGTGTTCCGCGCGGTTGCTCGACATGGCTCGATCACCGGCGCGTCCGTACCACTCGGTTACACACAATCGGCCGTGTCGCGACAGGTCGCGGTCTTGGAGGCCGAGGTGGGTGCCCCCCTGTTCGATCGGCTCCCGCGCGGTGTCGCGCTCACCGAGGCGGGACAGTCCCTGCTCCCCCACGCCGAGGCGATCTTGGACCGGATCACTGCCGCACGACGGGATCTCGAGGCACTGCGCGGTCTGGGCGGCGGCCAACTGCGCGTCGGCGCATTCCCGACCGCGGTCGCGGCGCTCGTTCCACGCGCACTCGCCGCCTTCCGCGACGCCTATCCCGCGGTCATCGTCTCGCTCGTGGAGGGCCGGACCCCGGTGCTGCTCGAGCGGTTGCTCATAGGAGACGCGGACGTGGCGGTGGTCAGCGCGCCGCCGGACCGCCCGGCCGATACCGCTCGATTCACGTTGCACCATCTGCTCGACGAGCAGCTCCTCGTCGCGATGCCACGCGATCACCGCCTCGCCGGCCGACGCACACTGCGTCTCGCGGACCTGTCGGACGAGCCGTTCATCGTCGGCTCGGCCACCGCCGAAGACACGCTGATGCGCGCCAGCTTCCCGTCCGGCTTCCAGCCGCGAGTCGACATCGTCGCTGCCGACTGGACCGGCAAGCTCGGCTGCGTCGCCGCCGGCCTGGGCGTCGCGCTCATTCCCGCGCTCGCCATCCGCGCCACACCGAGCGACATCACGCTGCGACGGCTTCACACCGACGATGCCTCACGACGGCGGATCTTCGCCGCGACCGTTACCGGGCGGGGTCATAGTCCCGCGGTTTCCGCGTTCATAGCCCACCTTGATGAGGTTGCTGTCAGGCTCTGAAAGCGCCCACGGTCGCGCCGACCTGCTGGCGAGCCGGCCGGGATCACACTCGGCTTCTACGCCCGCGCGAACAGGGAGGAGTGGCAAAGCGGGGAATGTCTAGCTTGACCACGGAGCGCGACGGTTCGGTGCTTGACTGCTACGGTTTCGTTGCCTGGGCCCCGCCGCATCCCCCGTTGTGGACGGGGCCCAGGTCATTCCACGTAGCGCGGAATGGTTGAACCATACACAACATGTGAAGATCCCCGCGAGCCTTCCTTCGGTCTGTGAGCTATAGGGATCGGCCTTGGGACCGCTCACCGGTGGAATCGGTGGATCGGCCCCGCCATGTGGGCGGGACCGTGCTCGGCACACGTTTGGCGCACATGAGGCGGGATAAGACGCGAATCACTGAGAGTTGCCGAGATACGGAATCGCAGGTCATAGAGCCGCGCGGAGGGCCGCCGCAGGTCAGAAACCGCGGGTAAATGTTCAAGCAGATCATTGCCAATAACCGCGCCGGCGGCTGGCGCAAGCTGAAGCGCGAGCGAGACTAGGCCACTGCACGACCGAAGGGTCGCAGGAGGATCGGTGGAGCGCACTATCGACTGGGACGCTAGCGCGATCGTGATTATCGACCAAACTGCGCTGCCACGCGAGTATCGCGAGCTCCGGTTGACAACCGTGGATGATCTAGTCGACGCAATCAAGCGACTCGCCATTCGCGGTGCCCCCGCGCTGGGCGCAGCCGGCGCGCTAGGGGTGGCGCAATCCGCCCGCCGCCACCCAAGGGATGAGGCCATCGTGCGGGAAGAGGCAGCTCGACTGGCCGCTGCCCGGCCGACCGCGGCAAATCTCTCCTGGGGCGTGCGACGTGCGCTAACGCGGCTATCCGAGGGTCCCGAGGCGGTGCTGGCCGAAGCGCTTGCCATTTTGGACGAGGACGAGCAAGTCAACCGGGAGGCGTCACGGCGCGCTGCCGAGCTTGTGCTTCGGCTTTGCGGGCGCCGACCACTGCGCGTCCTCACCCACTGCAATGCCGGTCGGCTCGCCACCGTGGCCTGGGGAACGGCATTGGGAGCTGTGCGTCACCTTGCCGACGCCCACGAAATCGAGTACGTGCTGGCCGACGAGACGCGGCCCTTGCTACAGGGGAGTCGGCTTACCGCTTTCGAGCTGGCCGAAGCCGGCATCCCCTACCAGGTCTGCGCCGACGCGGCGGCCCCTGCCGCGATAGCCCAGGGCCTCGTCGACTGTGTGCTGGTCGGCGCGGATCGGATCGCCGCGAACGGCGATGTCGCGAACAAGATCGGCACGTATGCCCTGGCGCTGGCCGCCGCCAGGCATGGTATTCCGTTCGTGGTGGTCGCGCCCGAGTCGACCCTCGATCTGTCGCTCCCTGACGGTCGCGGGATTGTCATCGAGCAGCGCGCCGCGGAGGAGGTCACACACTTTCGCGGTCAGCCGATCGCCCCGGACGGCGCCGAGGCATTCAACCCTGCCTTCGACGTCACACCCGTGGATCTAGTGACTGCGATCGTCACGGAGGAGCGGATCTTCAAGGGGATCTGAGAGCCGGACGTGCTAGCTCGTCATGGTGTTTGGCGGTGATGTCCGAGCATCGTGGCGTGGACGACGGCCTACTGCGCGGCTTGATCTTGCGCTCGGGACGCGCCATAGGTGGAAATCTTGCGTTGCACCCGCTCGATCTCCGCCGGCGGCAGCAATCGCGGTCGACCAACCGCACTCGCCCTCAGCCAAACCTCGCAGAGCCACTCCAGATACACGGCCCTGGTGTACGCCTCCCTGAGCGTTGCGCCGACGGCGACCGTACCGTGGTTGCCGAGAATGCACGCGGTCCGGCCGTCCAGCGCTTCGACCGCTGCTGCGGCTAGTTCGTCGGTGCCGTACGTCGCGTAGCGAGCGACGCGTACCGGACCACCAAATATCGCGATCAGATAGTGGATCGGCGGCAGCTCGTCCACCAGGGTTGAGACCGCCGTGGCGGCGGTCGAATGAGTATGCACCACGGATCGCGCATCGGTCCGCTCGTATACCGCCAAGTGCAGCGGCATCTCAGTCGTGGGCTCCAGCCGTGCCTCCACCGGTGCGCCGTCGAGCCGGTAGAGGCCGATCAGCTCCGGGGTCAACTCGTCATAGTCCACACCGCTTGGGGTCACCGCGATGATGTCGCCGGACCGGACTGAGATGTTGCCCGACGTCGCGACCACGAGGTCGTCCCGTCGCAGCCTGCGACAGTACTCGACCACCTGACGGCGCTCCTCCTCCAGCACCACGCACACATCGTTCCACCATCCGACCTCTCGGACCGCCCGACAGTTGGCCAAGCTGCCGCTCACTGCTGACGGGTGCAGCAGGGCACGCCACACTGAGAGTGCGATTCGGTCACCGGGCCGGCCGCGCCCGCTGCTGATCGATCTCGTGGGTGCCTCGGTGGTGGTTTCTGACACCTGGAGAACTCGACGCCTCCGCGATCTGATCAGAGCACGGCGGCCGGCAGGCGGCAATCTCGCGACGCGCCGCCCCGTTCCTCGACAGAGAAGAGCATCAGACCATGACGGAACAGCCGAAGCCCTCGGGAGCGGAACGGGAGCGGATGGCGAATATGGCCGGGCGCACATCAGACGGAGCGCTGGCCAATGACTGGCTCCTGTGGGGGCCGTACCTCAGTGAACGTCAGTGGGGAACCGTACGGGAGGACTACAGCGCCGACGGTGGGGCGTGGGGCTACCTGCCGCATGACCATGCGCGCTCGCAGGCGTACCGCTGGGGCGAGGACGGACTGGCCGGGTTCAGCGACGCCGAGCAGCGGCTGTGCCTGGCGCTGGCGCTATGGAATGGGCATGACCCGATCCTCAAGGAGCGGCCGTTCGGGCTGACCGGGCCCGAAGGCAACCACGGCGAGGATGTCAAGGACTATTGGTGGTACCTCGACACCGTGCCCAGCCATTCCTGGAACCGGTGGCGCTACCACTACCCGCACGCCGCCTTCCCGTACGAGGATCTGCGGGCCGAGGCCGGTAGACGCGGACGGCATGACCCGGAGTACGAGCTGTTGGACACGGGCGTGTTCGACGACGCCCGGTACTGGATCGTCGAGGTGTGCTACGCGAAGGCGAGCCCGGTCGACCTGCTGATGTCGATGCAGATCACGAATGCCGGACCCGAACCGGAGACGTTGCATGTGCTGCCAACGGCCTGGTTTCGCAACACCTGGTCGTGGGACTCCGGCGCGCGAGTGCCGCGGCTCGAGGCGACGGGGGACGCCGTCATCGGCATTCACCACCCGTCGGTCGGTGAACTCGAGCTCCTAGCCGGCCCGAGTCCTGATGGCGCCCGGCCGACCCTGCTGTTTTGTGAGAACGAGACCAATCTGCAGCGCCTCTATGGCGCGCCCGGGACGACGCCGTACCCCAAAGACGGGATCAACGACCACGTCGTAGCCGGTGCAGCGAGCGTCAACCCCGCAGGCCAGGGCACGAAGTGCGCCGCTTGGTACCGCATCACGGTCGAGCCGGCAGCGACCGTGGAGCTGCGGCTGCGGCTGCGTCCCGCCGGATCTGGGCCTGACGCAGCGGCGGCGCTGGGATCCGACTTCGAGCGGGTCGTCGCGGCGCGGCGAGCGGAGGCTGACGAGTTCTACGCCGACCTCACGCCAGCAGCCGCCTCTGCGGAGGAGGCGCTGGTGATGCGCCAGGCCTTCGCCGGGATGCTCTGGAGCAAGCAGCTGTATTACTACGACGTGGGCCGCTGGCTCGACGGCGATCCCGGACAGCCGGTGCCGCCCGCCTCGCGGCTGACTGGCCGTAACGCGCGGTGGCGCACCTTCGACGCCTTCGACATCATGTCGATGCCGGATAAGTGGGAGTACCCCTGGTTCGCGTCG
>DATBRJ010000108.1:0-7295 GCA_036560395.1 Actinomycetes bacterium | reverse complement strand
GCAGGAGGCTGACCACGTCGCCGGCGTAGCGATGGCCGCCGACTAGCGCAGATATCTCGGCGGCCGAGATCGTGTCCTGCTCGTCGGCGAGGGCGCGGACCCGCACATAGGCGCCCATGAACAGGCCGTGCTCTGGCTGCTCGAACTCATCACCGGTGGAGAACTTCACCTTGGTGACGGTGACCTCGAACTGGGCAGCACCGAATTCGTCGGAGACGACCACTTGGTCGCCGAGGCTACCGGCGGCAACCGTGGGTTCGGTCGTCGCGGGTTCGGTGGTTGCCGGCCCGGTCGCCAGAGGCTGGGTGGTCGGCGGGGCGGTCACCTGTGAGAACTGGTCGGCCCCAGCCGCCGCGGCAGCGGTCGCGGCGTGCCAACCGGCCGGCTCCTGCCGCTGCGTGATGACCAGCGCACCAATCCCCACCCAGGCCAGCAGGCCGATGGTCGACACGGCGATGGCAACCGCCACCAGCCCTCGGCCACGGCTCGCAGTAGGGGGCAACGCCCTCGCCCTCCGTGCGGCCACGAGGGCAAGCACCAGGGCCACAATGCCAGGAAGCAGCGGGACCAGCAGCGACACGACCGCGAGCACCAAGGCGACGACGGCCAATCCCTCTGGGCGAGGTGCGCTTGCGGCGTCCGGCGACGGTGCCTGCCAGGGCGATCCCGCACCGAGAGCCGGCCGTTTCGGCTCCTCGCCCAGGGTCATGACGCACCCGTACTCTCGGGTCCAGCAGCCCTGCGCGGGTCCTGGCACCGGGACGCCGGCAGGTCACCCGCCAGGTGCTGCATGCTCACCACGACCCACCGCCGCCGCCACCTTCACCACCGCCGCTGCCGCCGCTCCCGCCGAAGTCGCCGCCGGAACTGCTGCCAGACGACGACGGCTCTACCGTGGACCATCGCGTGGCCGGCGGTAGGTGAGGCGCCGTGTCGGAGTAGCGCCTGCCGACGGGGTCTTTGGCGCAGCAGGCCGAGGCGGCAACCACCCGGGACCAGGGGTCGATCTCGCCGACCGCGACCGCCCACGCGGTGTATGCACCCAACAGCCCCTGCTTGGCGGGCTCCTCGAGGTGGTAGGCCTGCGGTCCTGCCAGGAACCGTCGGAACGACTCCACCCGCAACCATTGCTCACAGCCCAGCCGGGTCCGGATCCGCAGCTCCCACCCCCGCACCACCCCAGCCAAGCCAGCGCCGGCCAGCGCCGCGCCCCACGCCACCACCGCCAGCCACACCCAGCTCCACCGGTTGGCCATGGCGCCGCCCAGGCCGGCGATGACCAGGCCGCCCACCGCGAGCACCGCGCCGAGCACCCACGCAAGTTTCCGGCGCAGGTCGCCGGCCGCGTCCCACATGCCACTGGTCCGCTGCCAGGTCTCGAGCTCGTCGCCGATCTCCTGCCAGGCAGCGGCGAAGTGCAAGTCGTAGGCGCCCAGCGTCAGGCGCTCGCGGCCGCCGAACATCATGTCCAGCGTGCGCGAGACCGACGACTCGTCCCGGCGGGACCGGCGTAGCAGGGTCACCTGTTCGCCGGCCTGCTCGAGGTCGAGGTAGCCGTCGGTGGCGGCGCCGATGAGCCACGCCACCTTCTGGTTCTGCCCGACCGCCTCGGCGAGCACGATGCCACCCTGAGCGGGCGTCAACCCGGCCGGCGGGCTGTACTCGACGGTGGCAAGCGAGCCCAGCTTTTCGGCGTCGACGCGTGCCTCCATGGCTGTGCCGGGCCAGCCGGTGTCGGCCCGCCCGCCGCGCGCGACGCGTTCACGGCCGGCCCGCCTCACCAGCCACGACGTCACCGCCGCAGCGAGCAGGGCAGCGGCCGCGGCCACCAACCCAGCCCGGGCAGCGCCGCTGGTCGCGTCGGTCGGTAGCCCGGAGGTGGGCACGAGCAGGGGAGGGGCATGCGCCAGCCCACGGCCACCAGTCGCATACAGGGTGGCGCCCTGGCCGGCCGGCAGGGTGGCGATCGTGGCAACCAGATGACCAGGCTCGGGCTGGGCGAGGTCGCACCGCCGCTGTGAGCCCGCTTCGCCCTGGACACAACGGGCTCCGTTGAACTCAAACGGCGCCACCACGTCGACCTCGACGTTCCTAATCCCGACCGGCCACTCCGTGCCGACCGCGTCCCACGCCAGGCGGCCGCCGGGGGCCACCTCGTCGAGCGAGTAGGCGATCTTGTAGCGGTGCCGGCCGGTGATCGTGCGCGCCGGGTCGCCGATGCGAATCCGCTCCCCGCCGAACAACCCAATGTCCTCGAGCGTCATGTCACTCGGTGCAGTGGCCGACGAGACGGCGACCTGCGCGGCGGGGGACAACCCGGGCACATCGCGGAAAATGCCGTGGTGCTGCTTGATGCCGAAGTCGTAGTCGATCACCTCGACCACGCCGGCACGGCCGTCACTGCCGATCGCGGCACCGGCCCACAAGCCAGTGATCCGCTCGCCGTCCCCGACCACCGCCCCTATCACCGCGGCGCCGCCCACCAGGAGCACGCCGATCAAGAGCAGGACCAGGTCAAGGCGACGATGCGTCCGGATCCGCATCCCGGCCACGCGGTCCATGACCCGCCTGGCCCTGGCGGGCACGCGTGCCGATGCGCTGATCATCTCATCGCATCGTGGCTAGTAAGTGGCCGGCGCCGAGTGAGCCAAGGATGGCCAGCGCGCAATCTGCTCGGCCGGCCGAGATCGTCTGGCCACAGCATCAACAGGTCCCGCAAGGTCAAGCGTTCCAGGCGCGTGTCCTGGCAACCACGGCCCATGCCCTCCCCCTCATCTGACCCACCTTCCTCCGGAGTATGCACCTGACCAGGCCGAAAGTCCCCTCCACACAGGGATCACCCACGCCGGCGCCGAGGCCACCCCAAACTCGGACGGATCCCGCCCTCGCGCCAGGCACTCAGTGGTCCGTCAGCTTGGACATCCTTGCCATCGGACAAGGTGACGACTTCGACCGGCCGGACTAGACCACTCGGCTGTGCCCGACAACGTCCGCTCCTGCCGCGCTGAGTGCGGACCGTGCGGGTCGCCCCGTGAGTTGTTCGCTCACGTCGAAGCAGCTGAGTGCGCGGCGGATTCGATCTGTGATCGGTAGTCGGCCCACCACTGGTCGTCGTGCGGCTCCTGGTTCAGGTTGTCTGCTCGCATCCCGGTGCTCCCGTCGAGCTGTTCGCGCAGGATGTCGGCGTGTCCGGCGTGGCGCGCGGTCTCGGCCAGGACGTGCACCAGTATCGCGTGCAGCGTGACGTTTGGTCGCGGCCACCAGGGCACGTGGCCGGGAGCGTCGATATCAAGCGAGCGGATCGTCTCGTCCGCGTGGGCGATCGCAGCCCGGTATGTCTCGAGTATGTCCTGGCGGCTCTCCGACGCGGTCACCCACATGTCGGCGCCTTCGGGGGCGTCGTCGTCCCACCACGGCAGGTGCGGCTCGAACGGACGGTCGAACACCTGCCCGAAGTACCAGGCCTCGCCGACCGACAGGTGCTTGATCAGTCCGAGCAGGTTGGTCCCGGTGCGTGTGAGCGGCCTGCACACGTCGTACTCCGATAGCCCTTCGGCCTTCCAGATCACGGCTTCTCGGGTCTTCGTGAGGTAGTCATGCAGCCGCTGCTTGTGTTCCTCGCTCATGCGGTTCACCCTGCCGTATCCGCGCCCCTTGGTGTGGACTGCGTTCCCGCCCTCCGTTGCCGCGGCGATTCGCCGGAGGAACCGGACCGATTGTGGCGGCCAATAGGCGAGCCGCGTCGGCACTCGAGCCGATCCGGATGAACAACGAGTGCGTGTACCTCGGGTCGGTCGACGCCGTGCTGAAGCGGTGGCGGTATTTCGCGTGTTGGGTCCATGCCCACCGGATAATCGATCGGTCGGGATCGAGCCGTACGAGCCCTGAGAGCGGTTCCCGGTTGCCGTTCCACAGGTCCGCGCGCGTGATCGCGCGACGCAGTGTCCTTAGGACAAGCCGGCGCATCACGGTGCGGCGAGGCAGGTCGAACCAGATCACCGTGTCCGCCCGATCCCACACGAGATCCTGCACCCCTGAGTAGTTGCCGTCGATCACCCAGCCGTCATCGGCAACGACGGCCGCGATGCGCCTGCGGAACTCGTCCATCGGCAGTGGCCGCCAGCCTGGCTGATGGTGGATTGCGTCGAGCTCGACGAAGGGCACCGCGAGCCGTCGCGCAAGTTCTCGCCCGAGCGAGGTCTTCCCCGACCCGGAGTTGCCTACGACCGCGACCCGTCGCACGCCCCCGACCATAACGACCCGCCCAAACCACTGCCTCCTATTGGCGTGGATCGGGGCCGCTGTGCTGGCCTACCTCGACCGCCCGCCGAACTTGACGATCGGTTGCCGGAGCCGGGGACCTTCGACTCTGGGAGTCCCTGTGCCATCGAAAGACGCTGGAGTCGAGGGAAGCGGTCACCATGACGACGACCGAGGTACAGGAACAAACCGACAGGCATCTGAACGCTTCAGCGCGGCCCGCAAGCCGGGCGTGGTTGGGAACGAGGACGTGGCCGGCGTACTGCGTGGCAGGGATCACCGCTGCCTACGGGGCGCTCAAAGCCTACTGGGTGTTCGGCGGCACAGCCCTTTGGGAGATTGCTCCGCTTCCTCAAGACCTGATCGAAAAGGCGAAGTCGCACACCGCTCCGGATTGGTTCGTGATCGCAGATGCCGCCACCGTGGTGCTCGCGGTGGCGGGCGTCTCCTTCGCCCTGGCAACCGTGCGCTCACGGTGGTGGCTGCCGGTTTGGCTGGTCCGTTGGTCGCTGTGGCCGCTCGCGGTGCTCATGGTCCTGCGCGCCTTATCGGCGGTCGCCGGTGACGTGTATGAGTTTGCGACTGGTGAGTCCACCCGCACGACCCTGTGGGATCTCGTCTTGTGGTCGCCGTTGTTCCTGATCTGGGGTCTGCTGTGGGCGGCAACCGCACTGACGTATGCCCGCCGCGCCAAGACGACCAGGAGTCAAGACGGATAGCGGTCGACCTTTCGGATCGGCCCCACCCCCCGAGTCTGGGGCCGCCTCGCCGCGGGGGTGGGTATCGGTGCGTCGGCGGCGAGGCACAAGACCGTATATCAGCCTAATTGGTATGAGCGTTACAGAATGGATCTCCCACGGGCGCAGGGGGAGTCGGATTATGGCCAGCGCCTGCGGGATCCCCGCGAGGTCACCTCGTCATGGACAGCTCGCGGGGCTCGTCTTTGTATGCGTATGCCCGGCGCCTCACTGCCACCGAGTGCGAATGGCTGTCCTCGGCCCGACCCATCGTCCGCAGTTGCCGTCTCGCCAGTGATCAGCCGTGCACCGCGTCCGTGGGTGACGAAGCTGAACGACCATCGCATCAATACGAGCAGGCGGTTCTGGAAGCCGATGAGGTACCACAGGTGGACGACCAACCAAATGATCCAGGCGAGGCTGCCGCCGAGCCTGAGTCGCTTGATATCGGCCACGGCGCTGGTATTTCTGACTTATCAGCAGTACCAGCTGATCCGCTCGCATGAGGGCGAGTCGGTGCGGGACATGCTCGACGTGAGGGTCGGGACCGGCCTGCGCTTCGCTGAGCTGACCGCGCTCCAGGTGGGGGACGTGGACGTTCTCGCCAAGCCTCATCCCATGCTGAGGGTACGACGGGCATGGAGGACCGATGAGAAGGGCAGGCGCGTGAAGCTCGGACCCCCGAAGACGCGACGCTCGCGGCGCACGGTGCAGCTGACCCCGGACTTGGCCGAGATCCTGATTCCCCACATCGGCGGCCGTGCCTCCGACGAGTTCGTCTTCATGAGCCCTGGCGGAAAGGCGTGGTGGCGGCACAACTTCTACAACCGCTGTTGGAAGCCGGCTATTGACGAGGCCAAGAACGAGGGCTTGGAGGTCAGGCCGCGGATCCACGACCTGCGGCACACGCACGTGTCCTGGCTGATCGCCCAGGGCGTGCAGCTGACTGCGATTTCACGGCGCTTGGGGCACGAGTCGATCACCACGACGATCGACCGGTATGGACGGGACGCCATCGGGCCCTAAAGCTGACAAAGGGCGACGTGATCATAAGCGCCATACCAGGCCCACAATTGCGGGTCTGGCTGGCCCAGAATGAAGTCGCGAACCTCGTTTGCGATGACCCAATGCGGCTTGACGATGGCGTCGGTCGGGTCCAGGGTGAAACGCCCGTTCAGATTCCTGTTGTCGTCGAAGGATCTCTCTTGCAACTGGCCGGGTATATGAGGCACGACGTTCTTCATGAGCCAGCCGTGGCTCTCGATGCGCTCGATCGGCATCTCCGAGTTGACGGCGTAGTACTCGTCGCCCGCCTCGGCAATCAGGCCGATGCTGATTAGGTCGATCGTCTTGCCGTCTTCTAAGAACTCGCAGTCATAGAAGATCCTCATCAGCGCTTCCTCCTTGGGTCCGCGCCGACGCGGCCGGCGGCGATGATCTCGGCGAGGTTCTCGGCAGTGAATCGGACTCGGCGGCCGATGCGTGTGTGTGTGCGACCTCGCGACGCGCCACCTTCTGACGAAGCCAGCTCTCGCTCATGCGCAGCCGCCTGGCCGCCTCGGCAAAGTCGAGGAGGTCGTCGAGGTCTGCGCGCGGCGCTTCGTCTCATCGCAGACGAGTACACGGACCTGGCGGGGACAGTCCAACGCCTTCGCATGAGGGAGCGCTGGCCCTGTCGGACTGGGAGGATTGGCGTCGCGAGGTGCGCGCAATGGGACAAGGGACAAATGACCGAGGAGAGAATTCCCATGAAAGCGATCGTGGTGACGGACCAGGCTGCGGGAACGGCCGGGATGACCCTGGTGGAGCGGCCCGAGCCGCCGGCAGCGATAAACGACGTCGTCGTTGAGGTTCATGCGTCGGGATTCGTCCCAACTGAGTTGGCGTGGCCCTCGACCTGGACCGATCGCCGCGACCGTGACCGAACACCGTCGATCCCTGGGCACGAGCTGGCCGGAGTGGTCACCGCCCTCGGCTATGGCACGACGGGGCTGTCGGTGGGACAGCGGGTGTTCGGCCTCACGGACTGGCATCGCGACGGCACCCTGGCGGAGTATGTGGCCGTCGAGGCACGTAACCTAGCGCCGCTGCCGGGCGACGTCGACTTCACGGTGGGCGCGAGCCTGCCGATTTCGGGGCTGACCGCGTGGCAGGGACTGTTCGAGCACGGCCGCCTTCAGGCGGGGCAGAGCGTCCTCGTGCACGGCGCGGCCGGCGCAGTCGGGTCGATGGTGACGCAACTCGCACGAGAGGCCGGCGCCTACGTCATCGGCACCGGACGCGCCGCCGACCGTCAGA
>DATBRJ010000107.1:0-7164 GCA_036560395.1 Actinomycetes bacterium | reverse complement strand
GCCTGTCCTCGGGGTCGCCGCTGCCTACGCCATCGGGCTCGCGGACACCACTCTCAGCACCTCGGGTCGTATCGCTCGTTCGGCAGTCGCAGCGGCGCAAAGGCCGGCCCGGGTGGGCACCGATCTATTGCAGACCGTCCTCGGGCAGCCTGCGGTCGCCAGAGCGACAGCGCCCGCCCGCAGGGCCACCTCCGCCATGGCCGACTGGTCCGCCGCCACGGTCGTCCGAGGCCGGGCCGTCGCTGCGGAGGCGCGTATGGAGGCCGTCACATTCCTGAGACTCGAGTCGGCTAATGGGCTCGCCTGGGTGCGCGGAGAGGTCATGCCGACCATGATCGATGATCTCGTTGACGACCCCAAGGTGCGCCAGCTTGCGATGGAGCAGGCGCACGGGGCCATCAACGACGTGGCATTGGAGGTACGCCGGCGCAGTGCACGAGCAGATACCAGCCTCGAAGCCGGTGTCCGCAGGCTCCTCGGCAGAGATCGGCGCGAGCTTGCGCCATGAGGACTACGCGGGCGTCGTCTCGCGACTGGTCGCGGTCGCGATCGACGTGGTGGTAATCATCGTCGCGGCGGCGGCCGCGGCTGGCCTGGTGCTCGGAGGTGCTGAGGTGGTGTTTGGGGACACGCCGGGCTGGCTGGTCGCGGTTACCTCCTTCGTGCTCGCTCTCTTGCCGACCCTCTACTTCGCGTTGGGTTGGTGGATCTTGGGCCAGACAGCCGGCGGATTAGCGATGGGGATCGCGGTCCGTCGCGTGGGGGGTAGACCGCTGCACTTTCCGCGCGCATTGTTGCGCGCCATCCTCGGCCTGGCCTTCGTTGTGATTTGGCTCATCGGATTGGCGCTTGCCTTTGTGGATCAGCGCCGAAGGGGGCTGCTCGATGTGGTAACCGGCACGGAAGTGGTGTACGTGCCCGAACGCGGAGCTCAGCAATGAGGTGGCGAACGGTTGTCGCCAGCGTACTCATCGTCCTCGGCTGCGTGCTGGCTCCGCTCTCCGTCCTTGGGGTATGGGCGCGGAGCCAGGTAACGGACACGGATCGCTATGTCGAGACCATGGCTCCGCTCGCATCCCACCCGGACGTCCAGGAAGCTCTAACGAACCGGATCACCATCGCGATCATGCAATACGTGGACGTGTCGGACCTGGTCAGGGAGACGGCGGACGCGCTCGCTGGAGCGGGTTTGCCGCCGCGCGCCGCCGATGCTCTACGCGGGCTGAGCGGCCCCGCCGAGGCCGGAGCGCGCAGTTTCATCCACGATCAAGTCAGCCGAGTGGTCAAGAGCGACGCGTTCGCGACCGCGTGGGAGACGGTGAATCGGGTCGCACACCAGCAGCTCGTGGCCGTGCTGTCAGGCAAGTCGCAAGGTGCAGTAACGGTGCAGGGTGACACCGTAACCCTTGACCTCGCTGCGTTCGTGTTGTCAGTCAAGCAACAATTGATCAACGCCGGATTCACCCTCGCGGCGCGGATACCTGACTTGCACCTCCAGTTCACCATCATTCAGTCAGAGGACATCAAGAGGGGGCAGAAGCTCTATCGTTTCGTCGACCGTTTCGGCTACATCCTGCCCTTCGTCACGCTGGTCCTGCTCGCAGGCGGTGTCATCGCGGCGAAGAATCGCCGGCGCGCCGCGGTATGGGCGGGGCTCGGAGTCGCCATCAGCATGGTGCTTCTGGGAGCCGGTCTTGCTCTGGGCCGCCACGTTTACCTAAACAGACTGCCGGTATCGGTGTCCTCAGCGACGGCGGCCGCCGTCTTCGACACCACCGTGCGGTTCCTCCGCACTGGCCTGCGCAGCGTGCTGGTCATCGGGTTGATCGTCGCGGCAGGGGCATTCCTCTCCGGCCCGTCGTCGGCTGCGGTCAGCACCCGCGCGGCGTTTCGGCGCCTCTTCGCGCGCACTCGGGGGAACCCCTGGGTCTACCGCAACCGCGTTCCGCTGCGGATTGCCGTCGTGGGAATCGCCTGCCTCGCCTACGTCTTCTGGAACTACCCCACCGGTAAGGTCGCGCTCCTGCTCGCCGTGCTCGTCGTGCTTGCGTTCGCCGCCATCGAACTGCTCGCAGGAAGAGGCAACGGTGCAGGAACCCCTGACGATCTCGGCGAGGCGACCGGGTAAAGCGGCCGACCGGGGCGCAGCGGCCGCGCTGGCGTTCGTCCAGCCGCTAACAGATCTCCGGCGGATCTCAGCCCGTCGGCGACCCCTCGGTCGAGTCAGGTGTCTCCGCTTCGGCCTCGGCCACGATGATGGCCGCCGCCTCCGCGCTGACCGCATGCCGGGCTATGTTCTGATAACCCTGCAGACCCCGTTGCAGCCGCTCGATCATGCGATCCTCCGCGATCGCGATGATGGCCGACGTGCCCGGCTCGAGGCTTTCCCCGATGCCTTTGAGGTCGGCGTCCTGGAAGCCCTTGTCGCGGACCTTGCCCCAGATCCCGCCGCCTGCCGCGCCGACCGCCGCTGTGGCGATAATGCTGGGCGGGAAGATCAAACCGACGAGTCCGCCCGCGATGGCACCGCGCTTCGCCCACTTCTTACCGCTCGGATCCGCGGTCTCCTCGAAGGTCACTTTGCCGTCTGCCTTCCGTACGACGACGGCCGCGTCGATGAGGTTCACCGACCCTTCGCGGTCCATGGCTCGGAAATCCTTGAGCGCGGCACCCGCTTCCTCTTCGGTGGGGAACGCTGCGACGAACACCTGAATCGGGTTATCAGTCATGTCTGCGCCTCCTTCAGCCACGACGCCGGCCCAGAGGTCCTCGGGCCACCGTCAACGCTCCTCGGACCCGCGACACTAGGCGCGGTATCGCCTGCCGCGGGTCATCCATCCGGGGTGATCTGGAACGCCAGGGTTGGGCCGCTGCCACTTAGGGAGGTCCGTGAGGGGAGCGATCCGCCGGGGGCGCTTGCCCGCCAGGGCCCTGCTCGGCCCGCGCCGGCCCGTGCGGCGCCTCATCGGCGGCCTCGTCGGCCGGAACCTCTTCGGCCTGCTCCGCCAGGTGGTGCTGATCGAGCTGGCGTTGACGGCTCTGTCCCAGCTCCGCGCTGACTACGGCTGCACCCACGAGCAGGACAGCGACCGCGGTTAGCCAGGAGAGCAGTGCGAATGTCACGCCGATTACGCCGTAGCGCTGTGCATTCCGCTCGATCAGCTGTGGCATCCACACGGCTGAGAAGAGACTCAGCACCTGCTGGCCGACTGCGGCCAAGATCGCACCTGGGAGCAGGAGGCGCCAGGAGATCCGGCCGGCGAGCAGCATGTGCTGGAGCACGAGCCAGACGAGGACAGTCAACCCGCCACGAATCACGAACGTCGCCACCGAGCCCGCGGGCACTCCACGGAGGAGTCGGGCGAGCAGGGAGAGCAGGATGATCTCGGTGAGCAGGATCGTGAGCGCCGCAACCCCGTTCACGGTCCCGCGCACGCTCCGCGGAAGGCCCCAAGCGGCTTCGTATGCACGTTGGAGTGCGCGGGAAAGGCTCAGCCCGGACACCAGGAGCAGGACCACGCCGATGACCGTGAGCGATCCCCCCGACTCCGGGGGGCGGGTGAAGAGCGTGCGTACGGCGGTTGCGGAGTCTCCTGTCAGGTGGAACCGCTCGACGAGCTGCCCCCCGAGTCCGGCGGTTTCGGCTGCGGGAGTCAGGGAAGCGACGACGATGAGCAGCGGGATGAATGCCATGAACGCCTGCGCCGCGACTACCAGGGCCAACATCGTGCCGTTGATCGCGAAAAAGCGTCGCAAACACCGGCCAGGAAACGTCTGCTCGGCCCACTCCATGAGCTTGGCGATAACGCCTGTCACTTAGGGGATCGTCGCGCCACCGGCTTTGCCGCGGGTCACCCGCAGTGGGCGACTTATCGCTCGAGGCCGATGCCCCTGCGTACCTGGGCTCGGTGATCTGCCGGGTTCGGATCGCCGAGTTCCGGGCACCGTACTAGCCTCTATACGTCTTTGGTCCGAATCGGCTAGGGAGGGCCTGGCGTTGGTGCACACCGATAGTAGGCACGCGGAGCTCGAGGTGCTGTCGCAGACGATCGATACGAGCGTGCCTCATTCGTCGCGGGTTTACGACTATTGGCTTGGTGGCAAGGACAATTTCGCCGCCGACAGGGCGCTCGCTCAGTCAATCATGGAGTGGGTGCCGATCATGCCTGCGAAGGTTCGGGCGAACCGCGCCTTCCTCGGTCGCGCGGTGGACTACATGGCGCGGGAGGAAGGGATCCGCCAGTTCCTCGACATCGGCGCCGGGCTTCCTACGGCGCGCAATACCCATGAGGTCGCCCGGGAGACAGTGCCAGACGCACGGGTGCTCTATGTAGACAACGATCCGATCGTCATCGCGCACGGGCGTGCCCTGATGTCACAACAAGGGAACGGCCAGACCGGGCTCATGCTCGCTGACCTGCGTGATCCGGCCGCAATCCTCGCGAGTCCTGCGCTCGGCAAGACGCTCGACCTCGACCAGCCGGTCGGGCTGATGCTCCTGGCCGTGCTGATGTTCATCAGCGACTCCGAAGATCCATATGGCCTGGTTTCGACCTTGATGGGCGCGCTGCCGTCGGGGAGCTGCCTCGCGATCACACATCTGACGGCCGATTCCGACCCCGTCCAGGTCGCTGGTTTGGTCGCGGCCAGCAATGCTGAAGGCACTCCGGTCGTGGCGCGTAACCACGCGGAAGTGGAGAAGTTCTTCGCCGGCTTGGAGCTCCTCCAGCCAGGAGTCGCCCCGGTGACGGAGTGGCGGCCCGCAGGGCCATTCGTAGACGACAGCGCCGGTGCCTACGCCTACGCCGCCGTGGGACGCAAGCGTTAGCCCTGGCATGTTCGATCCGCTGCCGGCAGATACCTGCCGGCAGCGCCGCGTCTATCTCAGGTCCGTGTCACCATTCACCGACCCCCGTTCACATTTGCCGGCGAGGGGTGACTTCCAAGCGGACGAGTCCTTGAATCAGTCGATGAGGTTGTCGAACTCTCCGTTCTTCATTCCTTCGATGAGTGCGTCGATCTCTGCACGGGTGAAGATGAGGACGGGTCCACCCGGATGCCTTGAATTCCGTAGTGCGGTCTCGCCGGTCGGCAGCTGGGCGAGCTCCACGCAATTTCCCTGGGAGTTGCTGCGCTGGCTCTTTTGCCAGTGGACGTTGTGCATCGCCGCCGCGGGCACGCCGTTCGTGAAATACACCATCTAGCCCTCACGCAAGATCGTCTCGAGGATGCTGGGGGTCTGCTCTGGCGGCTCGCTGTCGACGCTGAGCCGGTCCATGGCCTCGAGGTACCGATCAACGTCCTCGGGCTTGTCGAGATAGAGCGCGCTTGTGAGCTGCTCGACGTAGACGATGTCGGAGAGGTCAGGCTCGGGGAATCGGAGCAGGGTAAATGCGCCGGTCTCCGCGTGGCCGCCAACCCGGAACGGCAAGACCTGCAGCGTGATGTTCGGCTCTTTCGACTTGAGGACGAGGTGCTCGAGCTGGTCGCGGAGCACCTGCGCTCCACCGATCGGCCGCCGCAGGACAGCTTCGTCAATGACCGCCCATAGCCGAGCGGGCTCTGACCGGCTCAGGACCCGTTGCCTGCTGAGCCGAAGGCCAACCCTCCGCTCCACGTCCTCTTCGGCCAGGCTCGGCTGACCACGCCTCGTGACCGCTCGCGCATAATCAGCCGTCTGCAGGAGCCCAGGCACGAACTGGACCTCGTAGGTACGGATGAGCGACGCGGCACCCTCGAGGCCGACGTACACCTGGAACCAGCTGGGCATCACATCGCTGTAGTTGTGCCACCAGCTGGGGAGGTTGGCCTCCCGCGCGAGTGCGATCAGGTCTCGCCGTTCAGCTTCGTCGTCGAGGCCATAGAGGGTGAGCAGATCGATGACGTCACGTTCCTTGAAGCTCACCCGTCCGAGTTCCATCCTGCTGATCTTGGACTCGGAGGCCCTGATGGTGTAACCGGCATCTGCGCGGCTGATGCCTGCAGCCTCGCGAAGGCGACGTAGCTGACCACCGAGCAAGATCCGCCGCACGGTCGAACCCGTCGTCTCTGGCTGGGGGACTGCCATCATCACCTCCCCCCGATGTCGCCGGTCCTCGGCGGTTTCTGTGCTAGTCCTCGAGCGGGCTAGTCCTCAAGCGGAACAGCCATGTCGTGCTCGATTACAGATTGTAGCTGCACGTGCATTTGCCCTTGCATCTGCACAGGACTTGAGCAGCATAGCGGGCGCGGCTCGCCGAGAACAGGTGCTTCGACCAGAAGTGGGCGATGGGCGTGACCGGGAACGTGGGCGACGACATGCGCATCGCGCTCACCATGGACGTCTAGCGCAGGTGTCCTCTGGTTCTTCGGCCGCTACCGATGAGTTTGGGCGCGGCCAGCGGTCTCCAATGTGACCGAGCCCGACCCAGGGAGCACAGCAATGAGCCAGCAGGGCTTTGAGAAGCAGTCCTACCCGACCGACTTTCTGATCAGCGATTCAGCACGAGATGCTGTGGCTCGCCGGTTGGGTGGCGTCATCGGTGGTGCGGTATATCTACCGGGCGATCACGGCTACGACGAGCGGCGTCGGCCGCTGTCCCCTGCGATCGATCCGCGTCCGGCGATGGTCGTCGAAGCGGCCGGGCCGGCCGACGTGCGGGCAGCCGTGGTCGCGGCCCGCGAAAATTGCCTCCCGTTCGCCGTCCAGGCGACCGGCCACGGGACCTATGTGCCGTCAGATGGCGGCATCCTTCTCAAGACCGCCGGGATGGCCTCGGTCCTAGTGGACCCAGATCGGGCGATCGCCAGGGTCGGCCCAGGCGCGCGGTGGAGCCAGGTGATCGCTGCTGCCGCGCCGTTCGGTCTTGTCCCGCTGTCCGGCTCGGCGCCATCGGTCGGCGTTACGGGCTTCACACTGGGCGGTGGCGTCGGCTGGCTGTCGCGCAAGTTCGGCTTCGCCGCCGACAGCGTCGTGCGCGCTGAGGTAGTGACAGCAGACGGGCGGCTCGTTACCGCTACTGCGGACAGGCACCCCGATCTCCTCTGGGCGCTGCGCGGCGGCGGCGCCAACTTCGGTGTCGTGACGGCGCTGGAGTTCCGGCTCTACCCGGTCGCGCACGTTTACGGCGGCATCTCCTACTTCGCGGCCGATCGTGGCGCGGAAACGATCCAGCGCTACCGCGA
>DATBRJ010000106.1:0-14840 GCA_036560395.1 Actinomycetes bacterium | reverse complement strand
TGAGTGACCACGATCTTCGTGTCGTGTCGCCACACTGCCGCGACCGCGTCGGCGATGCGATCGGCGTTGGCTTGTTGCTGCTGCGCGGTGCCGCGCTCACCCGCACGAATGAGCGCGTTGCCACCTAGGGCCATGACGATGGTCATGCCGCTCCATTACCGATAGCGGACGGCACGTAGAGGATAGTGTACGGGGCGGGGCCGGGCAATCCCGCGGCAGGCCGGCTGGACGCCGCGGGGCGCCGGGGCCCACGATGTGACCGTGACATCCGGTTCCGATGAGCCGGTCGCCCTCGACGAGCTGGCTCGCCGCTGGCAAGCGGCCGAGGACAAGCTCTACCCGGTGGTGCTGGTCCGCCCAGAGGCCTACGCCTCGGCGGTGACATTGGTACGCGCGGTTGTCGATCGGCTAGGGGGGATCGGAAGCGTCGATGAGCTCGCGGCCGCATTCGGCACGTCCGCACAGCTGGTCGCGGATGTCGTACGCGACACCGGGGTTAGCACCGAGGGCGTCGATCTCGGACTGATCGCGGGTGCCGCTTTCAACATCCGCCACCGCGACCTTCGGGCAGCCGGCCAGCGTGAGCAGGCCAAGCAGCGTATCCGCGAAGCCGCGGCCGCCAGCCAAGACTGGGTCGTGCTGTTCGAGACCGGTCGTCTCGACCTCGCTCCGCTCGCTCCCTACCGTCGCCTGGAGATGCGCCGCACCGACGGCCTCGGCATGCACGTTTCGGTCAGCCCGGATCCATCGACCGGCGGCCCAGTCTTCGCGGTCGAGGTTGTCCAACTCGATCCAGCTACCGGCGACTGGGTGCATGACGCTGAGCCGGTAACCGGCTCGCAGACATACCCGGCGCGGGACGAGTGGCAGAGCGCCATCGCGACATTGCGCCGCACCGGCAAGCTCCCTTCGCGCTTCTCTTGACACGATCACTGCGGGAGTGCGAGTTTTCACTATGGTGGAGACTCATTCGCCAAAGTGTTTGGGGTGACGGCATGCCCACGGACAAACTGCGGCGACCGGTCATTGACGGTCACAGCCACATTGGCGAGATGCAGGCGTGGAAGTTCTATGACCTCGCCGAACCGGTAAAGCCGACGGTCTACGAGTTCGCGTCGACCACCGACTACATCGCTCATCTAGACAGGCTGGGCGTCGAACGCGGCCTCGTCATCTCCAACTACGGCATCCCAGTGCAGAGCCAGCCGTTCGAGCTCAACCAGCTTGTGCTCGACTCAGTCACGTCGAGCGATCGGCTTGCGGGCGCGCTGTGGGTTTCATTCCGCCCACAGAACCGCGAGCTCACCCTCGAGGCACTCAAGCACGCCGGCGAGCGCGGCATCGTGGCGTTGAAGACCACCTTCCTTCTCGGGGGGACGCCTGACCCGGGGGCGTGGGACGAGGCGACCACCGAGATCGCCGAGGCCTGCTTCTCCGCTGCCGAGTCGCACGATCTCGTCTTCCACTTCCACACCAGCCCCGGCGGCGCGTCCGATCTCAACAACTTCGTCCCGCTCATCGAGAAATACGGCAAGCGGATCAAGATCTACTTGGTTCACTTCGGTGGCGGCGCCAGTGGCCATATCAAGCTGGTCCCGAAGTTCCTTGACTGGGTCGAGCAGGGCTACCGCGTCTACGCCGACACGACGTGGACGGTGGGATTCGGGCCGCGATGGTTGCTCACCGAGATCGAACGCCGCGGTGTCGGTGCGGACCGCGTCCTGTTCGCGTCGGACGAGCCGTGGAGCGACTTCTGGGGTGAGTTCTACAAGATCGAAGGTGTGCCGGTGAGCGAAGACCTCAAGGACCGCGTGTTCCACGCCAACTTCGAGGCGCTCTATGGCCACCGACTCGGCTGAGGCCTCGCCACTGACCCCCCAGCTGGCCGGTCTGCTGGCCGACCTGCAGAGCTTCGGCTTGCAGGTGCAAGAACCGTTGGAGTCCCGCCGTGGCGGCGCTGGTCCGGCCGACGCCGGAATGCTGTGGGTTGAAGGCGTGGCGGTGACCGTGCCGGTTGCTGCCCCGTTCGTCGCCCAGTCGCCGTTCACGCTGCGCGCCGAGGATGAAGAGGCGTACGGCATCTACCGCGACGGCGAACGGGTGGCCTCCGCGCGCCGGACGAGCCGGCCACGCTACTACGACCTGACCACCGAGGACGGCATCCCCTACTGGCAAATCGCGCTGCTCCACCTCGACTCGGTGGCAAGCACGGTCATCCAGACATGCATGTACTGGGGCACGGATGATGTGTGCCGGTTTTGCGGGATCGAGCTTTCACTGCAGGCCGGTCGGACGATTCCAGTGAAGCGGCCAGAGCACCTCGCTGAGGTTGCCGTCGCCGCTCGCGACCTCGACGGTGCCGTCGACGTGACTCTCACAACTGGCACCACGCATGGTCACGACAAGGGCGCGCTCTACATAGGTCGCTGCGCGAAGGCGATCAAGCAGGCCAGCGGACTTCCGGTCGAGGTCCAATTCGAACCGCCAGACGACTTGTCCGTCCTTGACGAGGTGCACGCGATGGGTGCCGACTCGGTCGGCATGCACATCGAGTCCTTCGACCCTCAGGTGCTCGCCCGGGTCGCGCCGGCGAAGGCCCGTACCGGAGTCGACGGGTACTTCCGGGCGTGGGAGCGGGCGGTCGATGTGTTCGGCTGGGGGCAGGTCTCGACCTACGTGATCCTCGGCATGGGTGAGGACATCGAGCTGACGGTGGCGGGCTGTCGGCAAGCGATCGACGTCGGGGTTTATCCGTTCGTCGTTCCGCTGCGTCCGGTGCCGGGCACGCCGATGGGCGACCTGCTGCCGCCGGACGCCACCTCCATGGAGTCCGTCTATCGCCGGGTAGTCCCCTATCTCGTCGAGCGGGGCCTCGGCTCTTGGAATGTCCGCGCCGGGTGCGCCCGCTGCCAGGCGTGCTCGGCAATGACCGCGCTGGAGCGATCCATTGACCACGACGGGCGTCGAAGCCTCCCCCTCGTCGACATCCGCTGACGTGGTGTGCCGGGTCGTCGCGAACCCGGCCGAGGCCGAGGTACACCACGCGATCCGCCGGCAGGTCTTCGTCGTGGAGCAGCACTTGTTCGACGGTGGCGACTGGGACGAGCACGACGAGGACCCGGCCACGCTGCATGTGCTCGGCATGGTCGGCGATGTCCCTGGCGGCACCGTGCGGCTCTATCCGCTTGGCGACCAGGGCCTGTGGAAAGGCGACCGCCTGGCGGTTCTGCCGGCGTTCCGCCGGCACGGCCTCGGCGCTCCGCTGGTCCGGTATGCCGTGAAGACCGCCGGAGAGCGAGGTGGTCACCGGATGATCGCCTACATCCAGCTCCCTAACGTGCGCTTCTTCGCTGCTCTGGGCTGGCATCCGATCGGCGAACCTGCACCGTACGTCGGCGTCATGCACCAGCAGATGGCGATCGCGCTTGGAGCGGAATCAGGGGCCTCGTAGGCCCGTGACCGGCTCCTTGGTGAGATCGAGCACAGTTGCGACCTCAGCTCCGCCGCGCAGGCGTACCAGCCCTGTGTCGTCGAGCGTCGCAATCCGCGCGCAGGCCAACCCACGGGCGTGGAACCTGGCCGCACAAGCTTCGACTCGCTCCGGCGGGACACACAGCAGGAAGGCGAATGCGGGAAAGCACACGAGCCACTGCCCGAGGTCGACTCGGGCGGGGCGAGGGAGGGCGTCCAGGTCGACCGTGGCTCCCGCGCCCCGCGATTCGAGGAGCATGGCGAGCGAACCCACCAGGCCGGCCATGCTCACGTCCTTGGCCGCGACCGCCTCCCCCGCTTCGGCGGTGGCGGCGAGCGTCAGGACGTCGCCGGCCAGTCGATCTCCGCGCTCCTCCAGGGACGTGAAGAAGGGGAAGTCCGCCCGCATCGTCCCTTCCAGGCAGCAGGCGAGCAGGAGATCGAGCCCCGGTGCCACGTGTTGTGTCGACAGCACGGCGATGGCTTCGCCGACCCCGAATGCGGAAACCGCGGGCTGACCATCGCGCACGGTCAGATGCCCTCCGGCGACGCGCACGTCGTAGAGCCGGGCCGCGTAGGCGATCCCGCCGAGGACCTCGCGTGCCACGCTTGCGTCCGCAATGACCGTGTCGAGGATCACCTTGGGGCGTGCGCCCATTGCAGCCAGGTCGTTGACATTGGTGAGAACCGCCGCGACTCCCGCGCCGAAGGGGTCCGCGGCCACGAGCGGCGGCCAGACGGCCTCCCCGCCGGCGAGGATGGTACGCCCCCCGCAGTCGGCGACGACCGCGGCATCATCGCCCGGTCCAGTCAGCCAGTCCGTGGGTCCGAGCACCTCGCGCACCAGGCCGATCGCCGCCTTACCACGAAGGCCGGGATGGCTTCGAACCAAGGCGGCGAGGTCTGCCGGCGAGAGGGCCACGTTGCACCAAAATAGACGCGCATTTACGATCGGAAAAGTGCCGCAGGCAGCATTCCTCGACCTGCCGGCCCGAAGCCGTAAGCCACGGACGGCCGGGCTGACCCACGTGCTCGACAAAGGCCTGCCGATCGACGAGGTCCGTGCACTGCTCGCCATGTGCGCTCAGTATGTCGACATCTGGAAGTTCGGCTGGGGGGTCGCCTACCTCGACGACACCGTTGCGGAGAAGGTCGCTCTCCTTCGCAAGTGGCAGGTGCTTGCCTGCCCAGGCGGGACCCTGCTCGAGATCGCATGGGCGCAGGGGCGCTCCGCGGACTGCCTGGCATGGGTGGCGGACTGCGGGTTTGACTGCGTGGAGGTTTCGAACGGCACCGTGGGCATGCCGGCCGTGGAGAAGCGGGCACTTGTCGAGACGGCAGCCAGCCGCTTCACCGTTCTGGCCGAGGTCGGCTCCAAGGATCCGCAAGCTCCCGTGTCGTCCCACCAATGGGCGAAGCAAGCGAGGGCGGACCTGTCGGCCGGCGCCAGGTGGGTGGTTATCGAAGGCCGAGAGAGCGGCAGCGTCGGTTTGTATGAGCCCGATGGGCGGGTGCGCAGCCAGCTCGTGTCCGCGCTAACAGATGCGGTCGGAGTGGAACAGCTGATCTTTGAGGCTCCGCGCCGCGACCAGCAGGTGTGGCTGCTGCGCAGCCTCGGGAGCGAGGTGAGCCTTGGCAACATCGCGTCGGCCGAAGTGCTCGGTGTGGAGACGCTGCGCCTGGGACTACGCGCGGATACGTTTTCACCCGTGGCCGGCCGAGCGGCTGGGGACTCGTCGCAATGACGAACCTCATGCCCGACCGCTACCGCGAGGTCAGCCTCACGACGGTGGACCACGAGCTGTCGGTCGAGACAGTGCGCCGATACCTCATCGGCCGGGAGGTCTACCGTCGCACCCGATTCGTTGTCATGAGGTCAGCCGGTGATGCTGCGGTCGCCGCCGTCACCAAGGCCGACGAGAGGCCGCTGTTCGCCCCGGTGGTCGAGGTGGACGTGCTCGCGCTTCCAGAGGAGACGACCTGGGTTGACGCGCCAGACGTCGACACGAGCGTACCCAGCCAGCTCGCTCGCGCGGCCCGCGAGCACGCCCCCGGCGCGCGGTGTGTCATCGTGGCCGGCCGCTACGGCCACGTGAGCTTTTTGCTCGATCCCACACCTGCGCGCGTTCGCATTGTCGATGTGGCTCCGCCTTACCCCGCGAAGCTGGTTGACCAGGCTCAGGCGGTCCTCGACGTCGCCGACGACCTGCCTCCAGTTGAGCTTGTCCCCAATGTCATCGACCTCACCGACCTGGCGGGAACCCACCGGACGGACAGCTACCTGTTCCCGTGCCGTGGCTCCGGGCTTGCTCTGGGAGCCCACACTGCCTATCTCGACGAACGGCCGCCCGACGAAGACTGGGTGCTCGTCGGGTGCGCCCGCTCGCGGGAGATCCATCGCTGGTTCTATCACCGGGACGCGCCGTCGGTTGAAATGTGCCCGCGCCTGCTCGCCACGACTGACCGCGCGGCGATGAGCACTCCGACCCTCACCCGGTGCTGTCTGCTGGAGGAGGAGCGGTACGACCGCACGGCCGGCTTCGCCGTCGTCCCCTGGGGCGCTTCGCTCTCTCTGATCCGGACCGCGCTCTCCGACCTGATCAGCGATGGGGGGATCCATGGCACCACCGCTGATTGATAGCGAAGTACACGGGCACCTGTGGGGCACCGACGAGCTGCGCGCGGTCTTCGCCGAGCGGGCAAAGTTGCAGGGCTGGCTCGACGTGCTGGTCGCGCTTGGTGACGCTCAGGCCGAGCTTGGCATCATCCCTGCCGCGGCAGCGAAGGCCATTGCGGCCGAAGCCCACATCGATGCGCTCGACCTCGATCTCATCGCAGCTGAGACGCGGCGTACATCGCATTCCACTCTTGGACTCATCGTGGCCTTGCAGCACCAGCTGCCGGAGGACGCCCGCGAGTGGGTCTATTACGGCGCCACGGTGCAGGACATCACAGACACCTGGACGGCCACGGCGATCCGGACTGTTTGCGGCATCCTCTGGCACGATCTACGGCTGATCGAAGCACGGTTGCTCGAGCTCGCCCAGGACCACCGTGGCACGGTGGTCGCCGGGCGAACCCATGGGCAGACGGGGTCGCCGACGTCCTTTGGTCTCAAGGCGGCGGGCTGGGCCGACGAGATCCGCCGCCACCTTGATCGACTGCGCGAGGGTGCGCCGCGGTGGATCGTCGGGCAGCTGGCGGGTTCTGTCGGCAACCTTGCCTTCTATGACGATCTCGGTCTCGAGCTTCGGGCGCGGTTCTGCGCACGTCTTGGGCTGGCCGACCCGCTGGTTTCCTGGACCTCCTCACGCGATCGCGTGGCGGAGTTCGGAGCGCTGCTCGCACTGGTAACCGCCACGCTCGCCAAGATCGGCACTGAGGTCTACCAGCTCGCCCGTCCGGAGATCGATGAACTGCAAGAGCCAGCGCCGGCAGGCACCGTCGGCAGCATCACCATGCCGCACAAGCGGAACCCGGAGGCCAGTGAGCACCTCGCCACCCTTGCCCGGCTGGTCCGTTCCTCAGCCTCCGTCCTCGTGGAGGGCATGGTGGCCGAGCACGAGCGAGACGGCCGTGGCTGGAAGGCCGAGTGGGTCGCACTGCCCGACGCCTGCCTACTGACCGGTGCCGCGCTGTCCTTCGCGCTCACCCTCGTGAAGGGGCTCCAGGTAAACGTGGACATTATGCGCGACAACCTGGGCCCGTACAGCGGCTCGGAACGGGCGCTGACGCTGCTCGCCCCGCGGCTAGGGAAGCACCGCGCCCAGCAGCTGCTCCAAGAGGCGGTGGGAGCCGGACGGGAGCGTCGACTGACGCTGGTCGAGGCGCTGCGTGCGGCGGATCTGCTGGATCCTGCGCTAGAGCAAGCGCTCGCCACGCCCTACGCCGGCACCGCAGGAGAGATGGTCGATGCGGTTGTCCGGCGCGGCCGCGCCGCACGTGAGCACGAACCTGAGCGGTGGCCCTCGTGACCGCGCGATTCCCCCTAGCCATGCTCCCGACGCCGCTGATGCGCGCCGAGCGGCTTGCGCGATCGCTCGGGCGGTCGGAGATCTGGGTCAAGCGTGACGACCTCACCGGGTTCATGCTCGCGGGCAACAAGGCTCGCCCGCTCGAGCGGCTGGTCGCGGACGCGATGGCCACCGGCGCCGACACGCTCGTCACCGGCGGCGGACCGGCGTCGAACTACTGCGCTGCCGCGGCCGCCGCGGCCCGCGTCGCCGGACTGCGCTGCGTCATCGTGCTCTACGGCGAGGACGGCGGGCCCGTACACCCCAACCTCGCGCTCGTGCGCTGGCACGGGGCCGAGGTGAGGTTCACCGGCAACGCCGACCGATCCTCGGTCGATGAAGTGCTCGAGCAGGTTGCCGCGAACGTGCTAGCGAGCGGCGGACGGCCCTACGTCATGCCGCGTGGTGGAGCCACCGTGGCTGGCGCACTCGCCTATGTCGATGCGGGTCAGGAGCTTGCCGATCAGCTGGCTGCAATCGGTGCCCGGCCCGCAACAGTGCTGGTGGCGGCGGGGTCAGGCGGCACGGCTGCCGGCCTGGTGGCGTCCACGGCCGGCGGTCGCCACCCTTGGCGCGTTGTCGCGGCTGCCGTAAGCCGCCCTCCAGAGGAAACCGCGACACGAGTGCTCGAGCTGGCTCGCGCGGCCGCAGAACACCGCGGCCTAGACCCACCCGGTGACGCGGGCGTCGACGTCATGGACGCCCGCGGACCCGGCTATGGTCTCGCCTCCGACGAGGGCGAGCGCGCGGCCGAACTCGCAGCCGCGACCGAGGGTCTGTTGCTCGACCCGGTGTTCTCGGCAAAGGCGATGGGCACCCTGCTAGCGAATCCGCAGCTGCCTGGACCGATTGTGTTCTGGCATACCGGCGGCCACGCTGCGGGGCTGGCCCACCTCACCATGCTCGCCAAGGAGTCCTAGTGTCGCGTGTCCAAAGTCTCTTTGCGGTGGCCCGGTCCCGCTGGCGCCTGGCTGCGTTCTCAGTCGCCCACGTACCTCCAGTACGCCGGGCCCCTTGCGGCCTTGCGATGCATCCAGCGGTCCTCCGGCCACCGTCAAAGGACCTCGGACACGCGACACTAGCGGGATGACCAAGACACGCGGTCCGGCCGGGGAGGCACCGGCACCCGAGCTGATCGCCGCCGGTTTCGCGCTCGAGGTCGCGGACGCGCCGCTGCTGCATCGCGAGCTCGGGCTCGCCGACCTGGCACATCTGTTGGATCTGCACGCTCGAGGCGTCGTCCGTGCCGAACCGCTTCGCCGACTGCTTGGCGCCGGCCTGGAGTCGTTGAGGATCCCGGCGGAGGAATTCCCGTACGACCCCGCTTACGGCGAGCTCTACAACTGCCGCGAGCGGTGGTTCGTCGAGCGGCTCGGGGACGACGCGGGCTGGCTGCATGCCGGTCGGCCGCGCCGCGAGGCTGCCCGGATCGCCCTGCGACTGCTGCTGCGTCGGCTTGTAGCGGACCTCGCTGGGGATGCCGCCCAGTTCGCGGCATCGGTCGCCGAAGTGGCGAGCCGGCATGCCGAGACCTGGATGCCTGATCAGACCTACCTGCAGCAGGCGCAGCCGTCGACGTTCGGCCACTATGTGCTCTCGTTCGCATATCCGGCCCTGCGCGACGCCGAGCGACTGCTCGACGGGCTGGACTGGGTGAACCAGTCACCGGGAGGAGCGGGCTGCGTGAATGGCAGCCGCCTGCTCGCTGACCGGGATCACGTCGCGAGACTGCTCGGCTTTCCCGCTGTGATCGAGCACACCAGGGATGCGATGTGGCAGCTCGACGGACTGGTCAGCCTGCTCGCGTCGGCTGCCAGCCTGGTCGCGAGCCAGAGCAAGCTGGCCGAGGATCTGGAGATCTGGGCGAGTGAGGAGTTCGACTTCGTCGATCTCGCCGGCCCGTACACCCGCGCCAGCGTGCTCATGCCTCAGAAGCGCAACCCGTACGCAGTCGCTATTGTTCGCGGCGCAGGCGGCGTCCTGATCGGTCGGCTGTCAGGATTCCTGGCCGTTGCGAAGACACCGTCGGCGCGGAGCGACAACCTGATCTTCGCTTACGGGGAGGTGCCCCGGGCAGTGGATCTGGCCGGCCGGGTGACCCGGCTCATGGCGGGCGTCATATCGAGTCTCGAGGTCCACCCGGAACGGATGTGGGAGGCGCTGCTTGGCGGCTTCTCCCAGGCAACCGACCTCGCCGAGCATGTCATGCTGACCTGCAATGTCGACTACCGGACGGCGTACCTCGTCGTCGGGCGGGCGGTCCGGGCCGCCAGCGCACAGGGACTGCGTGGCGTCGACCTCACCGGTGAGCTGCTCGACGCCGCCGCTGTCGAGCAGATCGGCCGACCACTCGGCCTGTCTGGAAGCGATCTGTCCAGCGTGGTCGACCCTCGGGCGGTCGTACAGACGCGGGTGGCGCCCGGCGGTGCAGCACCGGCAGTCGTTCGCGGCATGGCGGAGCACTGCCGGCAGGAGGCGCTTGCAATGGCGGATCGGACCAAGGCACTCACGGCAGCGTTCTCGGACACCGAATTCACCCTGATCCGACAGGCCGAGGAGGTGGCCGACCATGCGGTCAGTCCGCGATGACGACGTCGAGCTGCGGGGTGGTGAGCAGCGTGTTGGATACATAGCAGTAGTTCCGCGCACGCTCGATGAGCGGCTCGAGCTGGCTCCTGGGGAGGGTGGACCGCACGGACAGCCGCAGCGCAGAGAAACGCAGGCCGGTGTAGCTTCCGTCGGCCTCTACAGTCAGGTCGGGCAGCGCAACCTCCAGCTTGCGCGCTGCATGCGCCACCGATGCGGCGAAACACGCGGCAAGCGAGGCAAGAAACAACTCCGTGGGCATCGGACCGTGGTCTTCGCCGCCGGCCTCGGGCGGTTCGTCGACCACGACCTCGAAACCGCGCACCGCTGTCTGTATGTGGTAACCGCCCTGCCACACCGCCGTCAGTCGCACAGTCATGGACGGTAGCGCGCTCGAGCCGGCCACGCTGCCGACCGACGTGAAGGTCGTCAACGTCGGGCTGTCGCTGTTTGCCGACGCGGTACGCGAACAAGGCACAGATGTCGTGGATGTCGAGTGGCGCATCCCTGCCGGTGGTCGACCAGAGCTCGTAGCGGCGCTGACCCAGCTCGCCGGCCGCCTCCACGACCAGGTGGCCGCGGCGAACGCAGAGGTTCTGCGCCGACTCAACGCCGGAACGCCGATGCTCGTCGGCATCTCTCGCGCCGACAGCGTAGTACCAGGGCTTGCAGCTCCGATCGTTCTGCACAGCGGCCCAGCCATCGATTGGGCGGACATGTGCGATCCATTGCGCCGTTCCGTCAGCGCGGCCGCGGTCTCCGAGGGATGGGCAAGCAACATCGCCGAGGTGCCGAAGCTCGTCGGCGACGGCACGGTGCGGCTGGCGCCGGCGAACGCGCACGACACGGTCCTTCCGATGGCTACTGCGATCGGCCCAAGCGCTCCTGTCGTCGTCATCGATAACGAGCCAGGGGGTACCCGAGCCTTCTCTGCAATCAATCAAGGTCCCGGACGTGCCGCGTGGCTCGGCGTGGACTCACCCGAGGCGATCGACCGGCTCGCGCTGATCCGCGACGTGGTCGCGCCGGTGCTCAACGACGCGCTCCAGTCGTGCGGACCGATCGACGTCTTCGCCCTGGTCGCCCAAGGCCTCCAGATGGGCGATGAGATGCACATGCGATCCCAGGCGACCACCAACCTGCTCTGGCGGATATTGCTGCCGCACTTGGTGAAGGTCGAGTCACCGGACGTTGTCGAGGCCGCTCGGTTCCTTTCGAGTAACCACCTGTTCTTCCTCAACATCGCCATGGCCGGGAGTAAGGCTGTGCTGATGGCGGCGTACGACGTCCCTGGCTCGAGCATCGTCGTCGGGATGTCGCGCAACGGCACGACCTTCGGGATCAGGCTTGCCGGGACTGGGGGGGAGGAGTTCGTCGAGCCCGCACCGCTGGTGGGCAATGCGCTCTATCACTCCGGGTTCAGCGAGGAGTTCGCTGCGCCCGACATCGGTGACAGCGCGGTGCTTGAGCTCATTGGCCTGGGCGGAGCGGCGGCTGCGGCGTCGCCTGCCGTCGCGGCCTTCCTCGGCGGGTCGGTGCAGGACGCGATCGCCACGTCACAGGTCATGGAGACCGTGTGCGCAGGCCGGAGCACCCGGTTTACGCTGCCGCTGCTCGAACACCGCGGATCCCCGCTAGGCATCGACGCCTGCGCCGTGGTCGAAACGCAGACCGCGCCAATGATCAATACCGGCATCCTCCATGCGACCGATGGTGTCGGCCAGATCGGAGCCGGCGTCGCGCATGCGCCACTCGAATGCTTCGAGTCAGCGGTCCTGGCGCTGGCACGCTCGCTCAATTAGACGTGCTTGTGGGTGGGCAGCCGTAAGAGGCCGGGTAGAGACCAGGGACTTGCCCGGTGCAGACCACACGCTGCCTTGCGACCATGGACACCAGACCACACGCTGCCTTGCGACCATGGACACCATCGGCAGATCAGCATGGGGCCCGGCACGACTGGCGTCTTGGCCAGGGGACGGAGGGACGTAGCCATATGACCGAGAGCACGCAGCACACGAGCAGCGACAACACCACTGTTCGCGCGTTTCAGGTCGGTTTTCCGGAAGCGGAACTTAGCGAATTGCGGAGGCGCGTAAACGCGACTAGATGGCCCGAGCGCGAGACGGTCACCGACGACTCGCAGGGCATGCCGCTCGCGATGATGCAGGAACTCGCAGGCTACTGGGGGACGGACTACGACTGGGGCAAGTGCGAGGGGAAACTGAACGCCCTACCGAACTTCATAACCGAGATCGACGGGCTTGACATTCATTTCATCCACGTCCGCTCCCAGCACGAGGACGCGCTGCCGCTGATCGTCACACATGGGTGGCCTGGCTCGATCATCGAACAGTTGAAGATCATCGAGCCGCTCACCAATCCCACGGCGCATGGAGCGAGCGGGGCGGACGCGTTCCATCTGGTGATTCCCTCGCTGCCGGGCCACGGGTTCTCTGCCAAGCCGGCCACCACCGGCTGGGATCCCGCCCGCATCGCACGTGCCTGGGTAGTGCTGATGAAGCGCCTCGGATACACCCAGTTTGTGGCGCAGGGCGGCGATTGGGGTGCCGCCGTCACGCAGCAGATGGGTCAGCAGGCCGCTCCAGAGCTGCTCGGGATCCACTCCAACATGCCCGGCACCGCGCCGCCGGAGGTGAGCGGCTACCTGCGTGGCGAGCCGCCGCCGTCCGGCCTGTCGGACGAGGAGCGGCGCGCCTACGACCAGTTGAGCGCCTTCTATGCGAAGCATGTTGCCTACGCTCAGATCATGGCGACGCGCCCCCAGACGCTCTACGGCCTGGCGGACTCGCCCATTGATCTCGCGGCGTTCGCGATCGACCACGGCGACGGCACCGGCCAGCCCGGGCTGATTGGGCAGATCCTGGAGGGACGCCTGCCCGGCGATCTGACGCGAGACGACATCCTCGACAACATCACGCTTTACTGGCTGACGAATACCGGGGTCTCGGCGGCCCGTCTCTACTGGGAGAACAAGGCGGCCTTTTTCGACGCCAAGGACATCTCCATCCCGTTCGCGATCAGCGTCTTCCCCGACGAGCTCTATCAAGCCCCGCGGAGCTGGGCAGAGCGTGCGTATCCCCACAACCTCATCCATTACAACAGGCTCGACAGAGGCGGCCACTTCGCGGCCTGGGAACAGCCGCAACTCTTCTCAGAAGAGATGCGCGCGAGCTTCAGATCACTGCGCAAATAGCGCATGCCAGAGGCCCGTGCCCCTCGCCGAAGTAGACGACTATGTCGCCGATCTGGGGTCGCACAGCCCTCCCCGCTCACTCGCTTGATCGCGCGGCGGGACAGTGTGGAGGCGACGCACTCGCCGCCGCCGCCTGGGGGTGGCGGGACTGTCGACGGCCGACGCAGCGGCAGTATGAGCGGTGGAAAAGGCGGCCATGCGCACGTGCAGCTCGGAACGCGCTCGCTCCGGGCTAACGGGGATTGCCAGACCGCGCCGCCTGCGGGAGCAGGCACGGTCGGAGGGATCGTGTCTAGGACAGAACGATGCCGAAGGCCGTTTGGATCGCCCTGATCTCGGCAGCATCGGCACGTCCAGCCAGGGCCGCGTGCAGCTGGGCGAAGTACTCGTCCAGACCGCCGGGGGTCACGATCAGCAATCCGGTGGCCGGACCGCCGACCGACCGGAACTCGTGCGGAATCTGCCGCGGCAGGAACACGAACCCGCCGGGCTCGGCTTGGAATCGGTCTTCGCCGCAGCCCACGTCCAAGCTTCCCGTGAAGATGTAGAGGCTCTCATCCTCGTGGGTGTGGGTGTGCCGCGGCGGTCCACCGTCGATGGTGATCTCGATAACGGTGAGCGCGCCGCCGGTGGACTGGCTCGACGCCTTGACGTCGCGGCCGCGATGCGGCACCCCCTGTCCTAGGCCAACCGCGTAGCCGGTGGCAACTCGCTTCGCCAGCACGGTCACCTCCTGTTCGAGCCGGACCGCGTACGGGTCGTACCGATCGTTGGGACACGCACGCTGATGGCAGCGTTGCTGCCGCACCAGGTTGGGGGACTGAGATCGGCTATGTTCACGACCTTACGTGCGACGGTGCGCCGAAACGAGCGGCGGTGACCGACGCCGATAACGTGCTGATGTCGTTGTATGGGTCCCCTCAGCCCGTCGCGCTGACAGATGCCGTCGGCCATCCGTTGGGGCGTTGTCGGGTCGGCTTAACAGTCGCCGTGGCGCCGCGCTATTGGTTGACCTGCGACCGCGTGGCGGTGTCGCGCATCTGTCAGAACGGTGGCGGGTCAGGGTCGGTGTCGGCCGTTCGCGCATCGTCGCCGGCGGGTGGCCGCTCGGTCTTGGCTGCTCTCTGCGGGCTTGCCGGGGGTGGCTGAGGGATGGGACCGATTTGGGTGAGCCGCCCCGGGCTTAGTGGAGGCTCGGTTCGTTGGAGACGGCCTCGGTGCGGTCGTCTTGGTGTTCGTGATATCGATCTTCGATTTCGGCTGGTGGGATCATACCGATCTGGCCGTGCAGCCGTCGATGGTTGTACCAGTCGATCCATTCGAGGGTGGCCAGCTCGATGTCGTCGAGTCCGCGCCAGGGGCCGCGTCGACGGATGAGCTCGGTCTTGAACAGACCGTGGAACGACTCGGCCACGGCGTTGACGCTCCTATAGCTGTCAAGCCGCCTGAGGTGGGGTGATTCGCTGTTCGCGCAGTGGTCGCGTGAGCGCCCAGATCTCGCGGGAGAGCAGGCGTTTGAGGCAACGTATGATCTCGGCCTTGGTCTTGCCCTCGGC
>DATBRJ010000105.1:0-6199 GCA_036560395.1 Actinomycetes bacterium | reverse complement strand
CGTCGATCACGTATACGACCCGAGTCGGAATCTCGAACCGTGCCGGGCCGACACCGAGCTGTGCGATGAGCACGCTACCGACGACGGCGGTCGGGGTCGATGCGGTGACCCTCAGGCCAGCGCGCTCGTGCATTCGCCAGGCAAAGAGCGCGTCCGCTGCCGAATCGAACCGCTCGCGACCACGCCCGATGATCGCGCCGCGCCTGATGTGGTCATAGCCATCGGGCAGCGTCCCGGCCGTCGCACCGACCTCCGGATACGTCAGCGGGGCGACGCTGAGATCGTCAAGCCGTTGGGTCATCTAGTGTCTTTGGCCAGATTTCGGCTAGGCACACCCGCCACCTCCGGGGACTATGAGCCTGGAGCCTGCGTCGGGTCGGCGAGGAACAGCTCAGCTGCCGCTCTTGCGTCGGAAGGTCCGCTGGTTCTTGGCCGGCCCATGCGTTCCGTGGATTTTCGATGAGTCGGGTCCAGCCGTGCCGGCGCCGTGGTCCTCCTGCTGACGCCTCTTGCGTTCTAGTGCCTCACGGAATTTCCGCTTCGCGTCCTCGTCGGCACCCTTTGGCTCCGGTTTGGCGGCGGTCATGCCGACCTCCCTGGGCTGGTTCGACCTCGGATGGCGGTGGATCTACGACTGCGAGTAACAGCGTCGCACGTGGGCACAGCTCGGGCCAATGGGTTCCGGTCGCAACCGACCGTCCATCCCTTGGGCACCAGTTCTCGGATCACTCTGGCACCGGGTCGGCGATCTCTCGATCCGCGCTTGCCTGCTCAGGCGCCGGCCGGCAGTGCAGACAGGGCCGGTAGCCCGCCGCCTCGGCCGCCTCGACGCTGCGGAATCCGTGCCGATGTGCGGCGGTGATCCGGCGACCGTGCGGGCAGGTCGGGAAACACACGATGCCTGTCGTATCGCTGCCGACATAGTGGAAACCTGCTCGGGCCAGCTCACGAACCTCCTCCAGGTTTACCTGCTCGGCCTGTAGCAGCGACTCCTTCATCTCCGAGCCGAAGACATAATCGCCGATCGTTCCGTCCGAGCGGGTTACCCGGTGGCACGGGATCAGCAGCGGAACCGGGTTGCGCGCAAGAGCGGAGCCGACCGCCCGGACGGCTCGCGGCCGGCCGATCTGACGGGCCACCCAGGAGTACGGCCGGACCTGCCCCTTCGGAATCGTGAGCGCGCTGCGCAAGACCGCCTGCTCGAAGTCGGTCGAGCCGCGCAAGTCGAATCGCAAGCCACTGGTCCGTCCGGTACGCAGCGCCGGGCCAAGTCCGGCCGGCGGCCGCTCCGCGGGCAGCAACGGCCGGGCGAACCGCTTCCTGAACGAGGCGGCGAAGGCCCCGTCCTCACTGTGGACGGCCTTGTCGGTCCGTACGTAGGCGATCCCCTGGTCAGTGGAAGCGACGTAGAGGTCACCGAACGGTCCGGGGACGCGCACCCATCGCGCGGCTACCCGGTCGAGCAGCCCTGTCGGCGCGTCCGCGGCCAGCGCGGCCAACTCGGTAGTCAGCAGGTCGTTGTCAGTCATCAGGCACCTCCGTGGGAATTCGCGGGATCACTGATCCTGCGAGCGGGCATGCGAGCGCCGCTCTCCGCGGGCGCTTGGAGTTCGCGCAGGCGCTGCAGCCCGCGCGAAATGTGCGACTTGACGGTGCCCTCGGGACTGCCAAACACCGATGCGATCTCGGTGATCGGCAGGTCCGCGACGTGGCGAAGCACGACTGCGATCCGCTGCTGATCCGGCAGCTGCCGAAGCATGCCGGCAAGCTCGCGGCCGGTCTCACCCAGCTCGACTGCGCGCTCGACGTCCTCGCGGGGATCAGCGGGATCGGGAGCCGCCTCCAGCGGCGCCGATTGAGTACGGCGAGCCGCCGTGCGCTGGCTGTTCCGCCACACATTCAGCAGGATCGTCACCAACCACGCTCGGGGCTGCAGCGACCCGATCCGCGCCGGCTCATATCCGGCCAGTGCGCGGTAGGACCGCAAGAACGCCTCGGCAGTCAGATCCTCGGCGTCCGCCCACCGGCCGCACAACCGCAGCGCTGTGGAGAAGACGAGCCGCTGATAGGTCTCGTACAGCACGACAAACCCGCCGTCGAGGTCGGCGACGAGCGCGTGGCGCACGCGATCGTCGGCGTCGACGGTCGCGACGCCTGCGGTCTCTGCCTCCGTCATAGTCACATCTGTCCGAACCCCGGCCCGCTCCCTCCGGTTGCACTCCGTTGATTCCGGCGCTGAAGGTTATCCGCCTACAACGCGTACCGGGGCCCACCGTCGAGGAGGGCGCCCTTCTCCAGGTTCGCGGCCGGGGAAGGGCCCGCTTCGTCCTGGATTCCCGGGCGGCGTGCCCTTCTTCGGATCGTCCGGGCGCTGGACGATGATGACAGTCGTCGCAGCACGCCGGCGACACAAAGTGCATGTGACTGCACCCACAGAGTGCACGCGACGGACCTGAAGGCCGCGGGTGGCAGGGAGGCGATCGGCAAGATGTTGGTCGGTGAGGTGATCGCCCGGGCGGTACGCCGCTATGGCGATCAAGTCGCCCTCGAGGGACCCGACGGCCGACGAACCTTCGCCCAGGTCGGCGAACGGGTGGGCGCCTTGGGCGCCGGGCTGCGGCAGCTGGATCTGGCTGCTGGCGATCGCGTGCTCGACCTGCAGACCAACCAGGTTACGTACATCGAGACCGATCTTGCTCTTGCTAGCTCAGGCCTTGTCCGAGTGGCACTCAACTACCGGCTGCGGCCCGCGGACTGGGAGTACATCGCCGATGACTGCGGGGCACGTGCGCTGATCTATGATGCCCGGTTCGCCGATGCCAGCGCGGGTCTTCGCAGTGGGATGGATCACGTCGTTGTCATCGGCGATGGGTCCGGGATCCCCTACGAGAAGCTCGTCACGGACAGCCTCGGCGGTCGCAATGGCGAAGCCGGCAGCCCAGAGGATCTGGTGTCGCTGAACTACTCGTCGGGAACCACGGGACGGCCCAAGGGGGCCAGACGGACGCATCGCAATCGGTTGGCCAGCTTGCGGAACATGATCACGGATGTCCTGCCGGCGAAGCCGGCCGCCGATGACGTCTGGATCCACGCCGGCCCCGTCACCCACACAAGTGGGCTGTTCACTCTGCCCTATTTCGCCTACGGGGCGCGCCAACTGATACTTCCTGACTTCGATCCCGCCGCTGTCCTCGACGCGATCGAGCACCGCGGCGGCACGGCGACCGCACTCGTGCCGACCATGGTGGCGCGGCTGCTCGCGCTCCCCGACTGCACGCCGGAGCGCACCCGCGGCCTGCGGATGCTCGGCTATGCGGGCGCCCCGATGGCACCCGACCAGATCAGGCATGCCTATGACCGGATTACTGCGAATCTCGTGCAGTACTACGGTCTCGTCGAGGCGATCCCCCCGGTCACGGTGCTCGATGCAGCCGACCATGCCCGCGGGTTGGCCGGTGAGGAGCACTTGCTCAGCTCGGCCGGTCAAGCCTGCCTCGCCGTCGACTTGTGGATCGTGGACGATGAAGGCCTCCCGCTCCCGGCGGGCACCGTCGGTGAGGTCGTCACCCGCGGCGAGCACGTGATGGAGGGTTATTGGCGTCGCGCGCGGGAGCTCTCAGAAAGCGGGAGGGAGGCCACCCCGGACGCCTCCGAGGTTAAGTCGATCGCAAACGGCACCCTGCATACCGGGGACCTCGGGCGGCTGGACGAGAACGGGTATCTCTACCTGGTCGACCGGAAGGGCGACATGATCATCTCCGGTGGCTACAACATCTACCCCCGCGAGATCGAGGACGTCATCGCGTCCGTACCAGGCGTCAACGAAGTCGCCGTCGTCGGTCTCGCCGATCCCGAATGGGGTGAGCGGGTAACCGCCCTTTATACCGTGCACCAGGGCGCCACCGTCACCACCGAGGCGATCCTGGAGCAATGCCGTGCCGGACTGGCGTCGTACAAGAAACCCAAGGACATACGACGAGTCGGCGCGTTCCCGCTCAACTCCACGGGGAAGATCGCAAAGAAAGCTCTGCGCGAGCGTCTCGAGGCTGACGAGCTGTGACGATCCGCTGGACCGACCCGCCGCCGTTCCTTGCGCCCAGCGGTGCCGAGCGCCCGGGCGAGTTCCCGTACACCCGCGGCATCTCCACCGAGCCGAGGCCGTGGATCATGGGCCAGTACGCGGGCTTTGGCACGCCGGCTCAGACCAACGCCCGCTTCCGCGCCCTGCTCGACGCCGGAGTGACGGGCTTCTCTGTCGCGCTCGACCTGCCGACCCAGATGGGTTTCGACTCCGACGACACGAGAGCGGCGGGAGAGGTCGGGCGGGTCGGGGTCGCAATCGACTCGCTGGCCGACATCGAAGCTCTGCTGGCGGGCATTCCGCTGGCTGAGATCACACAGGTCAGGACCACCGCTAACGCCATCGGCTACATCTGGGCCGCGTTCTTCATCGCGCTTGCCCGCAAGCAGGGCGTCGACCCGAACTCCTTCGGGCTGTTCATCCAGAACGACGTGCTCAAGGAGTTCATCGCGCGAGGCACGCAGATCTTCCCACCCGAGCCGTCGCTGGCGCTCGCCGTCGACGTGATCGAGTACGTCGGAAACCACCTGCCGCGGTGGACGCCGCTGGCTATGAGCGGCTACCACATCAGGGAGGCGGGCTCCGACGCGGTCCAGGAGGTCGCGTACACGTTCGCGAACGCCATCGCCTATCTCGACGACGCGGTGAGACGCGGAGTCCCGGTCGACCTGGTAGCGCCGACGTTCTACACTTTTCTCTCGGCGACCATGGACTTCCTCACGGAGGTGGCGAAGTTCCGTGCAGCTCGGCGGGTGTGGGCGAAGCTGCTGCGAGAGCGTTACGGCGCAACCGATCCGCGATCGATGCAGCTGCGCATCTTCGTTTTCACCGCGGGCTCGTCGCTGACGGCGCAGCAACCGCTGACAAACGTGGCGCGCACCGCTGTCGAGGCGCTGGCGGCCGCGCTCGGTGGCGTACAGACCATGCACGTATGCGCTTACGACGAGGCCGTGGGAGTCCCGACAGAAGTGGCAGCCACGCTCGCCCTGCGCACCCAGCAGGTGGTCGCGTTCGAGACCGGGCTCACCTCGACCGTCGATCCGCTGGCCGGATCGTACGTCGTCGAGTCGCTCACCGATTCACTCGAGCGTCGGATCACCGCGTTGATGCAGGAGATCGAGGACCACGGTGGACCGCTCGCCTGCATCTCCTCCGGCTGGTACGCGCGTCGCCTCTCCGATGCTGCCTACAAGCAGGCGAGAGCAGTCGAGTCGGGCGAGCGCGTGGTAGTGGGAGTGAACCGATATGTCGTACCGCCCGAGCCGATCGAGGTCTTCGAGATCGACGGTTCCGTCGAGGCAGAGCAGGTAGCCGCGGTCCAAGCGGTCCGCGAGCGCCGTGACACTGCGACAGTGGCGGCAACCCTCAAGGCCCTCGGGGATGCTGCGGCCGCCGGCGAGAATGTCGTCGACCCATGTGTTGCCGCGGTGACTGCGTACGCGACGGTCGGCGAAATCGTGTCCGTCCTCCGCGAGATCCACGGCTCCTGGTCACCTGCCGCCGACTTCTAACCGGATTTGGCAAGAACGCCCCGCCTGCCTGGCGGCCCGCTCGACGACCATGATCACTGGCGGTTGGGGGCGGCGCCGCCCCACCAGTCGAGCACCCGGAGCGCCCGGAGTGTGTTCCAGCGGCTCGGCGTCCCCACGCCGCCTTCGACGTCGAAGTAGACGCGACCCGGGTGGATGCGGTCGAGCGGCCACCGGCCGTCGGGCTGCTTTTTCGATCGCACCACCTCCACGGCCTCTGCCATCCGGGGATCCGGGTCTGCGCCCGACCGGCGGAAGTAGTCGAGCGCGCGCAGCACATCGTGGTGCCAGTAGTACGGAAACGCGAACTCAAGATATGCCGGGTCGGCGACCGCGCCGGTGCTCTTGCGGCGGAACAGGCCGCGCTCGAGCAGGTACTCCTCACCGCTGCGCCGGGCCGCGCGCACCTCGGCGGACCCGCCGGTCGCTCGCTCGAACTCGAGCAGCCCGTCGAGTACGTTGATCGTGGTGTCGAAGGAGGACCGCACGGAACCGTCCTCGACCCTGCAGTTCCAGCCGCCGTCGCCCAGCCGCTCGCCGAGGATCCGCTCGACGATCGTGGCGACATCCACCCCGAAGTACGCCCCGG
>DATBRJ010000104.1:0-2843 GCA_036560395.1 Actinomycetes bacterium | reverse complement strand
GTATCGTCCGCGGCTCGGCAGTCGGCGGGGCGAACCTGGGACTAACTGGGTGTCGTTAGCCGGATCCGGACGTGTCAGCCAGGACGTCTAGAACCGCCTTGCCGTTCACTTTGCGGTCCTGCATCTGGCTCACGGCCTCGGACACCTGGTCCCAGCGTCCGCGCCAGCCGACCTTGACGACGAGGTCGCCGGCGGTGAGAAGGTCCACGAGCGTCCTCAGGTCGGCACTGACAGGACCGTACGTGAGGTAGGAACTCAAAGCCTTGGCGGGCCCGATCGTGGTGTAGGCGGGGAAGACCGCTGGTTGGCCCGAGGTCCAGCCGATGCTCTGAAGGCTCCCGCCCGGTGCCAGCAGGGCCCAAGCCTCGACCATTTGCGGTCCGCCGACGGTGTCGAGAATCGCGTCGACAGGTTGGTCGATTCCGTTGAGCCCGATCACGACCTCATCGGCGCCATCCTCGCGCATGCCGTGTCCGCGTGCGGCCGAGCCTATCGAGGCGATGACGTACGCACCCGCCCTGCTGGCGAGCTGGATCGCATAGCTGCCCACACCGCCTGAGGCGCCGGTAATCAGCACCCGTTTGGCGAGCACCGAGCCGCAGGCGCGCAGGGCGCGTAGTGCAGCGAGGCCGGCTACGGGTAGCGCCGCCGCCTGGGCCAGATCCACGGTTCGGGGGACCGCGGCGACCGAGTCGGCGTCGACTGCGGTGCGCTGCGCGAAACCGCCGTTCGCCAGAGCCACCACCCGGGTTCCGACCCGTGGTCCGGTTCCGTCGCCGGCTGTCTGAATCACCACACCGGCGACGTCGGAGCCCAGGACGGCACCGGGTGGCACGCGACCGGATCGTGCGTCGTTGAGGTCACCGTGGTTGAGCGAGATGTGCTGCACGGCGATGACGACCTGCCCGGGACCGGGCGAGGGTTCCTGCACCTGGTGCAGACGTATCGCAGTGGGCACAGCGGGGTCGGCCACGAGGGCCTGGACGGCCACAGCACCTCCAATCGGGATGGCGGTCGGGTTGGGATCCGTACAACGGCGACGTCTCCTGGCACGGACCGTTCGCGGCGACGCGTACCACACCCACATCCTCCGCGGCGCCTCCCAATCATCCAGCAGAACACCGGAGGAGATTATCTTCGTGATCAACGGTCGGTGCCCCTGCCAGGGATCCAGCCGGTAGAGCCCCACTGCCCTAGGAGGCGCTGTCGGCGCCCCGGCAGTTGCTGAGCACTGCGTATCCACCGAGCGGACATAGCCGAGGTGGTCGGCTATGTCCGCTCCGGCTTCGGCGAGCTTGAGCTGCGTCCGCGTTGCCTGCGTTCGGCACGCCGGTGCCCTGTGCCGCGCTTCGGCTCAGATCCGAGCGTCGCCTAGGTCAGCGCGGCGCACACGGATCGAGACAATCGCGATGATCAGAGCGAGCACCATGACCCCGGCCGCGACCACGAAGGCGCGGGAGAACCCGGTGGCGAGCGCGTGGTGATAGATCGCGGTGAGCGCGGATCGGCTGGGCTGCCCCGATTGGCCGGTCTGGGTCGCCGCGCTGCCAGCCTGCGCCGTCTGGTCGCGGATGGTGTTGGCGACGACAGTCCAGGCGACCGTACCGAGGACGGCGAGTCCGAGGGAGCCGCCGACCTGCTGGCCGGTGTTGCGCAGGCTGGCCGCGACCCCGGAGTCCTCGTCCCTGACCTTGGACATGGCAACGAGGGTGAGCGGTACGAACAGCAGGCCAAGACCGGCGGCGAGGACGAGCATCGGCCCCAGCACATCGGTGGCGTAGCTGCCGTCTTCGCTGATCCCCGACAGCCAGAACAGGCCTGCGGCGGCGGTGGGGGCTCCGACCAGCAGCAGTGGCCGGGCGCCGACCCGCGAGACGAGCTGAGCGGCGGCGCCTGACCCCACCATGATCATGGCGGTCAGTGGCAGGTAGGCCACGCCGGCCTTGAGGGCTGAGTATCCCCAGACCGTCTGCATGAACACGGTCAGGAAGAAGAACATGCCGGCGATGGCGGCCCCCACGCAGAGCATGATCAGATTCGCCCCGGTCCGGTTGCGGTCGCGAAGCAAACGCAGCGGCAGCAGAGGATTCTGGCTGCGGAGCTCGATCAGCGCGAACGCCGCGAGCAGCACGACCGCTGCCGTCAGCGCCGCCACTACCTTCGCATCGCCCCAGTGCGAGACCCCGTCCGCGGTGGTGGCCGCGTTCGACAGCCCATAGACCAGCGCGGCCAGTCCGCCGGTCCCGGTCAGTGCACCGGGCAAGTCGAACCGGCCTCCCCGGTGAGGCTCGGACTCGCCGAGCACCCGCGACGCGGCGAACGCCGCCGCCAGGCCGATCGGTACGTTGACGAACAGCACCCACCGCCAGGACGCATACGTGGTGAGCAGGCCCCCGGCGAGCAGACCGACCGCGCCGCCGGCGACGCTCATCGCGGCGTAGACGGCCATCGCCCGGTTCCGCGGCGAGCCTTCCCCGAACGTCGTGGTGATCAATGCCAGGGCCGTCGGTGCAATGATCGCGGCGCCGGCTCCCTGTACGGCGCGGGCCGCGAGCAGCCAGGCCTCGGAGGTGGCGAATCCTCCGAGCAGCGATGCTGCGGAGAACAGCAGAAGCCCGGTGATGAACATCCGGCGCCTGCCCAGCAGGTCACCGGCTCGGCCGCCGAGCAGCATCAGCCCGCCGAAGGTGAGTGCGTACGCATTGACCACCCATTCCAGGCCGGAGCCGGAGAAGCCGAGCGCGCGTTGGATATCCGGCAGCGCGACATTGACGATGGTTGCATCCAGCACCACCATCAGCTGCGCGGTCGCGATGACGAGAAGGGCCAAGCCCAGCCGCGGC
>DATBRJ010000103.1:0-17289 GCA_036560395.1 Actinomycetes bacterium | reverse complement strand
GTACGGAAGGATCTTGCCCGACGGAGTCCGCAGGTCCAGCTCGAGGACTGTCGTTCGCTTGGCCGGCTTGCGGATCTGGATCTGACGCATCTCAAGCACCCTCTCGCGTGACTCAGGCGGCCATGGGCAGGTGGGCGGTGGCACGCTGCGGGAGCACCATCCGACCATCCGGGAGCAACTCACCCAGATCGTCAAAGAGGATCACGCCGTTGCACAGGAGGCTCCATCCCTGCTCGGGGTGGGAGGCAATGGTGTGGGCCGCCTCGCGGTCGGCGCGATCGGCTGATGGGCACTGAGGCTCGTGTGGACACATTGCGCACCTCTGGGTCTGCCGCTGCGATCTATCTGGTCTTCGTTACCGAGCCCGTTCCGGACTGGTTATCAGTAGTGACGCAGCGGCCGACCGAAACTCATCTGTCGGGCGAGCAAAGAGCGAAAAAATCTGAACTGGGCTCGGGCTCCGGCTGTTCGTCGTCGGCCGACGTACTAGTCGATGCACTAGTCAATGAGGGCGTACGCACGCACCGATACGGTCCCCATGCCTTCGACCGCAAGTGGCGCCGCAGAGAAGCGGAAGCCGTATGGCGGTAGCTGGTCGAGACCACACAAGTGCTCGACGATCGGGATGCCGGCCCGTAGCAGCGTCGTGTGAGCCGGCCGGGTGCCGTCGGTCTTGTCGTCGATGTTGATCGAGTCGATCCCCACCAGCGCGGCGCCGTTCTCTGCAAGCCAGGAGGCAGCGGCTGCGGTGACGAACGGATGTGTGTCGCTGCCGTATTCGGCCGCGCCCCAATGGCGGTCCCAACCTGTGTGAATCAGGACGGCACGTCCGGTGACGTCGAACGGCGTAAGGAGGGCTCGGTCCACCCCTCGCGGCTGACTGTCAAGGACGCGGACGACGAGGCCGTCCAGGTCGACCGTTTGCTTGAGCGGTAGCGCCGCTAGATCCGCCCCGTCGGCGAAGCGATGTGATGGGGCGTCGAGATAGGTGCCGGTGTTGGCGACCATCGATATGCGGCCGATTTGGAATTCTGTGCCGGGTGCATAGACCGCTCGGGATGCCTCCCTGCTGAGGTGCTCGGTGATAGACGGAGCCGGGAGGCCGGGGTAGGTGATCATGCCGTCTCGGATGACGTGGCTGAGTTCGACCAGTTGCGGAGATCGTTGAGCCGGTTCCCGAGCCGGGACTCCGCGCGACCCCTTATGCGGATCGCGCAGCAGAACCTCGTTGGTGACGCGTACCTGGTCGACCATCAGCAGGCCGAGATGACGTACGAAGAGCTCGCCGAGTGCGCCACGGTCGATGTCAGCGCCGGGTATGTCCAGGCGGAAGCCTTGTGCTTGCAGACCGCCGCCGTTGCGGAAGGTCACATCCGCGTCGAACTGCACGCGCCACTCGTCCTCGCCCATCGACATTGCTGCGATCCCTCCTCACATCTCGTCCGGCTGAACGCCACACAGACCAGCGGGATGTCCTCGGCCAGACACTCATCCAATGTTCGCCATATCGAACGCCTAGGATTCCATGCTGAACCGGGACACATCCGTTCGTCAAGTCGAACGCATCGACTTCTGGAGCGAACGAATAGTGCGATCACCGATGCGGCTCGAGCCCCGCTCGCGGTGATCCTCTCCTCCATATACCGCGGCGGAACGGTCAGCGACCTGGCCGCGGTTAGACGTCCAGGATCCCCGCGATCAACAGCAGCACGCTGGTGGCAAGCAGCGTCGCCGCCGTCAAGTGTGCCGCCCAACGCATCACCCTGGCCCTGGTATCGCGCAACGGCGCGAGGCATGCGAGCACCAGAAGCGCCGCGCCCATTGCAATCGCGCCGACCATGAAGCCCGCACCGCGGTCGGCGTTCGCACCTACCGCCAGTGCGACGACGGCGGGTGCGATGAAGAGCGGGATCGCGACGGGAACGATGGCAGCGCCCCAGCCGGGCAGGGAAGGCTCCGGGCTCGGCGGTCGGCGGATCATCTGCAGTACTCCCGCCACCGCCGCGACCGTGCCCGCGGCTATCCGTACGGCCGGGCTGCTCACGTCGGCTGCGTCCAGGAGTGGGCCGCTCCCGATCGCCAGCAGCACGACAGCCACAGCGCCCAGGGCTGCGCCGAGGGCCGCGACCGCAGCGACGCCGCGCCGCGAAGCCCCGCGGCGTGGTACGCCGAAGGCAACTCGGCACGGGTTGACCGCTGCGACGATGGCGATCAGCCACAGCCATGCAGCGGGCACGTGCCGTCCCGGTCCTTGATCACCGCTTGCCTCCACGATCGGTATCGTGCGCAGCAGCGCAGCGAGTGCATGCTGCTGATCATCCATCCGGGTGACCCCGTCGCGGAACCAGGCACCTTCGACCTTTGCCGGCGCGATGTAGCGCGCTGCGTCCGGCGCATCCGATTGCGCCCGGATCGCCAGCCCCGCATCGCAGACCGCGCGCTCCCCGATCTGGGTACGGAGGTTGGCCAACCGCCGGTCGGCTCCGGAAACGCGCCACAGCCCCGTCAAGCCTTCCCCGATGACGCCGTAGCCACCGCCACGCGGAATCGGGTGGCCGCGGACGACCTGCCCCCACGGCCCGAACCGCTGGCTGATCCACCGCACCTGACCACCGAACAACTCGGCCTGCCGTCGCGCGTACGCCACCTCGTCGGAGGTGAGCGGCAGGTCTGGCGGCCGATCGGCGAAATGGACGGTCTCGGCGAGCCCATATGCGGCCCAGTGGTCGGGGATCGGCGGCCAGTAGTCCTCCCGCTCGTCCCGCTCCGTTGCCAGATAGGCGCCGATGCGGTCGGCCGTCGCCCCCCAGGCCTGATCAGGGAAGAGCTGGTTCATCCGGGCGAGCGCCCAGTAAGTCTCGCCGGTGTAGTACTTGGAGTACGACCCTGCGACCGAGGTGTTGGTGACGAGGTCGTAATACGCACGGACGGCGCCCGACGGTTCGGTCTGCGCCACCAGGAACCGAGCGAGCCGAGCCATCACCGCGTCATAACGCGGATCGTTCGTCACCAGCCGCCGCCCGGCAAGCCCAGCCACTAGGAGGGCGGTCGAACCTGTCGAGGTGCCGCCGTCAACGCTCACCGCCGCCCAGCCGTCATGCTCGAGCAGCCGGGCCAGCGCCCATTTGGCTCCCCGGTCCGCCGACTCCAGCGCACCAGGAATGCCGGCCGCGGCGGCCTGGTAGAGACCCATGACCGCACCGGCATGACGGACATCGTTGTATGTCGGCGTTGCCCGGTCGGTGTCGGCGTTGTACTCGTAGAGCCAGGTGCCGTCCGGCTGCTGGTTGCGTACGAACCAGGTCGCGGCCGCTGTGGCGGACGCCCGCAGGTCGGGGACACTCACCGCGGGGCAGAGCTGGGGCGGCGACAACGTCGCGAACGCAGCTCCGCTCACGGCGACGAGGGTCGCCGCAGCCAGCGCCGCTCGCCGGATCGCGCTCCCACTCACGCCCGGTCCGGGAGCGGCAGCGGGCGGGGGGCTACCGGTGAGGACTGGACGATCGAGCTGGTCGTCTGGCCGTAGAGCAGGAACCGATCCAGAACCTCCTCGAGCTCGTCGACGGCGGCTACGTAGATCTTCATGAGGAAGCAATCATCGCCGGTGATGCGGTAGCACTCAACAACCTGCGGGATCTCCTTGGTCAGCTCCGCGACCTTCATCAACATGCCCGGCGCTGGCCGGATCCGGACGAATGCGGCCACGGGCAAACCGAGTGCCGCAGGGTCGACCTCCGTGCGGAACCCAGCGATCACTCCGGCACGCTGCATGCGCTGGACGCGGTCCGTCGTGGCCGGCGGCGAGAGGCCGATCCGGCGACCGAGCGCAGACATCGAGATCCGCGGATCTGCCTGCAGCTCCCTGAGCAGCCTGAGGTTCACCGCATCGTGGAGCAGCTCGCCTGCATTATCACGGTGCTGCGGCAGTCTCGGCGACGATGTTTTCGGCACTCCGGCTCCAACTGCTTCAGATCGGCATTCCGGCCACGGTTGCTGAGGCGAAGTATGAACTCATGCTGTTGCTTCGGCAACGGGGTGCCACACCTGACATAACGGCTCCTGGCGTCGGCAGCCCGTACAGTCCGCCGCGCCAGACGACGCAGTCGCGGATGGGTCGGACGGCGCCCGGCCCTTCCGCCGCACGAAGCCCCGATTCCCTTAGCGGCGTGACTCGGGTGCCGCCGCATGCCTACTTCCTTGTCAGCGCGGTCTTTCACTACCTCGGCCCTGCCTTCGCAGTCATGCTCTTCGCGCAGGTTGCAGTGTTGGGGGTTGCTTGGCTGCGGATCGCGAGCGCTGCCCTTGTCTTCGCCGCTTGGCGGCGGCCTTGGCGGATGTTTCTTGCGGCTGGCGGCTCGGAGCGGCTCCTGCTCGTCGCCCTCGGCGCGGTTCTCGCGGCGATGAATACCTGCTTCTATCTGGCCATCGATCGGTTGCCGCTGAGTACGGTCGGCGCCATCGAGTTCGTCGGGCCGATCGCCCTCGCTGCTGTGGGGGTCCGCAGCGTGCGCAACGTCCTCGCGCTCACGACGGCTGGCTCCGGCGTGTATCTGCTCACCGATGTACGGCTCGCTGCCGAACCGCTTGGTTTTGTGTTCGCGTTCGCTAACTGCGCGCTCTTCGCGCTGTACGTCGTGCTCGGTCATCGCGTGGCGAACACCGGCGGCGGGAGCGGGGTTGACCGGTTGGGCGCGGCGATGATCGTCGCCATGGTGGTCGCGGCACCGATCGGGCTGCAGGACGCTGCGGCCGCCTTCGCCGATCCCGTACTGCTGCTTGCGGGCGTCGGCGTCGGACTGAGCTCGTCGGTCATCCCGTATGTCTGTGATCAGCTGGCAATGGCACGCCTCGCGCGGCCCACCTTCGCGCTGCTCCTGTCGCTGTTGCCGGCCACCGCCACGGTGATCGGGCTCGTCGTCCTCGCCCAGGTTCCCAGCCGACCCGAGGTCGCAGGGATCGCCCTGGTGGTCGCCGGGGTCGCGCTACACCGCGAGCGGGTGGCACGGTGATCGGTTGGGCTGCGGCCCAGCGGACCGCACTGAAGCGGGGATCTGCCGGGCTCGCCGGCGCCGTGATCGAGTTCTTCGGTACTCACCCGGTTGATCACGTGGACGAGGACGGCCCCGCCTCGCGCACCGTGTGCACGGGACGGGGCCGACTAGGGGTTGGTGTGCGGTCGCCTCTCGGCGGATGGCACTACGCGGCTCCAGCCGTACGGTATTCCGCGAAGGCTTAGTTAGTTGAGGCCCGGGGACACAGTCCACACCAACCGCGATGCACAACCGCTGGCGCTGCCGCCGTTGTTCCCGTGACCGCAAAATCTTTCCAACCCGACTGCGGGCGTCCGGTATCGATCTTCTACCTGACCGGAGACGGGCGGACGGAGGCCGCGGACCCCCGAGACAGCGCCGAACACGTCTGGATAGTCCGCGACGATCCAGTAACCAGATCAACGGCGGGTCTACCTGGCCGGCAGCGGGGCAACCAAGATTGCGGGCGGCCTAGCTAGCCCCGGAACCATCTGGGTAGTCCAGCGACGATCCAGTAACCAGATCAACGGCGGGTCTGCCTGGCCGGCAGCGGGGTAACCAAGATTGCCGGTGGCCTAGATAGCCCCGGAACCATCTGGGTAGTCCAGCGGCGATCCAGAAACAAGATCGTCGCCTGACAGCTGATCACACCCCGGCTGTTCGCTCTGAGGGAAGACCTGGGCTCTGCACTGTGTTATGTCGGTCGACTCAGTAATCCTGTAATCATGCGGATGGACCTGATATGAGCAAGGAAGACGGCACCCCGATGGCGGGGTTCGAGACACCTGAGGAGCCGCTGGACGCCTACTCCCGGATCGTGACCGAAGTCGCGGGTGAGCTGTTGCCGCATGTGGCCAGTGTTCGAGTCCGGGGCTCCCGGGGCGGCTACGCATATGAAGGAGCAGGTTCTGCGGTCGTCTTCACCGACGACGGCTACCTCATCACGAACGCTCATGTTGTCGGCGGTACGAAGCGCGGCGCGGTCGCGTTCGCCGATGGGAGTGAAACCCAGTTCGACGTGGTGGGTTCAGATCCGCTCTCCGATCTGGCGGTGATCCGCGCGCGTGGAGACACGCCTTCCGCAGCACAGTTCGGTGACGCGGACTCGCTGCGCGTCGGGCAGCTCGTCGTTGCCGTTGGCAGCCCGCTTGGCTTGGCGGGCTCGGTGACCGCAGGGGTTGTCAGTGGGCTTGGCCGGTCGCTGCCCACGCGAAGCGGCCAAGCGGCCCGCGTAGTCGAGGACGTGATCCAGACCGATGCCGCCCTCAACCCGGGGAATTCCGGCGGTGCGCTCGCGGACGCAAAGGCCCGTGTCGTCGGCATCAACACGGCCGTCGCCGGCGTGGGACTGGGGTTGGCCGTGCCGATCAACAGCACCACCCGTCGGATCATCGGCACCCTCATGAGGGAGGGGCGGGTGCGCCGCGCCTACCTAGGGCTGGTCAATACTCCGGCACCGCTGCCAGCCGCCCTTGCGGCTCGGACCGGCCAGCGTCAGGGCTTGCGGATCATCGAGGTGGTTCCTGGCGGGCCGGCCGATCAGGCCGGGCTCAAGGCCGGGGATATCGTGCTCTCCGCCGGCCGGGCGCCGGTAGCCGAGGCAGAGAGCCTGCAGCGGCTGCTCTTCGCCGATGCCATCGGTGAGCCACTCCCGCTGACCGTGTTCCGCAACGGCGCGATGGTCGACGTCATCGCTGTACCCGGCGAGCTTGAACGCGTGTGACGACGCCACCGACCTCGGCTGCGCTATGTCCTTAGATCGCCTGCGGGTTGAAGAGGAGTTCGCACACTTCGCGATAGAGCTCTTCCGGATCGGGCAGGAATTCGATCAAGTGGAGGGCCTGGTCTTGTCCTGCTGACTCGAGGACGAACGTGCCATAGCCGAGCACACGGCCGAGGAACGGGCGCTCGTAACGCATGTCTGTAACGCGAGTCAGCGGCATCATGCCTACTTGGCGGGTGAAGACCCCCCACGTGCGAACGAAACGCTTGTCGGTCACCACGAACCAGTCCATTGACCAATCAAGGATCCGCCAGAGGAAGAGGCCTAGCACCGATGCCCAGGCCAGCCACATGATAAGCCGGACCGCTGGCGCAAGTGGCATCACGGTGTCGAGCAGCAGCGCGACCACCAAGCCGACGAAGACTGCAATGGCGGGCCAGAATATCTCAGCCCAATGACGGCGGACCTCGATGACGATGGTTTCCGTAGGCAGGAGAAATCGTTTGAGGGCCGCTTCCGCCCGGCTCGCCGAAGGAGCTGCAGGCGCCATGCTCAGACCAGCGCGTTGAAGAAGTCGAACAGACCCTGGAAGGCCTGCTGGATCCAGTCAAACCCCTGATGGACCCAGTCAGCCGACGTCTGCGGCTTGTTCGCGATCATGAAGACGACAAAGATGATGAAGAGCCAAAAAAGAATTCTCCTAGTTCCCGGTTTCACCTGTGCCCGCCTTCCCGCGTACCACGCCGTAGACGTTCATTGTTAGCGCCCGGAGCGTCAAGATCGAGTACCGACACCAGCGACCTTCGGCGCCTCCCAAGCTGAGCCGGGGCTAACGGCGTGGATACTCGACGTGGTGCCCGTCCGGGGGTTGTGATCACTCAGGGTTACCAATCGTGTGACGCTGCCTTCGATCGGTGACAGTATGGCCGCTTTGCCGCGTTCTGACGATCCCTCCTGTCGGGGCCGAAACCAGTCCGTTTCGCGGGTGGGCCGCCTCGGTGCGCCTGGGCGCGCTGTGGCAGCCGTCCGGCTGGTCTTTTGCCAGTTGTGTGATTCCCGTATTCCGGCATCTGGACCATGCCGAGACACGCTTGTGTGGAGCGAAGAGCCGCTGGTGAGCGGTAGCTGCGGCGGCTCTCGTGCCGAGCCAGAAATGCGCGGTAAAGATCGTGGTCAGCCCCATGGAAGGCCGGCGAGGAAGCCGATAGCAGCGCCGTCGGGCGCGACGATGATGCGGCGTGGTGCCCTCGGGAGCCGAGACGAACGTGGGATTTGTGCCGAGGGACGCTAGGTTGCGATCCGTGAGAGTCGTCATTCCTGCCGAGACCCGCGAGTACGAGCGACGTGTCGCGCTCGTGCCCGACGTCGTGCCACGGATCGTCCGTTCCGGGCTCGAGGTAATTGTCGAGGGCGGTGCCGGGTTGCCGTCATATGCAACCGACGACGACTTTCGCGCGGCTGGTGCCGCGGTCGCGGCCAGCGATGCACTCGACCTGACAGAAGCGGCAGTCGTGGCCAGCGTCCAGCCGCTGACGGTCCAGGGGGCCGGGGAGCTATCCGAACGTACGGTCACAATCTCGTTCCTGCAGCCTGCCGCCGAGCCAGAACTCGTCGAGATCTTCGCCCGGCGCAAGGTCACTGCATTCTCATTGGACCGCGTTCCCCGGATTACCCGAGCCCAGCCCGCCGACGCGCTCTCATCGCAGGCGCTGGTGGCGGGCTACCGCGCGGTCCTCGTTGCCGCTGCCCGGCTGCCGAAGTTCTTTCCTCTCTTTATGACGGCTGCGGGAACCGTTCCGCCGGCGCGTGTCCTCGTTCTCGGGGCGGGCGTCGCCGGCCTCCAGGCGATCGCGACCGCCCGCCGGCTCGGCGCTGTGGTGGAGGCGTATGACGTCCGAACGGCGGCGGCCGAGGAGGTCCGCTCGCTCGGTGCGCAGTTCGTCGAGCTCGAGCTGGAGGCTCAGGAGGGCGTCGGTGGGTACGCCCGCGAGCAGTCAGCGGAGTTCCTTGCCCGGCAGCGTGAGCTGATCGGCGAGCGGGTGGCTGCCGCGGATGTCGTGATCACGACTGCCGCGATCCCGGGCCGTCCGGCGCCACGCCTGGTCACCACTGAGATGGTCGAAGCGATGAGGCCAGGCTCGGTCATCGTCGACCTGGCCGCGGAGAGCGGCGGCAACTGCGAGCTGTCCCGGCCGGGCGAAGAGATCCGGCATCACGACGTGTTGGTGTGGGGGGCACGCAATATCTGGTCGGACATGCCCGCACATGCGAGCAAGCTCTACGCCAATAATGTCGCCGCTTTGTTGCTGTTGATGACAAAGGACGGCGAGGTGAGCCCGGACCTCGACGACGAGGTGCTGGCGGGCTGCTGCGTCACCCACGCCGGCGAGGTACGGGCGTGAGTCCGGTCTCGCCCACGGAAGGAGCGTGCATGTGACTGAAGGGATGGCACTGCTGACGATCTTTGTGCTGGCGGCGTTCGTCGGCTTCGAGGTTATTTCCAAGGTGTCCACGACCCTGCATACGCCCCTGATGTCGGGCGCGAACGCGATCCACGGCGTCATTCTTGTCGGCGCGATCCTGGTCGCCGGTCACGCCGACACGACGGGCGAGCTGGTGGTCGCGCTGGTCGCGGTCGTCCTCGCAACGCTCAACATGGTCGGCGGCTTCGTGGTCACCGACCGGATGCTCGAAATGTTCGGCAGGGGCGCACCGGCCAGGTCATTGCCGCAGGGGAAGCCGGCGAATGGCGACTCTGGAGAGGCCGCGTGAGAGATTTCGCATACCTCGTATCCGCGGTTTGTTTCATCCTGGCGCTGAAGGGGCTGTCGTCGCCCCGCACTGCTCGATACGGCAACCTCGTGGGTGCCGCAGGCGCCGTCCTGGCGGTGATCGTGGTCTTCACGACCGAGGGTCTCGACCACATCCTCCCGATCCTCCTCGCGGTGGCCGCTGGGACCGCCGTCGGAGCCGTGGTGGCCCGCCGAGTCCAGATGACTGCGATCCCACAGCTCGTGGCGATCTTCAATGGAGTCGGTGGTGGCGCGGCCGCGCTGGTGGCCCTGCTCGAACTGGCCAGCACTGATGACGGGCTCCCTCTGGTGGCCGCCATCTTTTCGCTGATCGTCGGCTCTGTGTCCTTCTCCGGATCGACGGTGACCTTCGCCAAGCTGCAGGAACTGATGACCGGCCGCCCGGTGATCTTCCCTGGCGGACCGTTTGTCTTCGGCGGCACGCTCGCCATCGCAATCGGGTTCGGCATCGTGGTCTACGTCGGCGACGGTCAGGGGACGGCCGCGTCGGCCGCCGCGGTCGCCGTCGTACTGGTCTCGCTCGTTGTCGGAGTGTTGTTCGTCCTGCCCGTCGGCGGCGCGGACGTGCCGATCGTTATTTCGCTGCTCAATGCCTTCACGGGATTGGCCGTGGCGGCATCCGGCTACGTCCTCGGCAACACGCTGCTGATCGTCGCCGGGACTCTCGTCGGGGCGTCAGGTACCCTGCTCACCCGGATGATGGCGGCGGCCATGGGACGGCCGATCACCAACATCCTCTTCGGTGCGTTTACGGCCCGCGGCCTGGCGGGCGAAGCGGCCGGTGGCGAGGCGCGGCCGGTTCGTTCGGTTGGCCCGGAGGATGTGGCGATCCTGCTCGGCTATGCGAGGAAGGTCGTCGTGGTCCCTGGCTATGGGCTGGCGGTCGCGCAAGCGCAGCACACCGTGCGCGAACTCGCCGATCTCTTGGCTGCCCGCGGCGTCGTCGTCTCGTACGGCATCCATCCCGTCGCCGGCCGGATGCCGGGGCACATGAACGTCCTGCTCGCCGAAGCCAACGTCCCCTATGACCAGCTCGTTGAAATGGACGACATCAACCCAGAACTGCCGTACACCGATGTCGCCCTGGTTGTCGGCGCTAACGATGTGGTGAACCCGGCCGCCAAGACGTCTCCGGGAAGCCCTATCTACGGAATGCCGATCATCGAGGTCGGCCAAGCCGGCGCAGTCGTTTTCCTGAAACGGTCGATGCGTCCCGGTTTCGCGGGTATCGAAAACGAGCTGATGTACGACCCGAAGACCATGCTGCTCTTCGGCGACGCCAAGGAATCGCTCGCCAAGGTGGTGGCCGCCGTCAAGGCGCTCTAAACCCAACCGGCAGCTGTGCTGCCTTTTGATCGTGGACCATGAGCCTGACGAAAAGCAGGTTAGGCACCAATCGTTGGACAGCCAGCCGGTGGGCATGGGTGATTTGCTCCGGCTATGGGTCCAATGATCACGGACTCGGCTCACGTCCGTCTGGGTGACGGGACAGCGTTAGGTCGAGGCTCTGGACCACGGTCCACTGATCGCGACGCCCGGATCGGCGACCGTCCGGTCGCGCCAAGCGATCGAATCCTGAACGCCTGGCCGGTCGACAGGGTACTCGGGTGGACGCGCCGCAGTCGTGGACGAGCAGCTCAGATGTGGTAACGAATGGCCGCTCGCCAGTTTCGCGAATGCCTTAGACGACGCCGTAGAGGCGGTCGCCGGCGTCGCCCAGGCCGGGGACGATGTAGCCGTGCTCGTTGAGCCGCTCATCCAAAGCGGCAGTGACGATGGTGACCGGAAGGTCGACGCCCGCCAGCGTTTTCTCCAGATGGCTGACGCCTTCTGGCGCGGCAAGCAGGCAGATCGCCGTGATGCCGTTGGCCCCGCGGTCCACCAAGTATCGGATCGCCGCTGCCAGCGTGCCACCAGTCGCGAGCATGGGATCGAGCACGTAGCACTGTCGGCCCGACAGATCATCGGGCAGCCGCGTCGCATAGGTAGACGCCTTCAGTGTCTCCTCGTCTCGGATCATGCCGAGGAAGCCGACCTCAGCGGTCGGCAGCAGCCGCGTCATGCCGTCGAGCATCCCAAGGCCCGCCCGCAAGATCGGTACGACCAGTGGCTTTGGCGCTGCGAGCTTCACCCCGCGGGCCGGGGCGACTGGCGTGACGATTTCGATGGGGTCGACCCGGACGTCTCGCGTCGCCTCGTACGCCAGGAGCGTGACTAGCTCATCGGCGAGCCTTCGGAAGGTGGGCGAATCGGTGCGTTCGTCCCGAAGTGCGGTGAGCTTATGCGCCACGAGGGGGTGGTCGAGCACGAGGATTCGCATGACCGGCAACCGTAAGCGAAAACTGATCGCAACAGTAAGCCCGGCACAGCACTAGGTCCACGTCGGCCTCGATGTGGGTGGAGCTCGTTGTGCCGGCTTCTGGGAGTCGGGCCCGACGATCGGTACGGTGTGCCGCACAGGAGGGCGCCGGCGATCGGTGCGGTGCGGCTGCGCGGCCAAATAGTGCGGGGGAGACGACCGATCTGCCACCATGCCGGTAAGAACAACAAACAGGACCTCGCAGGACAGCCGCCGTGCGGGTGCCGGTTTGATCACACATCGTGCGGCGGCGATGGTCGGCCCGCTAAGGTCGCCGCAGCAGTCGCGGTGACTGTGCGGCGCGGGCCATTCCTGCGGGCCAGCGGTAGTGTCCTGCGCTCGGTACTTGATACATCCGACACTGGACATCCGAGTCAGGACACCCTGTCCGGGCAAGGGGAGCGCATGGAGCAGGGCGGCACAGACTTCGCCGTCGTCGCTTATCGCGAGGACGGTGCATGGCAGGTCGCGCCGCTCCCCGCCCACGTGACCAGTGGGCTCGAGCTGTTGCTGGCGGCACTGCGGGCTCAACCCAGCGAGGGCGAGACGATCGGCCTTGCCTCCATTGACGACGACTATTTCGTCGCGATCCGGCTGACCGGTGATCACGTCAAGGCGCTGCTGTCTGACGTGACCGCCTCCGAGGAGTCGACGCTCGCCCGAGAGGTTCTGGATGGTTTGGATCTAGGCGTCCAAGATCCAGATGACTTCGACGAGGTGCAGCCGGCTGGCGACCTGGGCATCTTCGCCGACCTCGGAATGGATGCCATGGAGATAGGGACCCTCGTCGACGACCTCGATCTCTACCCGGACGAGATGCTCGCGAGTATCTCGTCTCGGCTTGGATTCGGTGATTTGTTCCAGCGCGCGGTGGACCCGGGGGCTGGCTGACAACCAGGGAGTGAGTGAACCAGGTGGCGTACTTCGCCGCGCTGCTCGCGCGTTCCGACGAGGGATGGGATGCCAGCGACGTCGACCTCGATGACGTTGCGGATATTGACAGCCTGGCCGATGTGTTGCGGTCATCGGCGTACGACGATGAGCCGGTGCTGCTCTTCCTCGAGCAGGAGGACATGTGGTTTGCCGTGGTCCGGGTTGATGGTGAGGATGATCCGCGGGTTTTCGTCTCCGACGCCGCGGCCGTCGCTCGGTCGGCTTACGGCGACGTACTCCTCAACAGGCTGACCGAGGATCTGGACGAGCTGGCGGGCCTTGGCCTCGGCGAGGACTATGAGGGCGACGTCGGCGCAGGCGAGCACGAGGACGGCGGGAGGTCCCAGCTCGACAACCGGCCGCTCGGCGATGCGGATCTGCTGACCGACCTCGGGGTGCCGGCGAGCAGGCTGTACCAGCTGTGCGCGGGCGACGGCATGTTGCCGACAGATGCGCTGGCAGAGATCGCCGACCGGGCGGGATTCGCCGATGCGCTGGAGTCGATGCGCTGACGCACCCAGTACGGCTGAACGCCGGTAGGCCCCTCTGGACATGGCCCTCGCGTAGCCGTTCCGGAGCCCGCGCACGGTATGCGCGACGCCGGCCGGCTGGTGACGCGAGGATGTGTAGGCAGGGTCGTGGTCTACGGGAGGTGCGGCCAGGTGGTTGTCCACGAGCGAGACGAGGAGGCGATGCGGCAGGCCATCGAAGAGGCGACGCATGCTCCGGCCACCGGCGACGTACCAGTCGGCGCCGTCGTGCTCCATCCGACGGGAGACGTGATCGGCCGAGGCCACAACGAGCGCGAGGCGCGGGCTGATCCGACCGCCCACGCCGAGATAATCGCCTTGCGTCAGGCGGCGGAGGCCGTCGGTGACTGGCGCCTGGGAGGCTGCACTCTAGTTGTCACCCTTGAGCCATGCACGATGTGTGCCGGCGCCCTCGTCCAAGCGCGGATCGACCGCCTGGTCTTCGGTGCGGTTGACGATAAGGCCGGCGCTGTCGGTTCACTGTGGGATGTGGTGCGCGATCGGCGGCTGAACCATCGGCCCGAAGTCAGCGGCGGCGTCCTGGCCGATGAGTGCCGCGAGTTGTTGATCAATTTTTTCCGCGATCACCGGGTGGTCGGGTAACCTGTCCGGCGGTGGCGTGTCCGAGCGGCCTAAGGAGCACGCCTCGAAAGCGTGTGAGGGGGCAACTCCTCCGTGGGTTCAAATCCCACCGCCACCGCGCCTCTCCGGCGGCGTTCGCGCAGGTCATGGGCCTGACGTGGTGTCGCCAGGGCTGTTGCGACAGCAGTCGACGGACTTGTCGCCGCTGCCGCTTTCGGAGATCTTGTCGGGCGATCGGTGAGGCGTTGCGGGTTTCGTTCGTCAGCCGCGTCGTTCGGTGTCGAGCTCGTCTTCTTGGCGCTGGTTGACAGCGTCGGTGCGATCACGTCGGCTGTTGGCGGCGGTATAACCGAGGCCGAGTGCGATGACGATGATGGCAACGACCCACAGGGCGTGGACAGCGAAGCCGATCAACCCGAGAATCAGTGCGGCGCTCAGGACGACCAGCATCACTTGGCTGAGGCTCGTCCGCTGACCGAGCAGGAGCGAGATCCGTTGGGTCAGCCGGCGCCCTTCGGGTGTCTGGCGGGTGCCGCGTGTCGACTGGGTGGGCGTTGCTGGGAGTGTTCCTTTAGGTGAGTCATCGCCGTTCAGGTGGTTCACTGTGCTGTGGGCGGTTCCGGTATTTTCAGGAGCTCCCTCCGGCGATTCCGGTGTTGCCATGACGGTTCCTCTCGTTTCCCCGGCCGGGTCAGTGTGCTCCCGTCCGGCTCCTACTGTAAGTCCGTATGACTGTGCAGGGATCGTCGGCAGCGGCACCGTACGGAAATCCCCCGATATGCGGACGTCTGCCCGATGCCAGAGTGAGCTATGCCTCCGAGGTGGGCCGCATTCGTGAGCATCTGATCACCTGCCCCTGCTCGAGGTCGATCAGTGGCAGGTGAGCGCCGTGCCTCGACGACGCCGACCGGCACACTGGACAAGGGGCGACGCTCGGCACCGCGGTAACGGCACGCGAGTCGGAGGTCCTGCATCGTCAAGCACGGCAGGCGGCACTTCCAGTTCACGCGGGCCGTAGCAGTCGTGCCACGCCATATCCATCAGGTGCAGCAGGTCGAGCGCGGATGTCGATCTAAATCCTGCCCTCTGTAGCGTCCGCTTCTGCCACTATGCGCGTTCATTCACCGAGCTGTGCAGAACGCTCAATGCCGGTGCCTTTCATGGGCGGCGGAGATAGTACTCGGTGAACTCGCGGCAGCGTCCCTCGCCGTCGAAGCGCATGACGAAGCAGTTCTCGTAGGTGCGGACGACGGGCCCGCCAGGCAGTTCGCGGTACCGCGATGTGCCGGTGGCCACCACGGTGTCACCGTCGACCGCGACCGGAGAGTACTCGGCCTCGTAGGTGCCAGGTGCGTCGCGGGTGGAGGCGTCACCCGACGCAATCTCTCCGAGCCAGGATGCGACGACGGCGTCCCGACCGACGATCGGCTCGTCATACGGGTGGTAGCGGTAGGCGACGTCCTCGCTGAACAGCCCTGAGACGTCGTCCGGATCGTAGGTCATCCACGCATCGACGTACCGGTCGAGCCAGTCCCGAGCGGTCTCCTGGTTCATCGGCTCACCCGATTCAGATGATGAACAGTGCTATCGCGACATACTGGCACGTCGCGGCAGCGCAGACGTAGGCGTGGAAGACCTCGTGGTAGCCGAACACCGCCGGGTACCGGTTGGGCCGGCGACGATGGTAGGAAATCGCCCCGGCCGTGTAGAGCAGGCCACCGGCGAGCATCAGCACTGCCGCCGCGACGCCGGCATGGATCCACACTTCGGGTAGCGCAAGACCGGCTAGCCAACCCAGCCCGACGAACGTCGCGCCGACCACGAGCTCTGGCGCGCTCATCCACGCCATGTGGATCGCGGCCGCTGCGAGTGTGAGTGCCCACAGCACGATCAGATAGACCAGCCCAGAGGTGCCACGGACCGCGAGGAGGAAAACGGGAGTTGCCGTGCCGGCGATCATGAAGAAGATCATCGCGTGGTCCAGGCGCTGCAGACGCTGACGCCACGCAGCAGTCCAGTTGCCGCGGTGATACAGCGCGCTGATCCCGAACAATGCGCTCACGCTGGCTGCGTAGATCGCGATAGCTGTGATCCGCTTGGCTCCGTCCGCGCGGGCCAGTAGCAGCGTGCCGCCCACCAGCGACGCCTTGAACCACAGCAGGTGCAGCCAGCCACGCAGCACCGGCTTTGGGTCGCAGACATCGCGCCGGGCGTCGTAGAGCGCATCCGCCAGCGGTGGCGGCGGCGCCGCTGGCGTGGAGTCCCTGACCGTCACCATCGACCTCCACTTCGTGCCCGGACCCGGCGACCTCGGATGTCGCCGGCGTCCGCCAGCCCAGTGTCGGGCACCGCTGGTCATCCGCCAGCCGCCGCCGGTAGGTGCGCCCTGCCAGCCTTCGGCCGCGACCGGGAGACCGGACGTATTGCCGCACCGCTCATCGGCAAGATCGTCCCTGGTCCGGAGCACAACCCCGCAGCGGCACCCATGAGGGCCCGGTAGTCAAGTGGGCGTGAGGTATTGGCCTGGTGACCCGAGGGCCTAGCTCGACATCAGTCGTGTGTGTTATCGGCGGCTCCACTTGCCCACGCCACCGGAGAGGTGCAGCGCGAGCAGGCACAGGCCAATGCTGAGTAAGACGTTGAACGTGAAGATGTCGCCGGTTCTCTTGTCGACTAACCCGAATACGGCCATGATCGCAAAGATCAGTGCCGCCACCAATGCCAACATCGGATGCTCCTTCGCGTAGTGGGGCCGTGCCTCAACGCTGATGTGGCAGAGGGCACGCGCGCCGAGGCCGTGATCGAGATGACGCGCGGTGATCGAGTTCCCGTTCGTGGGAACGCCGAAACGCCATGCCTTTCATGGAGATCGTCTGGCACCTCGTCGGTCTCCCCGGCGCTGCGCGGTGGCAGTGACCATATGGTGGCGGCGGCTTGAGGCCTAACGGTTGGCGTTGCCGATAGGTGATCCTGCTACCCGCAGCACGTGCCCCACAGCGGCTCGTCCGGTTGGCTGCGCTCGGCCGCAGGCCAGACTCGCGCGCCGGCCACCTCGCCGCAATCCCGCGGCTCCTTCGTGTGAGCGTTGGCGTTGCTCCGCCTCCTCGTCTCCAACTACCCGCGGGCCTTTGGTGATCGGCTGCGGTGATGAGCCGTGTCGGGATTGGTGGTTTCCGCGGGCGCGTATCCGGGGTGTGCTTGGGATGTGCGGCACGACAACCGGCGACCGCGATCCCGCGGCCGGTCGGACCCTGCGACGACCGGCCCGGAAACCCGATCCATCGCAGCCCATCACGTCACAGCATTCTTGGGAGTCAGT
>DATBRJ010000102.1:0-3380 GCA_036560395.1 Actinomycetes bacterium | reverse complement strand
AGCTTCCAGGCGTGTGCTTTCCTGCACCTCCGGTAGTTCAAGGACCGCGTCGACCAGGCTGGCGCGGCTGCCCGGAGGGATGTGCCCGGACTCGGCGCGCAAGGAAGCCCGAACGGTTCGGTCAGGTCCGGATGAGATGGTTACGTCGGCAGCGGCGAGCGTGTGCTCACCGTCGCTGATCTCGACATGCCGATGTCCGCTCTGATCGACCATGCTCTGCCTCCTGCGGTGGATTCATGGACGCGGGGGCAGCGGCCCCCCGCGTCTCGTACCGAAGGCGCTCTGCCACCCCGTGCGATCTTGGTGGAGATGCGCACCGGACGGGGGCTGATTCCGCTCGCCCTATCGCGCCTACCCGCCCCGCCCCTTCCCGAAGCTAAAACGCACGCCCGGGCCACCCCCGATCCGCAGACTGGGTGGCGGGTCGCTGGGAGCAAACGCACACGCGGGCGCGCCGGCACCCCGTGCCCGGGCACAACCAGGGGACTCGACCCGGGTCTGCGCCGGGGTCGAGACGTGCGGGATGGGCGCGACAGTGACTGCATGAACGAGACCTGTGACCGGTGCGGACCAGCGGTCCGCGCGGTGTACCGCGCCGAGCGCGCCGGCGAGCTTTACCTGTGCCGACACTGCGGCAATCGGCTATGGCCGGCGCTGTACGCGCGAGGCTGGACCATGTGGCCCGTAAGCGAGCATGCGCTCGCCCGGTTGGCGACCTAGCCGACACCGAGCTCGAATCGCTCGGTCCCGCCCGGCCACGCCACCGCGGAGGTGCTTCCGCGCTCGCTTACGGGTGTTGACGCGGTGAAGTGGGACGCGCAGCGGATAGCGAAGTCGTCGACGAGGAAGAAGCTCCATGCCCGGATCATTGAGCGGTGTCTTTCATGATCCGCCGAGCCGATGTGGGCGGTTGCGCCGTCGTTGGGCGCCCCGCGGTGAGTAGTGGAAGAAGGGGACCGAGGGCAGGTGGCAGAGGTGCGAATGAGATTGGGAATGAGACTACGTGGATTTAGCAGGCTGGCTGTCAGACAGCGCCCCGCCGGGGTGTGCCGAGGCGGGCTGCGAGTGCCTGGTGAGGTGGTAGCTGGCATGCGGCATAGCTTGATCCGTGGGTACAGCGTGCTCCGTAGCGGGGGCGATGCAGTCCGGCGGTCGGTTGGTCGTGCCGTTATCGCCCTCGCGGTCGTGTCGCTGGCGTTGGTTGGGTGTAGCTCGACGAGTGCTCCCGCGCCGGTATCGCTCCCAGTGCCTAAGACCGGTGAGGTCACGTTCTACCTGTCACTCCCGAGCTCGACGACCGAGCTCGGCAAGGCCGCCGTCAGTGTGGCAATGCCAGGATCATCGCAATACCGGCATTTCAGCTCGCTGGACAAGGCTGCCGATCAGTTCGGCGCGACGGATGAGCAGATCAACGATGTCGCCGAATCGATCAAGACTCTTGGCCTGAAATTCGTCGCCGATCCGACCAGGCTGTTCGGCCGCGTAATCGGCTCGACCCAGCAGTGGCAGGCAGCGTTGGGAACTCCGCTGTCCAATAAGGCGGCCACGGCGAAGAGCCCGTTCATCACCTATCTCCTTCCTGAGCAGGTACCTCCCGCGCTGCAGCCCCCGGGTACCAGCCTGCTGCTGCCGGCGGCGCTGATCTACGATCCAACCGCCGAGGGGAGTCGCCCGCCTAGCGGGAATCGTCCCACGTCGAACTCGGCATTCCCCCCGGCGTCCGTCAAGGCGGATCAGCCATGGCCCACGAACACCGGCACCCCCATCGTCGCCAGCTGTTCGGCTCCGCTCCTGCAGCAACGCCGCATCTACACCCCGCAGCAGGTGCAGACGGCGTACGGCATCGACATCCTGCGATCCAACTCGTCCGGCACGCCCGTGATCACGGTCTTGGACCTGGGGGGCGGGTGGCTGCCCAACGACCTCGAGCTCGCAGCACGGTGCTTCGGCTACTCTCCGCCGGAGGTCAGCCAGAGCCAGGGCGACGGCGTCGCCACTGTAATCGCCAATGGCGACGACGAGACATCTCTTGACTTGCAGACGGCATCGGCGGTCGCTCCCGGGGCACAGGTGCGGCTGGTCCAAAGCACCCCGGCCGGAATCCTCGACGTGTTCAGCCGGGCGATAGGCGACAGTCACGGCGTCCCCGACGTCGTCTCGCTGTCCTACGGTGACTGCGCGCTCGCCGAGTTCCAGGAGTTGCCCAAGTACACCTCCGTGATCCACGCCGTCCTCGCGATGTCGGCACTCACCGGCGTGTCCTCGTTCGTCGCGGCAGGCGACCACGGGTCGACAACCTGTGGGACAGCCGTGCCCGGGGCCACGCTGTCCTATCCTGCGGTGTCTCCCTTCGTCACTGCAGTCGGCGGCACCCGGCTCGCCCTTGGCGGGGGTAACTCCCGGACCTCCGAGGTCGTGTGGAACGACTCGGTGTACGGCTCCGCTGCGGCCGGCGGCGGAGGGCTAAGCCGTCGGCTACCTCGGCCCGCCTACCAAGACGGCGCGAACGCGCAAAACACTCGCGCGGTCCCCGATGTCAGTGCATTGGCCGACACCGTGCCCGGCTGGCCCCTTGTCGTCAACTCCACGCTGCTTACGGTTGGAGGCACCAGCGGCTCGACGCCCTTCATCGCCGCGGCCACGGCGGTGGTTGCGGCCTCCGAGCGCGCGGCCGGTCGCCCACCGGTCGGGCTGGCAAACGGCTGGTTCTACAAGGCTGCGTCGCACCCGGCGGCCTTCTTCGATGTCACGCAGGGCAACAACGATCTCGGAGGAGTCGGATGCTGTCGGGCCGCGGTCGGATACGACGCCGCAAGCGGTCTCGGCGTCCCGAACTGGGCGGTCCTGCCCGACGCCCTCGTCGCGCCGGGCTGACCGGTCGAGCTCCCGCAAACCGGCCTGGTACGCGGCACGACCGCAACAGCGGTCAAGAGGTTGGCACACCCCAGAGGCGGACGGAGCCCAGGTCAGGCGTTGGACGGTGTCGCGATGGCCCGGGCGTAAATTGCGGCGATGAGGATCGCCGTCTCGCGGCAGCCCGGCGCCGAGCGCGAGGTCTCCCCGCTGGAGCTGTTCTTCGACCTCGTCTACGTCTTCGCGATCGGGCAGGTCTCGCACCATCTGGTCGCACATGTCGATCTGCGCACGGGCGCCGAGACAGTGATCCTGGCGCTCGCGGTCTTCTACGCCTGGTACATGGCCGCGTGGGGGGCGAACTGGCTCGACCCGGACCCGCTGCTCGTGCGCATAGCGCTCGTCGGCCTGATGTTCGCCAGCCTGCTCATGTCCGTCGGGATCGACGACGCCTTTAACGACCGCGCGTGGCTGTTCGTCACCGGCTACCTGCTCTTTCAGATCGGCCGCTGCGTGTTTCTCATCGT
>DATBRJ010000101.1:0-6041 GCA_036560395.1 Actinomycetes bacterium | reverse complement strand
CTCAAGCGCAGGATCGCGCCGACGAGGAGGCCGGCGGCCGCGATCAGGGTGAGCCACAGACCTATGCCTTTGTCACCGTAGCCAAAGTCCTCGAAGGCAACGGCGATCACCGACAGAAGAGCCCAGAGCCCCAGGAGCAGGTCGATCTGGGTCCAGCTGAACCCGGCCACGTGACCGGGCATCTGTGGGCGCACCTTCTCCATGACGACCTGGACGCCCGCGATGACGCCGGCAATGAGCGGATAGACGAACCCGGGGAAGTGGTCCCAGGCGTTCTCCGTGCCGCGTGGAATGCTCGACAGGAGCTGCTGAGCGTCCGGCCCGAGCAGCTGCAGCAACTGCGGCGGAATCGGACCGATCCTCGGGTTCCCGAAGTCGATCCAGGTAAGGAAGGAAGCGACGACGAGGACGACAGCGGATGCGAGGATCACGATGTCACTGACCGTGATTTTCTTGCTCACACGTGCCCCCTGTTCCTGTTAGGGCGGTTGGCGAGACAACGTACTGGATCACCGGTCCGCGGAATAGGTCTCTGAGGAGATCATTTCGGCCGCATCTTGCTCTTCCCCGGCGAATGTCGCTGTAAGCAGCCGCGGGAGCACCCGTCGTGGTCGACTCAGGCCCACCCATGCGGGCACGGCTCGCACCCCGCGCCCGCAGACCGCACATCGTGCCCTGGGTGTAGCGCCACTTTGCCGCGCGACGATGACGATCACATGAATGGCAGTCGGGTGGGACCGACCGGTCAGCCGGTGACCCACCAACCGCGAGGCCTAGGAGTCCGCGTCCTCGCCGTCGCCATGCGGGACCTGCTCGTAGATCTCTTTGCACTCCGGGCATACGGGGAAGCGCTGGGGGTCTCGGCTGGGTACCCACACCTTCCCGCATAGCGCGATCACCGGGGTCCCGTCGACGATAGCGTCCGTGAGCTTGTCCTTCACCACATAGTGGGCGAACCGCTCGTGATCGCCGTCTCCGAACGACGGCTGGACGCGTTCCTCTGTGAGGGTTCCGGGGCGCCGGTCTGTCTGCGGGCTCTCCAGTGGCGTGGACATGACGTCGAGTGTATGCGGGGGTACCAGCGGCGCGCCCGTTAGTTCATCGAGGGGTCGTCAGGAAATGTTGCGACGAAGGCCAGGTCGCCGGTCTGCCGGCGCAGCACCCGCTGCCAGAGATCGGCGGGGCTCTCGCTGAAAGCGTCGGCGGGCTCGGAGTCGACGACGTACCAAGCGCCCTCGGCGATCTCGTCCTCGACCTGGCCAGGGCCCCAGCCCGCGTAGCCGGCGAAGATCCGCATCGCCGATAGCTCGGCGGCGAGGATCTCCGGCGGTGCGTCGAGGTCGACCAGGCCGATCCGCTCGTGCACGCGCCGCCAGCCCAGCGGCTCCTCGTCCGCTTCGGCGTCACCGTGGCCAGTGGTCACCGCTGCCAGACCCAGAGCGCTGTCGAGCGCAACGGGTCCACCATGGAACACCACCTGAGGGGTGGAGGTGAGATCCGACCAGGGCGGGAGTACGGCGGTGACGTCGACGCCAGTCGGACGGTTGACCACTACTCCGAGCGTGCCGTCCTCGTCATGGTCGAGGATCAGCACGACCGCGCGGGCGAAGTTGGGATCGGTCAGCACCGGCGTCGCGACAAGGAGTCGACCCGTGAGCGGTGTGCTCATGACCCCATGATTGCCGGTTGGTAGCTGATCGCCCAGGCATCAGAAGGAGGATTTCGCTCCTTCTTCTCCCGGTGGACCGGCTACCGACCACTGCTGCTGAGGCAGGCCTCCCGGACCGCTGCGGCGACGTTATGGGCGACGTCGGCGTGGAATACGCTGGGCATGATGTAGTTCGCGTTGAGTTCGTCGTCACCAACCACATCAGCGAGAGCACGCGCGGCGGCGAGCAGCACCGCGACCGAGATCTGGTGGCTCTGTGCGTCCAGCAAGCCTCGGAAGACGCCGGGGAAAGCAAGCACATTGTTGATCTGGTTAGGGAAGTCGCTGCGACCGGTGGCGACGACGGCCGCGTGGGTGGCGGCCGCCTCAGGATCGATCTCGGGAACCGGGTTGGCCAGCGCGAACACGATGGCGTTCGGCCCCATGGTGGCGATGTCGTCGGCGGTAAGGATGTTGGGAGCCGACACGCCGATGAAGACGTCTGCGCGGGCAAGTGCGGTGCGAAGGTCACCGCCGACCGCCGCTGCGTTCGTGTTCTCCGCGATCCACTGAAGTGACTCGTCGAGGTTGGGACGACCGCCGTGGACGACGCCAAGATGGTCGGCGACCACGAGGTGTTTCGCTCCGGCCGCGATCAGCAACTGCAGGATCGCCGTTCCAGCCGCGCCCGCACCCGCCTGGACGATTCTCACGTCGCCGAGACCCTTCCGGACGACGCGCAGGGCATTGGTGAGCGCGGCGAGGACCACAATCGCCGTGCCGTGCTGGTCGTCGTGGAAGACCGGGATGTCGAGCAGTGCGCGGAGCCGCCGTTCGACCTCGAAGCAGCGTGGCGCCGAGATGTCCTCGAGATTGATACCGGCGAAACCGGGAGCGATGAGCTGGACCGTCCTGACGATCTCGTCGACATCCTGGGTATCCAGGCAGACGGGCCAGGCATCGATACCTGCGAACCTTTTGAAGAGTGCCGCCTTGCCTTCCATGACGGGGAGGGCGGCGGCCGGCCCCAGATTGCCGAGTCCAAGGACGGCGGAACCATCAGTCACCACCGCAACCGCATTGCGCTTGATCGTCAGCCGCCGGGCGTCCGCAGGATTCGCGGCGATCGCCTGGCTGACACGCGCTACGCCTGGTGTATAGACCATCGACAGGTCGTCCCGATTCCGGATCGGCACCTTCGACTGCATCTCGATCTTGCCGCCGAGGTGGAGGAGGAATATGCGGTCGCTGACCTTGTGAACATGTACGCCATCGAGCGCGCGCAAGACCTCGACGAGCCGATCAGCGTGTGCCGTGTCGATCGCCTGGCACGTGACATCTATCCGCAGCCGCTCCGGTCCGGACTTCGTCACGTCCAGAGCGGTGACCACGCCACCGGCGGACTCGACAGCATGAGTGAGGTGGCTCACCGCCGTCCCCGTGCGCCGGAGCCTCGAGGCGCACAGTGATCGAATAGGAGACGCTCGGCGTTGACATGGCCCGATGGTGCCATGGCACGCGACCTACCCGCGCGTGCCGACTCCGCGATGGGAGGCCTGGGCGGCCGCGACAACCATCTCGGTCACGGTGTCGAGTGGGATGGACGTGCTGTCGACGACCAGGTGATAGTGCTTCGGGTCGGCGGCGTCCGTACGATAGAAGTGCTTCACATAGGCGGCTCTGGCACGATCGTTCTCCCGCAACCGGTTGCGAGCGGACTCCGCATCCCTGCCGTGCAACCGCATCGCTTGCGCCACTCGCGCGTCCTCGGGACCGGTCAACCGGACGTGCAGGGCGTCGGGGTGCTCAGCAAGGACGATCGCGCCGGCTCTACCGAGGATCACCCCGCCGGTCCGGCCGGCGACCTGATGGATGACCTCCTCGGTACGCAGGACGAACTCTTCCTCCGCCACGACGTCCTGCGGCGGCAAGTAGCTCTCGAGCCCGCCGAGCGCGATGTTGGGCACTCGCGCAGTCGCGGCGAAGAGCCGCCCAAAGCCTGGCTCAGTGCGCCCATCGTGCGCAAGGGCGGCGTCGAGCGAGCAGCCGATCTCGGCCGCCACAGCTTCGGGTATGGCCCGGTCCATGAACGGCACACCGAGTCGCTCGGCGACCGCAGGGCCGACGACGCTGCCACCCGCGCCGTAGGCCGCGGAGATCGTCACGACGCGCATAGGCCCTCCAGCCCTGCCCGGTATCCCATCGGCGCCCCGTGCGGTCATCCGGCATCCGCACTGCATCGATGGTTGGCCGTTGATCCTGCCACGTCAATGCGGTGGTCGGGAATTGACCTGAGGAAACCCGCCGGCTCGTCCGCGGATGGGATGCAGGTCCGGCGGTGCGAGAATCTGGCGCAGCCAGGCAGTGGCATGCCCGGCGGATTGGACGCAAGTGAGCGACGGTCAACCCAAGGACGTGCGGTCGCCGGCCGAGATAGACGCTAGGCGCGCGCTCTCCCTTTCGTCGGCCGAGGTGGACGACCTCGAGTTGCTTCTGGATGGGCTCCTTCCGCAAGGGCCCAGATACCTCAACAGGGAGGAAATGCTCGCGGCCAGCCGGCCCGTTCCGCGGCTCGCGGACGGCACCTACTCACCACACTCGGTCGGCCTCGCCCGGCCCGCGGACACCATCGCGGACGTCGGGCCCGGCAATGAGATCGTGCTTCAAGACACGGAGGGAGCGCCGATTGCGGTCCTCAGGGTGACTGAGCGCTGGCCGGCGACGGACCAGCGGATGACCAATCTCGCCGGACATTTGTTCGTGCTTAGCCAGCCGACACACGGGCCGTTTCGTACCCTCCGGCATCAGCCCGACGATGTACGGCGAGCTCTGCTGAGGCTAACTGCCGGCAGAACGGCCGACGAGCCAGGGAAGACCGGAAACGATGTTCTCGCCGTTCCGCTGTCCGCGCCGCTGGACGGACCGCTGATCGCAATGCTCGGGCAGCTCGCGCAGCGCCTGGACGCGCGGCTGCTCTTGCTGCCGTTGGTCGGCGGTGACTACGACGCGGCGGTGCGCCGCGGCCGATCCGCGACCGCGGCCGCGGCCGAGCTGCCCGCGGAACCGCTAGTGGTTGCTGTCGGCCTGCCCCCGGCCAAGGGGGTTGCCGATGAGCACGCGGCGGCCCTCGTTGCGGCTGAGTACGGCGCCAGCCACGTGCTCGTGTCGTCGTCCGCCGCGAGCGCAATCCCAGCCCCTGGTGACCTGCCGGCAGTCCTGGTGACCGCTGACCCCGTCGTGGATGCACCGACACCGCACTCGGTGGCGGCTGTCCTTGACACCGGCCGCCGCGGAGTCACCATCTTCTTCACTGGGCTCTCCGGATCGGGAAAGTCCACGCTGGCACGTGCGTTGCGAGATCGACTCGCCGAGGTCGGTGGGAGGACTGTCTCCCTGCTCGATGGCGATGAAGTGAGGCAGCTGTTGTCGAGCGGACTGACGTTCTCCCGTGATGACCGGGATCTCAATATCCGTCGTATCGGCTATGTGGCCGCCGAGATCACGCGGCACGGAGGGATCGCCATCTGCGCCCCCATCGCGCCGTACGCCACCACTCGGGCAGAGGCACGGGCAATGGTGGAGGCGACGGGCGGCGACTTCCTCCTTGTCCACGTGGCCACACCGCTCGAGGTCTGCGAGGGACGTGACCGGAAGGGCCACTACGCGAGGGCACGGGCCGGGCTGGTACCGGAATTCACCGGTGTGTCGGATCCGTACGAAGAACCCAACGACGCGGATCTGGTCGTCGACACGACGCATGGCAGTCCGCAGCGGGCAGTAGAACCAATAGTGGACCGCCTCCGCCACCTCGGTCATCTGGCGAACTAGGGGTCGGTGCCGCTGTTAGTAGGCGCCGGCACCACGGATGACGACAAAGACGGTCTTCCACAGGATCAGCGCGTCGAGGGCCAGCGACCAATTCTCGACATAGCGGAGATCGAGTCGTACCGACTCCTCCCAATCGAGATCCGATCGGCCACTGATCTGCCAGAGGCCGGTGAGCCCCGGCTTCACCACCAGCCGCCGCCGAGCATCGAGGCCGTACTCCTTGACCTCTCGCGGTAGTGGTGGACGCGGCCCGACCAGCGACATGTCGCCAATGAGTACGTTGATCAGCTGAGGCAGCTCGTCGAGAGAATAACGCCGCAGCCACCCGCCGAGCGGGGTGACCCGGGGATCGTCTCTGATCTTGAAGAGTGGACCACCCGCATCGTGCTCGTTGAGATGGATTACGTCCGCTCGGAGGCGCTCTGCGTCTCGCACCATCGTCCGGAACTTGACGATGGTGAACGGTTCCCCGTTCCGCCCGATGCGCCGCTGCTGGAAGATGACGGGGCCACCGGTGGTGATCTTGAGGAGACCGGCGATGACCAGCAAGAAGGGAGCAAGCAGC
>DATBRJ010000100.1:0-22082 GCA_036560395.1 Actinomycetes bacterium | reverse complement strand
GCCGCCGCCGCGATCATGGCCGTGGCGCTGATCAAGGCCGCCGGCATCGTCGTGCGTCGGCTCGGTGCGGGCATCATGCAGTATCGGCTCCAGGCCACGCTCCGCCGCCGGGTGACCCGGCAATATCTGCGCCTGCCTCTCGCCTGGCACCATGCCCACCCGACCGGTCAGCTGCTGTCCAACGCGAACGCGGACGTCGAGTCCACCTGGTATCCGATCGCGCCGCTGCCGATGGCGGTGGGCGTGCTCGTCATGCTCTTTACCGCCGCTGTCGCGATGATTCTCACCGACGTGTGGCTGGCCCTGGTGGGCTTCCTTGTGTTCCCGGCGATCTTCGCACTCAACCTGCTGTACCAGCGCAGGCTGTCACCACTCGCGACCAGAGCGCAGCAACTCCGCGCCGAGGTGAGCGGGGTGGCCCACGAATCGTTCGACGGTGCGCTCGTGGTCAAGGCGCTCGGCAGGGAGGCGGTCGAGACCGGGCGGTTCGACGAGGCGAGCCGGTCACTGGCCGGCGCCAACATCGCCGTCGGGCGTGTCCGCGGGCTCTTCGATCCGATCCTGGAGGCGCTGCCCAACCTCGGTGTGCTGGCCGTTCTCGTCGTCGGTGCGGCGCGAGTCGACAGCGGTTCGCTTGAACCGGGTCAGGTGATCCAGACCGCCTACCTCTTCACCCTCCTTGCGTTCCCGATCCGTGCCATCGGCTGGGTCCTCGGCGAGCTACCGCGCAGCGTGGTCGGCTACGAGCGGGTTGCTCAGGTGTTGGACGCGACCGGTTCCCTCACTTATGGGCCATACGACGGCGAGCCGCGGGCTGGGGGCGCCAGCGGACTTGAGGTACGTGCGGTGCGTTACTCCTACGTGGACGGCGTCGACGTGCTGCACGAGGTGAGTTTCGACGTCACGCCCGGCCGGACCATAGCGGTGGTCGGTCCGACTGGCTCCGGCAAGTCCACGATCACGACATTGCTGGTCAGGCTGGTCGATCCGGGCACGGGCGAGGTGCTGCTCGACGGCGTCGATGCCCGTGACTTTGCCCGTGGGGGGATCGCGGCCAGCGCAGCGGTCGTGGCACAGCAGGCGTTCCTCTTCGATGACACTGTCCGGGGGAATGTGACCCTCGGCCTTGATGTGCCGGACGAGGAGGTGTGGGCCGCGCTGCGCCTCGCCGAGGCGGACGGGTTCGTCGGCCAGCTCTCATATGGGCTGGATACCAAGGTCGGGGAACGCGGAACGACGCTCTCCGGCGGGCAGCGGCAACGGCTCGCGCTCGCCCGCGCGCTGGTACGGCGACCGCCTCTGCTGGTGCTCGACGACGCCACGAGCAGCGTCGACCCGCTGGTGGAGGCGCGGATCCTCGCCGGCTTGCGGTCGTCGTCGGCGACCGTGGTCGTCGTCGCGTACAGGAAGGCAACGATCGCGCTGGCCGACGAGGTCGTGTACGTGGAACACGGCCGCGTGCTCGATCGCGGACCGCACGAGGTGCTGCTCGAACGCTCCCACGGTTACCGCGACCTCGTCACCGCCTACGAACGTGCCGAGGCCGACCGTGCCGCCCTCGTCGACTAGCCCCGTTCCGCATGAGGGGCACCGTCACCTGATAGGTCGGGGTGACGGTCCCCCTCATGCGGGAAGAAGGGCCGGTTAGCCGATGCGGGGTTCGCTGGCGAAACCCTCGCCCACCTCGGCGGCGAGCTGGAGATAGGCGTCGTATGTCGGCTGATCCAGCTCATCGAGATCGATAATTCCGCCCGCTTCGAGGTGTGGGTCGAACGGGATGCGGACGACCGCCCGGCAGCGAGAGGCGAAGTGATCCTCGAGTTTGCTCACGTCGACATTCCCGCCGCCTGGGTGCACCGTGGAGATCACGGCGACAGACTGCCGAACCAGGTCCTCGTAACCGTGGTGCTCCAGCCAGTCCAGCGTTGCAGAGGCCGAGCGAGCGCCGTCTAGCGACGTCGTGGTGACGATGATCAGCGAGTCGGCGAGGTCGAGTACGCCCACCATCGCGCTGTGCAGCAGGCCAGTGCCGCAGTCGGCGAGAATCAGGTTGTAGAAGCTTTCGAGGATGCCGACGCCTACCCGGTAGTCGGTCTCGGAGAATGCCATCGATGCGAACGGGTCGGAGTCTGAGGCGAGAACCTCAAGCCGGGACGGAGCCTGCGAGGTGAAGTCGCGCACCTCGGCATAGCGAGTCAGCCGTTCGGCGTTGTTGACCATGTCGCGTACGGTCCTGCCGCTCGATCGCGGGATCTTCTCGCCTAGAGTTCCGCGGTCGGGGTTGGCGTCCATAGCGATCACACGGTCGCCACGCAGGGTCGCAAACATAGAGCCGAGGCAGGTTGTCGTGGTCGTCTTGCCCACTCCACCCTTCAAGCTGATGATCGCCACCCGGTGGCAGCCGCGCAGCGGCGTCCTCGCGCGGTTGATCAGCTCTCGCTGCCTGACCTCTGCCTTCGACGGACCGACGTTGAGGTGCCCGCCGCTCAGGGCAAAGACCGTTCGACGCCAGCCACGGCCCGGCTGAGCCCCGCGCCGCCGCAGCACCGACTCGGCGGTGAGCTGTGCTGAGCTCGGTCTCCCCGGCTCGACATCCCGTGGCGTCTCCTCCGGTGGGAAGTCGTCCACCGGCAGCAAACTCTCCACCGCGGGCTGCTGCACGGACAGCGGCTCCGGAAGATCGCCGGTGGATGCCTCGGCGCCGTCGTCACTGAGCGCTTCGTAGAGTCCCGGCCCTCGGTAGATTTCGAGCTCCTGCAGCGCTTCGTCAAACCTGGCATCGGTCACTGGCAGGTCGCCGGTGCTGACACCAGATTCAGTGCTGTCCTGGATGAGATCACCTCCCGGTGGCGCGCCGTTCGGCCCGTTCTCGAATGGCGGCCGCACGGATCTCGGTCGGGCCGCGTGCCCGGTCCGGCCGTTGCGCAGCGGCGGCGGATCCTCCCTGAGTGCCGCGATGAAGCTCTCGGTCTCGTCCGCGTGGATGCGGTGGCCGTAGAGCGGCGCGCCTGCGTAGGCCAACTCGCCGCTGCCGTTCGGCTTGGACGCTTCGACGGCCGCGCCGTCCAACAGATCGACGGACGGGCCAAGCTCCTCATAGAGCGAGCGACGACGGTGTCCGGCCGTCGCATCATGATCTCCACGGCCATTATGCGAGGTCATGCAAACCCCTCCCTCGTGCAGTTCAGGCGGGGAGGGAAGGAAGCGCCACCCGGGGTGCCGGTCTAGCCTGACCGGTCAACCGGAGTGTCGCGTCGGCCTCGCCTTGGGACCGTTAGCGCATTACGGTAGCGCGCTGGCGCGGTATCGGAAGGCTTATTGGCGAGGAGTTTTCTATCGGACCGGGCGGTTGACGCAGAGCGTGGAGCCGCCCGAAGGCGAGAACAGCACAGCCCGTGACCGGATCACTGCGCAGCGCCCCCCAACGTACGGTTGTGCTAATGAGCGCACGTGCGGCAGATGCGGCGGTAAGGACCGACATAGCCGCCCTGTCACGGTTGGACCGAGAGGCTCGTCTGTCTCCGTGGCAGACGATCAAGCGCGGGCTGTCCGCTTCACCGGAGTTTCGTGAGGGTCTGGCCGTCACGGCTCTCCTCGCGATCGCCGCCACAAGTGGCCGCGTCATCGTCCCCATCGTCGTCCAACAGGTGATCGACAACGGTATCGCCGGGCAGGGCGGCCCTGACCTCGGCGTCGTCCGCTGGGCAGTCGCCGCCGCGGCGGTCGCCGTGCTGCTGACCGCGCTGTGCGGCTACCTGGTGAACGTGCGGCTCTACCGGACAACCGAAGGCGGTCTGCGGACGCTGCGGGTCAAGGCCTTCCGCCACGTACACGATCTCTCGATCTTGCATCAGGCAACAGAGAGACGCGGATCTCTCGTGTCCCGGGTCACCAGTGATGTCGACACGATCTCGACCTTTATGCAGTGGGCCGGGTTGCTCTTCGTGATCAGCGTCGGTCAGCTCATCGTGGCGACCACCATCATGGCGATCTATTCGTGGCAGCTCACCCTGCTCGTCTGGCTCGTGTTCGTTCCGCTCTTCCTGCTGTTGCGACACTTCCAACGCCGTCTCACCAGCGCGTACACCGCGGTTCGCGAGCGGATCGGTGACATGCTCGGCGCCGTATCCGAGGCCGTCGTCGGTGCGCAGGTGGTCCGTGCCTACGCGATCGAGGACCGGACGGCGGGCCGTATCGATGCCGCAATCGACCGCCACCGGACGGCCGCGATCGATGCCCAGCGCCTGGTCGCCGTCACGTTCTCCTTCGGAGAGGTCGTCGCCGGCCTGGCCAACGCGGCGGTGGTCGTCGTCGGCGTCCTGCTGGGTGTGAGCGGCGATCTGACTGTGGGCGAGCTGGTTGCGTTCCTGTTCCTCGTCACGCTCTTCGTCGGTCCTATCCAGGTCGGTACTGAGGTGCTCAACGAGGCGCAGAACGCGGTGGCCGGCTGGCGGCGAGTGCTCGGCGTCCTCGACACCGTCCCCGACGTCGCCGATCCCGCTGGCGACGGTGTAGTGCTCCCGCGCGGACCGATCGAGGTGCGATTCGAGCATGTCAGCTTCGCCTATCCGGGCGGTCCGACGGTGCTGCACGACGTCGACCTCGAGATCGGACCAGGCAGCAGAGTCGCGGTCGTCGGGGAGACGGGCTCGGGCAAGACGACCTTCGCCAAGCTGCTCACCCGCCTGATGGATCCGACTGCGGGGCGGGTATGCGTGGACGGCGCCGACCTACGAACCGTGCGGTTCTCATCGCTGCGCGACCGGATCGTCATGGTTCCACAGGACGGCTATCTCTGGGACACCACGCTCGCGGACAACATCCGCTACGGGCGGCCGGAGGCCACCGACGAGCAGATCGAGCTCGCGCTCACCGAACTCGGCCTTGCCGAATGGCTCGACGGTCTGCCGCACGGTCTGGCGACACCCGTCGGCCAGCGCGGCGAGTCGCTTTCGGCCGGAGAACGCCAGCTCGTGGCGGTCGCCCGTGCATATCTGGCCGATCCAGATCTCCTGGTACTCGACGAGGCCACCTCGGCCGTCGACCCGGCGACGGAGGTACGCCTCCAGCGCGCGCTGGAGGGCATCACGCGCGGCCGTACGGCGATCTCCATCGCGCACCGCCTCTCGACAGCCGAGGCCGCGGACGAGGTGATCGTTTTCGACGGTGGCCGAGTCGTCGAACGCGGCCCACATGGCGACCTGGTCGCGGCGGGCGGCGTGTACGCCGGGTTGTATGCCTCCTGGACCCGTAACGCCAGCTAACACAGCCGATCGCCGCCGCACATCCCAACCGGCGCCGCGTCGAGTCGGTTTGCCGCACCGGACCTGGCCCGCTGGCCGGACGGGCAGAATGTGCCCATGGCGAACACGCCGGAGGTCAGAGCCGCCTCGGCACTGGACCCCGAGATAGCCGCCCGGCTCCGGCGGGACGAGCATGGGCTCTTCCCCGCGGTGGCCCAGCAGTGGGACACCGGCGAGGTGCTCATGGTCGCGTGGATGGATGACGAGGCGTTGCATCGCACCCTGACGACCGGCAGGGCGACCTACTGGAGCCGCCGCCGGCAGGGCTACTGGGTCAAGGGCGAGACGTCGGGCCATCGGCAATGGGTCCGCGGTGTCGCGATCGACTGCGATGGAGACTCGGTCCTGGTACGGGTGGAGCAGGAGGGCGCAGCCTGCCATACGGGCGACCGCAGTTGCTTCGATGCCGACGTTCTGGTGGGTCCAGAGGAGGGCAGCCAATGACCAGCGGAGCGGTCACCCCCGGTCTTGACGACTTTCGGGCGGCGGCAAGCACGCAGCCGGTCGTCCCGCTGAGCCGTCGCCTGCTCGCCGACGGAGAGACACCGGTCGGGGTCTACCGGAAGCTCGCCGGGGAAAGGCCTGGCACGTTCCTGCTGGAGAGCGCCGAGCACGGGGGCGTGTGGTCGCGCTACTCGTTCGTCGGAGTTCGCAGCGTCGCAACGCTGACCGAGCGGGACGGGGAGGCCCACTGGATCGGTACGCCGCCAGCCGGAGCGCCCGCGGGCGGCGATCCCCTCACCGCGCTGGCAGCGACGGCCGCGACGCTGCGGACTCCCGCGGACCCGACCCTGCCGCCACTCACCGGCGGTCTGGTGGGATACCTCGGCTACGACCTCGTCCGCCGCCTCGAACGGCTGCCCACGCTGGCCAAGGACGACCTCGCCGTGCCCGAGCTGGCGATGATGCTCGCCACCGACATTGCCGTGCTGGACCACGCGGACGGCTCGATCATCCTGCTGACGAATGTCCTCCCACCGGCGCCTGCAGCCGGCGGGGGCCTTGACTCGGGCGAGCAGACGGCGGCGCTCGACGCGGCCTACCACCGTGGTGTCGCGCGGCTCGATGCGATGACCCTCGACCTCACCAGGCCTGCAGCTCCCTCGGCCGCCGCCATCGATACGGCTGTCGAGCCGACCTCCAAGCGGCGCATGGCAGGCGAGGATTACCAGGCGGCGGTGGCCGCGGCCAAGGAGCAGATCTTCGCTGGTGAGGCGTTCCAGGTCGTCGTCAGCCAGCGGTTCGAGCGAGCAACGACTGCCAGCGCACTCGACATTTACCGAGTCCTGCGGGTGACCAATCCCAGCCCCTACATGTACCTGCTGCGTTTCGAGGACTTCGACGTCGTCGGCTCGAGTCCAGAGGTACTCGTGAAGGTCGACGCGAGCAAGGCGATGCTCCATCCCATCGCCGGCACCCGGCCGCGAGGAGGGACGCCGGAGGAAGACGCGGCGCTCGCCGCCGAGCTGCTCGCCGATCCCAAGGAGCGGGCCGAGCACTTGATGCTTGTCGACCTCGGCCGCAACGACCTGGGGCGGGTCTGCACGGCCGGTAGCGTCGAGGTGCTCGACTTCATGTCGATCGAGCGCTACTCCCATGTCATGCACATCGTCTCGACCGTCGTCGGGAGCCTTCCTCCGGATCGCTCCGCACTGGACGTTCTCACCGCGAGCTTCCCCGCGGGAACGGTGAGCGGTGCGCCCAAGCCACGGGCGATGGAGATCATCGAGGAACTGGAGCCGACCCGCCGTGGCTTGTACGCGGGTGCCGTCGGCTACGTCGGCTTCTCCGGCGACCTCGACACGGCCATTGCCATCAGAACGGCGCTTCTCAGGGATGGCATCGCGTATGTCCAGGCCGGGGCCGGCATAGTCGCCGATTCTGATCCCGCTGCCGAGGATGCAGAATGCCGGAACAAGGCCGCCGCAGTGCTGCGTGCCATTGCCGCCGCGGAGACCCTCCGCCCGGCTCGCTGACCTTCCCCGTCGATCAAGGAGCCGTTTCGGTTGGACGAGCATCGAGGCCACAATTCGTTGCTCGGCGGCGGCGGCGAACAGCAGGCGGAGCGACGCCCGCTGAGGTGGCGCGGTGAGACAGGCACCCGCCGGGAGTACGTCGTAGTGCTCGCCGCCGGCGCTGTCGGGGCAGCTTTGGTATTGCTCGCCGCCGGACGCCCGTGGGTGCATGCGGTTGTCGTCGGTACCCCGGGCCAGGTGCGGATCAGTCCGGCCGCCCGATCGGTCGCGCCGGCGGTGTCTGGTCTCGGCCTCTTCGCCCTAGCCAGCGTCGTAGCCGTGGTGGCCACTCGGCGGGCCGGCCGGCTCCTCGTCGGTTCGCTCGCTGCGCTCGCCGGCCTGGGGATTCTCGCGGGTGTCGCGCAGACCGCCTTTGATCCCGAAGGGGCGGTCCATGACGCCGCGGTCGCCGCCGCCGGTCTCACCTCCCCGACGGTCGACGATGTCGCGGTGACGGGCTGGCCGGTTTTGGCTGCCGTCGGCGCGCTGCTGATCCTGTTCGCGGGCGTTGCCTGTGTCCTGCGAGGCAGACGCTGGCCCGTCATGTCAGGACGCTATGAGCGCAGCCCGGACGCGGGCACTCCGACCGGCTCGGCAGGGACACGGCCACAGCGCCAGCCGGGCACACCGCCCGTTCCGACCGAGCAGAATCGGTCCGCGCCTCGCCACACTGACCGCCCTCCGCAAGGCGGCACCGGCCAGCGGCAGATGTGGGATGCGCTCGATCGGGGCGAGGATCCGACCGACTGATCGGCTAGTGTCCCGTGTCTGAGGTCCGTTGACGTGGGCTGGCGGACCGCTGGATGCCTGGCAAGGCCGCAGGGAGCGCGGCGGACTTGAGGTACGCGAGCGAGCGAGAACGAAGCCAGGGGCAGCGGGACCCAACCAACGCAAAGAGATCTCAGACACGGGACACTAGGGCAGGACTTCGGAGAGCACAGATGAAGGCTGAACACGGGCATACACCGGCGGCGTGGACAACGGTCACCATCGTCCTCATCGGCTTCGTCGTCGGCGGCGTGGCGCTCATCGTGGCGCAGCCGTGGCTCGCCTTCGTCGGCATCGGCATCGTTGTGCTCGGCGGGGTCGTCGGCAAGATCATGCAGATGATGGGGCTGGGGAAGCCTCAGCCCGCTGCACGTCACTGACGCGTGGGCCGACGGCGGGTGGGCGGTGGCATGTCGACCGGCGCAGGACCACAGCCTCGTGCAGGCGACGGACGGAGCGGATTGCCCGCCGAGCCTGTTGCGCAGCGCGGTCTCGTCCTCGTCGTCGAGGACGAGAGGCCGATCGCCGACCTGCTTCGCCTTTATCTGAGCCGGGAAGGCTTCGGAGTCCACACCGAGCCGGACGGTCGCGCCGGGCTTGCTGCTGCCCGCACCCTCCATCCTGTTGCGATCATTCTCGATATCGGTCTGCCAGCGCTCGACGGAGCTGAGGTGTGCCGAGCGCTGCGCGCCGACGGCGACGTGACGCCGGTGCTGTTCCTCACCGCCCGCGACGACGAGATTGACCGAATCGTCGGGCTGGAGCTTGGAGCCGACGACTACATCACCAAGCCCTTCAGCCCGCGTGAAGTCGTGACGAGGGTCAAGACCGTCCTACGCCGTGCCGGTGCCACCACCGCGCCGGTGTACACCCTTGGTGCGGTCGTCCTCGACCCGGCCACTCGCCGGGTCAGCGCGAACGGCGAGGCGGTGAGGCTGACGGCCACCGAGTTCGACCTGCTCGCCTGCCTCATCAGCCGGCCGGGCCGCGTCTTCAGTCGCGAGCAGTTGCTCGCGGAGGTCTGGGGCTACGCGGCGGCCGGCGGGACCAGGACCGTCGACGTCCACATTGCCCAACTGCGCGCGAAGCTCGGCGCGCAGAGGGTCATCAGAACGGTACGCGGAGTCGGCTATGCCGCGGACGAGCTGGCCACCGATGACGGCTAGACCGCCAGAAACCGACGACAGTCCGGCTAACACGGTCATGCTCCAGCGGCCGCTGCTCAGTCCGGAGGCGCGGCAGCGGGTAACGCTCGGCACGCAGATGGCGCTCCTGGTCACCGGGGTGACCGCGCTGACCGTACTGCTTGTCGGTCTCGTTCTGCTCGGCCTCGTCAAGGGAGCGGCCGAGTCGCAGGCAAGAGACACTCTCGCGGGGCAAGCCGACCTCGCCGCCACCGCCACCGCCGAACGGACCCAGCCAGTGCAGCTCGCACGGGCGCTGCGCCGGCAAGGCATGGACGTCGCGCTCGTCCCGTCGGCACGAGCGGCCGAGGCACTGCGGCCTGCCGAGATCGAGGCAGTGGCCGGTGGGCGGGACGTGTCGGCGGCACGGAACATCGGCGGGCGACGCACCTACATCGAGGCGAGGCCTACCACTCCCGGCGCGGGCATCGTGCTCTGGCAGCAGGCGAGTCTGGCTGTGGAGCCGCAGGCGGAGGCCCGCCGCCGCTATGTGATCGCCCTGGCTCTCGGACTCGCTGCCGGCGCCGTCGGCGGGCTCCTGCTCGCCCGGCAGCTGGCGCGGCCGCTGCAGCGAGCGGCCAGGACAGCACGCCGGATGTCGGCGGGCGTGCGGGACGTACGGCTGAGCGTGGAGGGCCCAGCTGAGGTCGCGGAGCTTGCTGACGCCATGAACCAGCTCGCCGCGGCACTCGCGGTCTCCGAGCGTCGCCAGCGCGACTTCCTCTTGTCCGTCTCGCACGAGCTGCGGACACCGCTCGCCGCCGTGAAGGGATATGCCGAGGCGCTTGCCGATGGCGTGATTCCCGCCGCCGAGGTTGGCGCGACAGGCAACACAATGCTCGCCGAGGCGCAGCGTCTCGACCGACTGGTCGCCGACCTGCTCGATCTCGCCAGGCTCGGCGCGCAGGACTTCCGTGTCGATCTCGCCGAGGTCGATCTCGTCACTCTGATCGAGCAGGCCGGGCAGGTCTGGCGCGATCGCTGTGCCCCGCATGGCATAGCCCTCGCGGTGGAGGCGCCGCAGCACCCGATCGCGGTGTACACCGACGCGACTCGGGTCCGGCAGATCGTGGACGGGCTAGCCGAGAACGCGCTGCGGGTGACGCCTGCCGGCGCTCCGATCGTCTTCGCCGTCCGTGTCGAAGGGATCGGCCCGGCGTCGGTCGGCGTGCTCGAGGTGCGCGACGGTGGGCCTGGGTTGACGCCGGACGACCTTGCGGTGGCGTTCGAACGGTCCGCGCTCTACGAGCGCTACCGGGGAGTGCGTCGGGTCGGTACTGGTGTCGGTCTGGCCCTCGTCGCTGGGTTGGCCGAGCGGCTCGGCGGTACGGCCGAGGCTGGTCAGGCGCCAGAAGGCGGCGCCAGCTTCACCGTTCGGCTACCGGTGCAACCCGGCCGGTTGGGCAGCTCCACCTGAGGCCGGCGGCACATTCCGGATCTCACGTGGCCGGTCTGCCACTGGCAAGGCCCTGGTGCAAATGGCGCCGTTGGGCGGCACCTCGTGACGGTGCCGGGTGCCCGGTGGCCTACCATCCTCAGGCAGAGCCTTGTCCGGGAAGGAGCGAGACCGGCATCTCCCGGTGGGCTCCTGGCCGCCGGCGCAGCAGATGGGACCATAGCGTGAATGTGCTCGACGAGATTCTCGACGGCGTTCGCGCAGATCTCGCCGCACGGCAACAGCTGGTGCCACTGGATGAACTCAAGCAGCGGTCCACCCGGTTCCGCGATTCGATCGACGCGATCGCAGCCCTGCGCGGGGATGGCGTTCGGGTCATCGCCGAGGTGAAGCGTGCGAGCCCGTCACGCGGCGAGCTCGCTCCCATTGTGGATCCGGCCGCGCTTGCTCGTGACTACGAGGCCGGTGGGGCCCACGTGATCAGTGTGCTCACCGAGCGGCGCCGGTTCGGCGGCAGCCTCGACGACCTGGTCTCCGTTCGCGCAGCGGTCGACGTTCCCGTTCTCTGTAAGGACTTCATCGTCTCCAGCTACCAGCTCTGGGAGGCCAAAGCAGCAGGCGCCGACTTCGTGCTCCTTATCGTCGCGGCGCTTGACCAGAGCGCCCTGGTGTCCCTGGTGGAGCGGGCCGAGTCGATCGGACTCATGCCCCTGGTCGAGGTTCACACCCCTGGAGAGATCGAGCGCGCGGCCGACGCCGGCGCTCGGGTGATCGGGGTGAACGCACGCAATCTCAAGACGCTCGACGTCGATCGCGGCCTTTTCGAAGAGCTGGCGCCACGGATCCCGAACGGCATTCTGAAGGTCGCCGAGTCCGGCATCAGGGGGCCGCACGACGTCATCGCCCACGCCGCCGCCGGCGCAAACGCCATCCTCGTTGGGGAGTTGCTGGTCACCGGCCGCGACCCACGCTCGGCCGTCGCCGATCTGGTGGCGGCTGGCGCGCACCCGGCGCTGAAACACGGCCGGAGCTGAGGTGGACGAGCACCACGAGCCGGCACCGGGGGGAGTGGTTGACCGGCCCGGTTACTTCGGGCCCTACGGTGGAGTCTTCGTCCCCGAGGCCCTGATCGCTGCGCTGGAGCAGCTCGACAAGGAGTATCACGCCGCGCAGGGCGACGCCGGATTCCAAGAGGAGTTCACCCGGCTGCTCGCCACATACGCCGGCCGGCCGTCGATCATCACCGAGGTGCCCCGGTTCGCGGCACATGCCGGCGGTGCGCGGATCCTGCTCAAGCGCGAGGATCTCAACCACACCGGGTCACACAAGATCAACAATGTGCTCGGACAGGCGCTGCTTACCAAGCGAATGGGAAAGACTCGAGTCATCGCCGAGACCGGTGCCGGACAGCACGGCGTCGCCACCGCCACGGCCGCAGCATTGCTCGGGCTCGACTGCGTCGTCTACATGGGCGAGGAGGATACGCAGCGGCAGGCGCTGAACGTGGCCAGGATGCGGCTGCTCGGTGCTGACGTGGTCACGGTCAGGACCGGCAGCAGGACACTGAAGGACGCGATCAACGAGGCCTTCCGTGACTGGGTCACCAACGTCGACTCCACGCATTATCTGCTTGGCACCGTCGCCGGGCCGCACCCGTTTCCCGTCCTCGTCCGCGACTTCCAGCGCGTGATCGGAGACGAAGCCCGCGCCCAGGTCCTCGAGCTCACTGGCGAACTGCCCGACGCCGTCTGTGCCTGCGTGGGAGGCGGATCCAACGCGATCGGAATCTTCCACGCGTTCGTCGCCGACGAGTCCGTCCGCCTCTACGGCTTCGAGGCCGGCGGCGACGGGATAGAGACCGGCCGGCATGCCGCGACGTTGACCGCCGGAGCTCCCGGCGTATTGCACGGGTCCTACTCGTACGTCCTGCAGGACCAGGACGGCCAGACCGTCGACAGCCACTCGATCTCGGCGGGCTTGGACTATCCGGGCGTCGGTCCGGAGCACGCGTGGCTACGCCACTCCGGCCGGGCTGTCTACGCGCCCGTTACCGACGCCGAGGCGATGGACGCGTTCGCGTTGCTCGCCAGGACAGAGGGCATCCTGCCGGCGATCGAAAGCGCGCACGCGCTCGCCGGCGCGCTCACGGTCGGGCGTGAACTCGGGAGCTCGGCAGCGGTCCTGGTGAACCTGTCCGGCCGCGGCGACAAGGATGTCGACACGGCAGCCCGCTGGTTCGGGCTCCGTGGGAGCAATGCCGGAAGAAGCACATGAACGGTGCCGTCACGGTCGGCACGGTCTTCGAGAAGGCGCGCGCCGAGGGGCGCGCGGCGCTGGTCGGCTACTTGCCGGCGGGCTTCCCGACGTACGACAGGTGCATTGATGCGATCAAGGTCATGGTGGCCGCGGGTGTCGACCTCGTGGAGGTCGGGCTGCCGTACTCCGATCCCGTCCTCGACGGGCCGACGATCCAGGCAGCAGCGGAGATCGCGCTGCGCGGCGGCACCCGCACCGCAGACGTCCTGCATACCGTCGAGGCCGTCACCACGGCAGGCGCCATCGCCGTCGTCATGACCTACTGGAATCCCGTCCTCCGCTACGGTGTGCACCGGTTCGCCAGGGATCTGGCCGCGGCCGGCGGCGCCGGGTTGATCACCCCTGATCTCACCCCCGATGTCGTCGCCGAGTGGATCACAGCCAGCGACGACACGGATCTCGCCCGGATCTTTCTGGTCGCGCCCTCTTCGTCGGATGCACGCGTGGCCATGACGGCAGCCGCCTGCCGCGGATTCGTGTACGCCGCGTCCGTGATGGGCGTCACCGGAGCCAGAGAGTCCACCAGCGCGGCGGCGCCTGCCCTGGTGGCGAGGATCCGAGCTGTCAGCAGCCTGCCCGTTGGGGTGGGCCTCGGCGTCTCCTCAGGCGCCCAGGCGGCGGTGATCGCAGAGTATGCGGATGGGGTGATCGTCGGCTCTGCGCTCTGCCGCGGCCTGCTCGACACCACCGACCGGCAGGACGCGCTCGGCGGCCTGCGCCGGCTGGTCGAGGATCTTGCCGCCGGCGTTCGGGGATGACCGCGCGCTTTCCTTCGGGCGGCGGCAGAGCAACGCCGGCAGACGGTCGCGGGTCGCCGCGGTGCCGACGCGTGGACCCCAGCGCGAGGCGTAGGAACGCCACCGGGGATGGTCTCGTCGCGGTCGTGGATCCGGCAGGGTAACGTTCGGCGCGTTATGGACGTTGCGTACATTCCCAGCCCGTCCCGTGGCGTCTGGCACCTCGGCCCGCTCCCAGTCCGTGGTTATGCGCTCTGCATCATCCTCGGCGTGATCGTGGCGGTATGGATCAGCGAACGCCGCTGGGCGGCTCGCGGCGGCCGGCCAGGGGTCATCGGCGAAGTTGCGATCTGGGCCGTGCCCTTCGGGATCGTCGGCGCCCGGATCTACCACGTGATCACTACTCCGGATCCCTATTTCGGCGATGGCGGCCATCCTTGGGAGGCCTTTGCGATCTGGAAAGGTGGCATCGGGATCTGGGGTGCGATCTCGATGGGAGCACTCGGGGCCTGGATCGCCTGTCGGCGGCAAGGTGTACCGCTGCCCGCGGTAGCCGACGTCGCGGCGCCTGGCATCGCCGTCGCCCAGGCCATCGGCCGCTGGGGCAACTGGTTCAACCAGGAGCTGTACGGCAAGCCGACCGACCTCCCTTGGGCACTGAAGATCGACTTGGATAAGCGGGTCGCCGGCTACGAGAACTATGCGACCTTCCATCCGACCTTCCTGTACGAGTCGCTGTGGGTGCTCGCGCTCGCGGGTGTGTTGATCTGGGCCGAGCGGCGCTATCAGCTGGGACATGGTCGGCTCTTCGCGCTGTACGTGGCCGGCTACACCCTTGGCCGAGCCTGGATCGAATACCTGCGAATCGACACAGCACACAAATTCGGTGGGCTGCGCCTTAACGACTGGGTCTCGTTCGTCGTGTTCATCCTTGCGGTGACCTACATCGTCATCTCGTCGAGGGAACGACCTGGCCGGGAGGACTTGGCGGCCTTGCCGGAGCCCAGCGCGGGCGGGCCGCGAGTCGGCCGAGACCGGGAGTCGAGTCCAGCCGGCGAACCAGGTTCGAATCGCCACGGAGCGGATCGGAACGGCGATGCCCAGACCGAGGTTCCGGTGAGCAGCGGCGGGGAACCCGGTAATCCCGACGAGCCCGGTTGAGGGATGGGACCCGGTTGAGGAGGGTGCGTGAGTAGCGAGATCGCGAAGCCGGGCGCGGACGTCCACGAACCCCAGCCGGAGATCCACCACTCGCACCGTGATGTGACCGGGGGATGGCTGCGTCCGGCCGTCTTCGGGGCGATGGACGGTCTGGTGTCCAACGTGGCGTTGATCTCCGGCGTCGCCGGCGGACAGGGCGACCCAAATATTGTCGCGCTCGCGGGACTCGCCGGTCTGGTCGCGGGGGCTTTCTCGATGGCGGCGGGGGAGTACACCTCGGTCGCATCGCAGTCCGAGCTTGCGCTCGCCGAGATCCAGGTCGAGCGGGCTGAGCTGCATCGGCGGCCCAAGGCAGAGCAGGCCGAGCTGGCCCAGCTCTATGTTGCCCGCGGTGTGGACAAGGAGTTGGCAGAGCAAGTCGCCGAGCAGCTCTCGCGGGATCCGGAGCGGGCCCTGGAGATCCACACCAGGGAGGAGCTCGGTATCAACCCGCACGACCTGCCGTCACCATGGGTGGCTGCCTTCTCGTCGTTCCTGGCCTTCGCGCTCGGTGCGTTCGTTCCCGTCCTTCCATACCTGCTGGGGGCGTCGTCGGTCTGGCCCTCGCTGGCTCTGTCGATGGCCGGACTGTTCCTGTGCGGCGCAGTGGTGTCCAGGGTCACGGCGCGCTCGTGGTGGTACAGCGGCTTGCGCCAGTTCGTCCTCGGCGCCGCCGCCGCGGGCATCACCTATGTCTTCGGCTCCCTTGTCGATGCCGGTCTGGGCTGACCTGGTCGGCAGTGTGGTGCGATCAGCCGTGGCAGTACGGCAGCGTCCTAATGTCCGCCCAGCAAAGCGCACCGACATGGCCATGGAGAGGGTCAATTAGTTGTCCGCCGAGCAAAAGGTCCGCCGACGGGATCAGGTGTCGTGCGTCCCACCTGACTTTTCGACAAGTTGTGATCAACCAATGTGCGCCCAGCTTGAGAAAGACGGTCGCAGCGTCATGCTTGGCGCACAACGTCCGATCGCCACTTATCGATAAGTCAGGTTCGACGCACATCACTTGATCGTTTGCTTGATCACGCGAGGATTGGACCTGCGGCTGTGGCACACCTCACCGCGGTATGACAGTCGCGCCTGGTCTGGCCGCCCTCTGGGTCGGGAGCGCCTCATGGGTCCCAATCTGGCGGCGACGCTGCACGAGTATGGCGAGCAGCTCACGACGAAGCTGATCCGCATTGGTGACGAGGCGGTTGTGCGAGAACCGGACCGTTAGCCATCCCAGCTGGGCGAGTGCGGCGTCCCGTCGCATGTCACGCTCGCGATGGTCCGGTCCGAAGTGATACTTCGCACCATCCAGCTCAACGTTCACTTTCTCGGCTTCGTACGCGACATCCAGGTAGATCGTTCGAGCGCCTAACTTCACTTGCAGCTGCCGCCGCGGGTAAGGCAGGCCTGGGTGGTCGAAGACGTGCAGGTACCCCCACACCTCGAGTTCGCTTCGGCAACCGTCGCGGAGGAGATCCAGCAGCCCGAGCAATTTGCTGCGACCGGGGAGATTCGGGATCGACGAGGCCTCCGCGAAGAGGCGATCCACTGTGCTTCGCCGGTCGCCGACGGCGGCGATGACCGGAGCGCGGCACTCGTCGGTTCTGTTGAGGGCTCCCCAGCTCTCGACAACCGCGCGCTCGAGTCGGACGACCTCCAAGCCGCTTCGTAGGACCGTCTCTGGGTAGCCGACCGAGAAACCGCGACGCCGGTGCACAACGATGACGCCGATCGTTCTCGGCTGTAGCCGGTCTGGCACCGTGACGTGCACCTTGTCAGGGTCGGGCCCCGGCAACCCCCAGAGCCGTACGGCCGTTGTGTGGCTGAGTGCTCCCTGTCCTCCAACAAAGCGCAGAGCTGCCGTGAGCAGACCGTCCGGCTGGCTGATGGGTGCGCCGGTGCGCATATACGTTCGCGGCAGAACCCGCTTGAGGTCGCCACGACGAATCGCGTGATCGATCACATGAGATGGGGCAAGCGCTAACAGCTCCTTTCGGGTGGCTACAGGTTGACCGGACAGGAAGTCATCCAGTGCCTTATTCATGCCGAGAGCGTGGTGTCGTAGCGGCCGACGCACCCCGGGTACGCAGCATGCTGTGGACGATGGACCGAATTTCTTGGCCCTGTGGACGGTCAATCAGTCGGTCGACCGGAGTCGGGTCGCGGAAGTGCATCCATTGGTTGACCCCGCCGCTGTCGGCCGGGATGGTCGTTCGCCGAGCAGACGTCCCCATGAGATCAGGCGTCGTGCGTGCAACCTGACTTCTCGACAAGTTGCGATCAACCACTGTGCGCCCAACTGGACAAAGACGGTCCCAGCGTCACGTTTGCCGCACAACGTCTGATCACGATTTGTCGAAAAGTCAGGTTCAACGCACGTCGCTTGATCGTTCGCCTGATCACACGAGGATTGGAAATGCGGGCGCGCGCCGGCCACAGGAGCAGCGGCCGTAACTAAGCCCAGGCACCCCGGCGCACCCCCACCTGTGACCCATCGCCAAGGGGGCCCGAGCGTGGAAGATCGCTTCGCAGATGCTTCGGCGGCGGCTAGGCGCCGGGCTGGCCCAGAGCCTCACGGCGGATGGCGCACTGAGCTGCGGCCGCGGCCACACGAGAAGCGGCCCGCACCAAAGCCCGTGCAGCCCGGCGCACGCACTCACCGCTGACTCCGTCGCCCAGAGATGCCCGCGGACCGAGCGCCAGCGCCGCAGCGAGCTCAGAGCAAGCTCTTGGAGCGGAATCGGCGCGCCGCGGAGGACTCCGACGTCGAACTGCGCCCGGCCCCGCAGCTGAGCGGTGTGTTTCCGCCGTCGCGCCCCCGTCTCAACCGGTGAAACGTAGGGGATCAGCCCAGTGCTCTCCGCTACTCTGCGGGCAGCGGCGTAAGGCGGTCCAGACGCACGATCTGGAGGCCCCGCCCCGCGGGCCAGCGTCGTCCCGGTGTTGATCAGGTCGTCACCGAGACGACGGGAGAGCGCATGCCTGCCCCGCCGCCCCAGGGCCTTTATACCGGTCGCCACGAACATGACTCCTGCGGCGTCGCCTTCGTAGCGACGCTTACCGGCGAGCCGAGCCGCGAAATCGTCGACCACGCCTTCACCGCGTTGCGCAACCTGCGGCACCGCGGCGCGTCGGGAAGCGAGCCAGACTCAGGCGACGGCGCGGGAATCCTCGTCCAGATTCCAGACGTTTTCCTGCGAGCCGTGGTCGACTTCGAACTGCCGCCGGCAGGGTCCTACGCGGCGGGGCTGGTCTTCCTGCCCCACGACGACGGGCCGACGGTCACCCGCATCGGTGAGCTGGCCGCCGAGGAGAAGCTTGCGGTGCTCGGCTGGCGCGACGTTCCGGTCCATGCCGGGATCGTCGGCACCACCGCACGCCGAGTCATGCCGCGGATCCGGCAGGTCTTCGTTCGTGGCGATGCGGGCGAGGCCGGTCTCCACCTGGACCGGCGGACCTACCGGCTGAGAAAGCGAGCCGAGCACGAGACCGAGGCGTACTTTCCGAGCCTCTCGGCGCGGACGCTGGTCTACAAGGGCATGCTGACACCGGATCAGCTCCAGCCCTTCTTCCTTGATCTGAGCGATCCGCGGTTCGCCAGTGCGCTCGCGTTGGTCCATTCGCGGTTCTCGACCAACACGTTCCCGAGCTGGCCGCTCGCCCATCCGTACCGATTCATCGCCCACAACGGCGAGATCAATACGGTCATGGGGAACCGGAACTGGATGCGCGCCAGGGAGGCAACGCTGGCTACCGCGCACATCCCCGGCCGGCTCGCCGACCTCTTCCCTGTCCTCACTCCGGGCGCCAGCGACTCCGCCTCCTTCGACGAGGCACTCGAGTTGCTGACGCTGGGGGGCTACGAGCTGCCGCATGCCGTCCTGATGATGATCCCCGAGGCGTGGGAGAACGACGCTCGGATGGATAGGGCGCGACGAGCGTTCTACGCCTACCACGCCGGCCTGATGGAGGCGTGGGACGGCCCGGCGAGCATCACCTTCACTGACGGTTCCCTGGTCGGTGCGGTGCTTGACCGCAACGGGCTGCGGCCAGGGCGCTTCTGGGTGACCGACGACGGCCTGGTCGTCCTCGCATCGGAGGCAGGAGTGCTCAACATCAGGCCATCGCGGGTGGTCCGCAAGGGGCGCCTGCAGCCCGGCCGGATGTTCCTCGTGGACCTCGACGCGGGCCGCATCATCGAGGACGACGAGATCAAGACCAGGCTTGCCGCCGCCCATCCCTACCAGGCCTGGCTCGACGCCAACCTCACCACCCCGCAGGAAGGGCACCTTCACCCGCTAGGTCGGCGTAAAGGGCACATTCATGCGTCCAGGGATCGAGGAAACGGCGCCCCGACTCGACCCGGCCAGCAGAGCAAGCCTCCGCCGACGCAGGAGCTAGCTAAGTTCCGGTCGGCGCTGCTGCACCAGCAGCGGCTGTTCGGTTACACGGAGGAGGAGCTTCGCGTCCTGGTCGCACCCATGGCAAGAGACGGTGCGGAACCGATCGGATCGATGGGCACAGATACGCCGCTGGCCGTCCTCTCTGACCGGCCGCGGCTGCTCTTCGACTACTTCACGCAACTGTTCGCGCAGGTGACCAATCCACCGCTGGACGCCATTAGGGAGGAGCTGGTCACCTCGTTGCAGGTGCGCCTCGGTCCGCAGGACAACCTGCTCGCGCCAGGTCCGGACGCCTGTCGCCAGATCGTCTTGCCTTACCCGGTCCTCGACCGTGCGGACCTCGCGGCGCTGCGACAGCTCCGCGGCTTCCCCGCGGCCACGATCACTGCGACCTACCCGGTCGCCGGGGGCGGTGCGTCGCTGCGCGAGTGCCTAACGGAGGTGTGCGCGCAGGCTAGCGCCGCCATCGGCACCGGTGCTGCCGTCCTCGTTCTTTCCGACCGGTGTGCTGATGCGGACCATGCGCCGGTCCCGTCGCTGTTGCTGACTGGTGCTGTCCACCACCACTTGGTGAGGGAGAAGACACGGACCGGGGTCGGCCTGGTCGTCGAGGGCGGTGACGCACGCGAGGTCCACCACATCGCGCTCCTGCTGGGCTACGGCGCAAACGCCGTGCATCCGTATGTCGCCCTGGATTCGGCCGAGGAGCTCGGCGGAACGACCGGGGGCGAAACGACTGCGGCACGACGGAATCTGGTCAAGGCCTACGCCAAGGGCGTCCTCAAGGTCATGTCGAAGATGGGCGTGTCGACCGTCGGGTCGTACACCGGCGCCCAGATCTTCGAGGCACTCGGCCTCGGCGAGGATCTCGTGCAGGCCTACTTCACCGGTACGACGTCCAGGCTCGGCGGCATTGGGCTCGACGAGATCGCCGAGGAGGTGCGGTGCAGGCACCAGCGGGCCTACGGCAGGACGCCGCCGCATCGCAGGCTCGAGGTCGGTGGCGAGTACCAGTGGCGGCGGGAAGGAGAGCCGCACCTCTTCGATCCGGAGACCGTCTTCCGGCTGCAGCACGCCACCAGGACTCGGCAGTACGAGATCTTCAAGCAGTACACGCAGCGTGTCGACGAGCAGTCGGCACGCCTGATGACCCTGCGCGGCCTTTTCCGGCTCAGGAACGGGCTGCGGCCGCCGGTGCCGATCGACGAGGTCGAGCCGGTGAGCGAGATCGTCAAGCGGTTCAACACGGGTGCGATGTCCTACGGCTCCATCTCGCTGGAGGCTCATCAGACGCTCGCCATCGCGATGAACCGGCTCGGCGGCCGGTCCAACACGGGCGAGGGCGGCGAGGACCCCGACCGGCTGCACGACCCGCTGCGGCGGTCGGCGGTCAAGCAGGTCGCCAGCGGACGGTTCGGCGTCACCGCCGAATACCTCACCAACGCGAGCGACCTGCAGATCAAAATGGCGCAGGGCGCGAAGCCCGGTGAGGGCGGACAGCTGCCCGGCCCAAAGGTGTATCCGTGGATCGCCAAGACGCGGTACTCGACGCCGGGCGTCGGGCTCATCTCACCGCCGCCGCACCACGACATCTACTCGATCGAGGACCTCGCCCAGCTCATTCACGACCTGAAGAACTCCAACCCCATCGCGCGGATCCACGTGAAGCTCGTCGCCGAAGTCGGCGTCGGAACGGTCGCGGCAGGCGTATCCAAGGCACATGCCGACGTGGTCCTCATCTCCGGGCACGACGGCGGGACCGGCGCATCCCCACTGACCAGCATCAAGCACGCCGGAGCACCATGGGAGCTCGGGCTGGCCGAGACCCAGCAGACGCTGCTGCTCAACCGCCTGCGCGACCGCATCGTCGTCCAGACCGACGGCCAGCTCAAAACCGGCCGGGACGTCATCGTGGCGGCCCTGCTCGGCGCGGAGGAGTTCGGATTCGCGACCGCACCGCTGGTCGTATCCGGGTGCGTCATGATGCGGGTGTGTCACCTCGACACGTGCCCGGCCGGGGTCGCGACCCAGAACCCCGAGCTGCGCAAGCGGTTCACCGGGAAGCCCGAGTTCGTCGAGACGTTCTTCGAGTACATCGCCCAGGAGGTGCGCGAGTATCTCGCCGCCCTTGGCTTCCGCAGTATCGCCGAAGCGGTCGGGCTGGCCGAGCTGCTCGATACCTCCCAGGCCGTAGACCACTGGAAGGCCTCCGGTCTTGACCTGACCCCGATCCTGCATGTTCCTGAGCGGGTGGCGGACGCGACTCGACGCTGTACAACCGTCCAGGACCACGGGTTGACGAGGGCGCTTGACCACCAGCTCATCAGTTTGGCGCGGCCCGCGCTGGACGCGGGCGAGCCGGTGCGTGCGCAGCTGCCGATCCGCAACATCAATCGCACCGTGGGAACAATGCTCGGCCACGAGGTGACCAAGCGGTACGCCGGCGCCGGGCTGCCGGACGAGACGATCGACTTCACCTTCATCGGGTCGGCCGGACAGTCGTTCGGCGCGTTCCTGCCTGCGGGAGTCACCCTGCGGCTCGAGGGGGATGCCAACGACTACCTCGCCAAGGGTCTGTCCGGCGGTCGGGTCGTAGTGCGCCCGGACCGGGCGGCGCCATTCGCCGCGGAGCACAACGTGGTCGCCGGCAACGTGGTGGCGTACGGCGCGACCGGCGGCGAGCTCTTCGTGCGGGGTGTGGCCGGGGAGCGGTACTGCGTACGCAACTCCGGCGCAACCGCTGTCGTCGAAGGTGTCGGGGACCATGGC
>DATBRJ010000099.1:0-6370 GCA_036560395.1 Actinomycetes bacterium | reverse complement strand
CTCCCGCTCGAGGGCCTCGAAGTCGCTCTCGGCTACGATCGCCTGCTCGGAGCTCAGGGTCTCGTGCCTAAGGCCGGCAATCCACTGTCGCAACCGTGCCACCGAAATGCCCTGATCCCGCTGGAGTTTTTCGACGACCCGACTAACGCCGCTCGGCGGGATGTTCTTGTCCGGGTCTTCGATTTCGTACAGTCGGGCCTCCAACTCATCGAGATGGGCGCGCTCCTCAGGGTCCGGCTTTTGCCCCTGGCGATAGCGGATGACTGCGGCCACACCGGCCGCACCCAGGGCGGTAACGGCAGCGCCGGCCAGCACCCTCGTGGTCGTCTTCGTCACAGCAGCTCCTCTCTGCGCTTGACCAGAGACGCAAACCCGAGCGCCGCGCTTCTTGCGGCACTCGGAAGGTTGCGTGGTGAGGGTCGGCCGACCTGCAGATCGGCCGACCTCGGTCGGCTGCTTAGCGCCGGCGAACGTCTAGGGTGTCGAGCACCTTTCGCTCGGGCTCGCTCATCGGTGTCGCGCCACTGTCGCTGAGCACGCCCCGGGTGGCCGGGCTGATGCGCTCCAGGAATGCCTGGTCGCATAGCTCCTTGGACTCCCAGACGTCGAAGTAGTGCAGCTTGCCGTCGGTCGTCTTGGACGCGACGTGCACGATCAGGCCCTTCATCGGCTCGTTGCCGACCTTTGTGGCGATCTTGCCGTAGACCTCTGCGCTGATCGGTACGTCCTGGGTGAACACATATGTCACGGGACCCCGCCTCCTTTCGTGTTGGCGGTGGATCCATATTCACCCGAAAGATTTTCGGATGAATATCCGTACACTATGGCGAATGGAAAGGGAAGTCAAACGGCGTCCATATCACTCGCCTCGCCGCATCGCGGCGGCGGCCGCGACTAGGCAGGCGATCTTGACTGCGGCGCGGTCGGAGTTTCTCCGCAAGGGCTACACCGCGACGACTATCGCGGGGATCGCCGAGGCCGCGGACGTCGCCGTGGACACCGTGTACGCCTCGGTCGGCCGCAAGCCCGCGCTGTTTCGGGAGCTGATCGAGGCCGCGCTGGCCGGCAGAGATCAAGACGGGCCCGTCGCGGATGGCGATTATCTCCTGCAGCTTCGATCGGCCCCCACAGCCGGTGAGAAGATCGAGCTGTACGCCTCGACGATTGCCGCGATCCATGAGCGCCTGGCTCCGCTGTTCCTCGCGCTCCGCGAGGCTGCCACCGCCCACCCCGAACTCGCCGAGTTGTGGTCCCAGGTCTCGGACCTGCGCGTACGAGATATGCGCTCGCTTACCGCGGACCTCCTTTCCACCGGAGAGCTACGCCCGGGGCTCAGCCCCGACGAGATTGCCGACATCCTTTGGAGCATGAACGCGGCGGAGTACTACATTCTGCTGGTTCACGACCGGGGCTGGACACCGCAGAGATTTGGGCAGTGGCTCGCCGAAGCCTGGCGCAGGCTCCTCCTCATCAATCCGAGCGGATCGGCCCCGCCCCGCGGAGCGCGACACGCATTGAAGCGCCGGCGGGGGGCATGACCGATCCCCTGTGTCAGTGCTCGGCTCCGCGGACTACGGCCGGGATGCTTCTGCGGCAGTTCGGTCGGTGGTGGATGGGAGCAGGCCCAGGGCTTTGACGCGGTCCTGGGCGGTGGGCGCTGCATAGCTGCGGGTGGTGTCCAGGCGGGCGTGGCCCAGCAGGTCGGCGACGAGGACGAGATCGGCGCCGCCGCCTACCAGGGTGGCGGCGAAGGTGTGCCGCAGGACTTGGGCGGTGATGTCCGCACCGACGTCGGCCGTGACGGCGATGCGGGCGATAACGTCGCGGGCGCCACGCACGGACAGCCGCCCGCCGCGGTGATTGAGGAACAGGGCTGGGTTGGTATCGGCGCCGGGCCAGCGGGCGCGGTCAGCAAGCCAGTGGTCGATGTCAGCTTGCAGGTCCGGATGGATGGGGACGTCGCGGATCCGGTCGCCGTTGCCCTGGATGCGTAGCACGCCCTGATGACCCGAAGCGGCAAGGTCGCTTGTGTCGAGGCGAACGGTCTCGGCGATCCGAGCACCAGCGTAGAACGGGAGACTGGCCAAGGCCCGGTCGCGCGGGGAAGGGTCGGACTCCACCGCACGCAGCCAACGCAGCTGGGCGGACCGGGTGAGAGACCGGGGCGCCTTGCTGGGAACGGAGGTTCGTTCGACGGTGGCCCGACCCATGCCGCGGCGAGCGTAGAAGTCGTCGACAGCGGCCAGCGCGTTGTTGACGGTGGCCGGGGCCTGGTTGGCAGCCGTGACGAGATAGGCGCGCCAGTCACCTACCGCCTGGTCCCTGGCGGCGGGGTTGGTCAAGGGGTCACCGTCGACGACGGTGGTGGGTAGCCAGGCGAGGTATTGGCGGGTCTTGGAAGCGTATGTGCGCCGGGTCTCGGCCGACAGCGGGGCGGCACTCAGCTGGGCGGTGTAGGCGGTGTGGGCGGTCGCCAGCCGCACCGGCAGCGCGACGGGTTGGCGTCCTCGCCGTCGGGCACCGGCGGCGCCAGGTCGCGCGGTCGCTTCTGCTGCTTGGGTCTCCAGTGGTGTGCCCTGGCGTGCGTGGCTGGATGTCACTCTGCCAGTTTACTTCCGAGAATATGGATTCTCGGAAGTAATCGGCGTACTCTCAGAAGTAACCGGGAAAGCGTCGACATCCACCCTGAGGCTGCCCGCCATGCCGGCTCAGCGAAGGGGCTCTCATGTCCGTCTTCCACCGCAACCGCCACCATTCCACCGCCAGAGAGTATGTCTCGTGGACGCCCGGCACCGAGCCCGTAGACCCCGCCGCAGACGCGTCGTCGACGGTCACTGCCCAAATCTCCACCGATGCTGCAGCCGTGCCAGAGACACTGCGCGACCGGCCAGCTCCGGATGAGCGATGAGGTACTGAGCAACAGACGCCACGACTGCGTCCTCGCCCGCCGACTGGCCACCTAGCTCGGCACGGCCTGCAGGACACCTATCGCTGCCGGGGCACGACCGCACGAAAATCAGCGCAACCCAGATCCAACCGGTGACGGGCGGGAAGGGCTCGACATGACACTGATGACTGACAACGGTGTGACGGTGAGCAACCTGGTGCACGGTCAACACATCCTGGCCGCCGTCAGCAAACTCCACTCAACCGAAACCGACGGCGTCGACGTATGGGAGGCCGAAGGCGGTCATCTCGCCCCGACCTCGCCTCCGACCGGGCGGGACCTGCACATGCGGGCATCTGCAGGTTAAGCCCAGACCCGCAAGATCTGCCGCAACCGACAGGCACATGCCGCTCGCATCCTGCACTGCGGCTACCCGCCGATTCCTCGGCTTCGCCTCCGGATCTATGAAGGGGAAAGAGGGCGAGGGACCGAGGGTACCTGCCGGTGCCGTGAGTGTCTGGACGGACAGTCAGTCCTGCTCGCCGATCTGGCGATCGAGCAGCATGGACAGCTCACGGGCAAGCGTGCCCAGCTTCTCGCCCCGGTATACGCCGGCCAGCTCGTCGAGCAGCCGGGCCACGACCTCAGCCTGGGCGGCCGTCAACAAAGGCTGGTGCCACATCGGCAGGTCAGGTTCGTCGAGCTGCGCCCGCAGGCGCGCGGCATACTCGTCGCGGTTAAGCGGGTCACCGGACCGGTCCCGGATAGTCGCGGTCGGACGGGGGTGGCTTGCCTCCACGGCCGGAGGCGTACTGAACTCGGCGTGGTCCGGGCAGTAGTCGGTTTGGCGAACCGGGTCGTAAGTCCAGCCGACCGCATGGTCGCGAGCCCAGGACCGGGCATCAGAGTCGCTCCGCCAGCGCTCGGCAGCTGGCGGTTCGACCTGAACCGGGCATCCGACAACGTCGCAACTGAGCACCACTCGCCGCACCGTGGCGCCTCCGCCAGCCAGATGGATGCTCACCCTGCTCGCTCTCTCGTCGTGGTCCCGCCGCGTGGTCCGCGTTGTCGACCCCGTTCTTACCGTCGCGGCAGCGGGACCCTGTTGCGCTTCGCATCGACCGCGGTTGACCTGTCGCCGATGCTACCCGCGCACCTTCCCAATGCCCGCCATCCAACCGCGCCCTAGTTTGTGGGCTCGGCCCTCGCTACTCTCCGCCGATGGACAACCTTGAAAACGGATCTGGTCTCGGCGATGTCCCGTTAGCCACGGGCGCGGCCGCCCCGGCCACTGAAGGACATTGGCTAGCCGGCCTTCTACGCCCCGATGCACTCGCCCTCACCGCCATCATCGCGACCGGCGCCGCGCTGTTCGGATTCCCGGTGCTAAACCTCACCTTCTCGGCCGCGTTCCTGGGCGAGGGCCTCGGCTCAGAGGCCTGGCAACACGGTCCGGTGCTGGTGGCCACGGGGATCGCCCTTGTCGCCGGTCTGCTCGCGCTGCGGCAGGCAGCTCTCCACGGCTCGCGCAGTTGGGTAAAGGCGCTCGCCGGAGGGAACGGAGGTCGTCGGGATCGACCAGCAGACCGTGGCCCTCTCGAACGGTGAGCGTCTGCCCGTAGATCGGGTCGTCTTCGCCACGGGCTACAAGGCCGACCTGGCCCGGGTGCCGTATCTCCGGTCCATGAAGATCGAGGTGGCGGATGGCTTCCCGCTGCTGAACGAGTCGTTCCAGACCAGCGTCCCCGGGCTGTACGTGACAGGGTTCGCCGCCATCAGGGATTTCGGGCCGTTCTTCGGGTTCGTCAAGGGCGCCGCTGCGGCCGCGTCGCTCGTCTGCGCTGGGATGACCGCGTCGTCGCCAGAGAGCACAGACAAGGCGTAGCCCGATCCGCCTGATCATGATTCACTATCGAGCCGCTTCCACAGGGCGCTCGGTCCGAGTACGCGCGCACCCAGGGCGGTAACTCGCTCGCGCAGCTGTCGATCGGCCGTTACGACCGTGACCGACTGCCTGCTTTCGGCCGCCGCTTCTGTCACAATCCGGACGATCTCGTCATCGGCCGAACCCGGAGCATGCACCACCCGGACGCCGTTGCGGACGCCCGCTTCCACACCGGCGCGTGCCGCGCCCTCGACGACCACGACAACGTCTTCGCCGTCGCGACGGCCGCGGGCCAGCGCTGTGAGCAGACGCCGGACCGCCGCCGGACGATCCCGCCACCAGCCGTCCGGGCGAGAGCCGATCACGTTGGCCGCGTCCACGACCATCAGTTGCTGCTGCGGCACGCCCGCCTCCCATCCGTCGTCCCAGCGCCGTGTCATTTCCGGCGGCCGCCGCATCCGGCGCACCGCCTCCTCGATGAGCTTGGGGAGGTCCCGATGGTGAGTCTGGCGAAGCCGCGATGTCCAAATGTCGGAGACCCTCATAAGCCGCAGGGTCACGGCCTCGGCGCCGTGTGCGCGGAGCCGGGTTCGGGACGCCACGGCCTGATTCCGGCCAAGACGGTTTCCCTGCGAGTATGCGGTTCGGCGACCAGACCTACACCTTGTCGAACGGTTCCCGATAGCGGAGAGGTGCGGTTGCCCGGTCGCTGAATAGCCTTGGGCAGCTGACGCAACGCGATCGGAGCTGCGGTGAGACCCGACGATGAACGATTCCTTCGAAGAGCTATCGAGCTTGCTGCCATCGGGCGGGCGGCCGGAGATGCCCCGTTCGGATCGTTGCTGGTCGGTCCTGACGGCATCGTGCTCAAGGAGGATCACAACACGGTGCTCTCCGATGGGGACATCACCGCTCACCCAGAGTTGAAGCTGGCTCGATGGGCGGCCCGTGAGTTGGACCCCGCAACCGCCGCGGCGTCCACGATGTACACCAGCTGTCAGCCCTGCGGCATGTGCGCCGGCGCTATCGACCGGTCCGGCCTCGGTCGCGTGGTGTTCGCGCTGTCCAACGAGCAGCTTGCTCATCTCAGACCGACGGGCGGGTTCCCACCCGTACACCAGGACGGCCCCTATTTATCCGACCTAGCACGAGTGCCTGTCGAGGGCTACTAGGAGGGCTGCGACGCGCATCCGCGGGCGCACAGCGACACCTGGGTCAGCGCACACCCCCGCGTGGTCATGGGTCCCGCCTGCTCTCGCGCCAGAGTAGGCGTGAGACCAACGGGTCGGGGCAGAGATCGGCACGTCTGGGCAGCCTCTTGGCAACGTACGAGCGCTGAGACTGTCGGCACGGCACGGATAATCCAGTCATGAGCTACGACCACGAGTTGGCCCATCGCATCCGCGAACTGGTCGCCGGTGCAGAAGGCGTCACCGAGCAGCGGATGTTCGGCGGCCTGGCATTTCTCATCAACGGAAACATGTCGGTTGCCGCCAGCGGGCAGGGCGGGCTGCTGGTCCGGGTGAGCCCCGAGGAGAGCGACTCGCTGGTCGACGGTGAGTGGGTAACTCCCATGGTCATGGGTGGGCGGGAGATGC
>DATBRJ010000098.1:0-2552 GCA_036560395.1 Actinomycetes bacterium | reverse complement strand
GAGTACGCCGGAGTGCGACGGCGGTTCGACCTGATCGGAGTCGCGGCCGACGTCCGAGTTGTCGACGACTACTCCCACCACCCGACCGAGGTGGCCGTCATCCTCCGCGCCGCCAGGGAGGTCGTTGGTTCGGGCCGGGTGATCGCAGTCTTCCAGCCGCACCTCTACAGCAGAACCAGGATCTTCGCGAAGGAGTTCGGCAGCGCCCTTGGACTGGCGGACGAAGCGGTCGTCATGGACGTTTACGCGGCAAGGGAGGATCCCGAGCCTGGCGTGGACGGCTCGCTGATCGTCAAGGAGGTTCCGCTGCCTGCCGACCGCGTCCATTTCGCCGCCGACTGGCCCGCGGTGCCCGCACTCGTGGCGTCGCTTGCGCGGCCTGGAGATCTTGTTATGACAATCGGTGCCGGTGATGTCACCCAGATCGGTCCGCATGTGCTCGAGCTACTCGGCACATGGCGAGCCCGGGGAGCCGAGGGGTGAGTCCGTGGCGGGTGGTCAGACCGCGGTAACACATGACGCGGCCGCGAGGTTCGCGCAGGGGCGACGGGCCGGCCGAGCGCGCCGGGTGACGCTCGTCGGCTTGGCTCTGGTCATGGTCGCACTCGCTGCTCTCGGGTGGTGGGCGGTGTGGTGGTCTCCACTGCTGGACGTACGCCGGGTGGAAGTCGTCGGTGCCCATCACGTGTCGGCGGCAGAGATACGAGCCACCGCGGCCGTGCCGATGGGCCGGCCGCTCGCCCGGCTCGACGTGGCCGGCATAGCGGATCGGGTTGAGTCGATCGCCCGCGTCGCCGACGTCGCTGTTGCCCGGCGCTGGCCGCACACGGTCCGGATCATCGTCGAGGAGCGCACGCCCGCGGTCGCCGTTGCCGGCACTGGTGGGTTCGTCCTCGTCGACGGCACCGGCTTCGCCTTCGAGACCGTTGGAGCCCGACCGGCTGGCGTACCCCTCGTTGTCGGCGCCGATGCCGCGACGCTCGGCGCGGACCGGGTCGGCGCCGTTGTCGAGACGCTTGCCGCCGTCCCACCTGCCGTTCGGGCCAAAGTGACCGAGGTGGCAGCGCCCTCCGCGGAGACGGTCGCGCTGACGCTGCGAGACGGCGTCCACATCGTGTGGGGAAACGCGCAGGACGGAGCCCGCAAGGCCGTCGTTCTCACCGCACTTATGCGGACGAGGGCGAGGCTCTATGACGTCAGCGTGCCGGAAGCACCGGTCACGCACGGTTGACCGTCGGCGGAAAGAGTCCTGATCACGACACGCCGTGGGGGTCCCGCATCTTTGACCGGGCATTGGCAGAGACCTACCGTGGCGGACAGCCCGATAAGTAGACAAAGCCCTGCCTTCAGTTGACGGTAAGCGTTGCTGGCCGTGAACGGGATGGTCGGCGACACAGACGGCAGCAGATCGCGCGGCGAGAGGCACTCGAGGTGGCGACTCCCCAGAACTACCTGGCAGTCATCAAGGTGGTCGGGATCGGCGGGGGCGGTGTCAACGCCGTCAACCGGATGATCGAGGTCGGCCTCAAAGGGGTCGAGTTCATCGCGATCAACACCGATGCCCAGGCGTTGCTGATGAGCGACGCTGACGTCAAGCTCGATGTCGGTCGTGAGCTGACCCGCGGGCTCGGTGCGGGGGCCGACCCCGAGGTTGGCCGCAGGGCCGTAGAGGACCATCGGGAGGAGATCGAAGAGGTCCTCAAGGGTGCAGACATGGTGTTCGTGACGGCCGGTGAGGGCGGCGGGACCGGGACCGGTGGTGCGCCGGTGGTCGCCGGTATCGCCCGCTCTCTGGGCGCGCTGACGATCGGCGTGGTGACCAGGCCGTTCAGTTTCGAGGGCAAGCGGCGAGCTGCACAGGCAGAGGATGGCATCGTCCGGCTACGGGAGGAGATCGACACCCTGATCGTCATCCCCAACGACCGGCTGCTGTCCATCTCTGACAAGAACGCGAGCGTGTTGGAGGCGTTCAAGCAGGCTGACGCTGTCCTGCTGTCAGGCGTCCAGGGGATCACCGACCTCATCACCACACCTGGCCTGATCAACCTCGACTTCGCCGATGTCAAGTCGGTGATGTGCGAGGCTGGCTCCGCCCTGATGGGCATCGGCTCCGGCCGGGGCGAGGACCGGGCCGCCAGTGCGGCCGAAATGGCGATCTCCAGCCCACTCCTCGAGGCATCCATCGACGGAGCTCGGGGCGTGCTGCTCTCGGTGGCCGGTGGCTCCGATCTCGGACTATTCGAGATCAACGAGGCTGCGCAACTCGTCGCCGAGGTCGCTCATCCCGAGGCAAACATCATCTTCGGCGCCGTCATCGATGATGCGCTCGGCGACGAGGTCCGGGTCACCGTCATCGCCGCCGGCTTCGAAGGCGGCGAGCCCAAGCGGCTCACCCAGCCATACACCCGTTATCGGGCGGCCGACGACTTTGACGGTGTGCCCCGGCAGGCTTATCGCGAGACCGCCGCGGACGGGTGGCAGCCGAGCACGCGTACTCTCGTTCTCGATGACAGCTCTGACGACCTCGACGTGCCCGACTTCCTGAAGTAGTG
>DATBRJ010000097.1:0-4845 GCA_036560395.1 Actinomycetes bacterium | reverse complement strand
CTCCTGGGGTCGGCCGCGCCTGTTCGTCATGCGGCCACCCTGCGTCATGGGACCCTGCGATGAAGCACGAGGTAGTCGTTGTGCGCGTACACGATGTCGTACTCCCGGCCGGCGAGCAATAGCGCCACGTGGAAGCGCTGTGCCAGCAGCGAGTCGAACGGGAAGGACCATTGCCGGGTGTCGGCTATCACCCACTCCGCTCCCCGCGGCTGGCCGTCGAGAAGCAAGACCCTGGCGCGGGAGGTCAGATGGGGGCCAAGCTCGTTGTCTGTCTCGACGGTCGCTCCGTCCGGGATGCGCGCGACCGCTGCCGCAGCCGCGCCGGACCTGTCCTGCCTGCCATGGTCACCATTGGGTAGGCCCCAGGGCTGGAACCACCCGGCCAAGGCGAGAACCATCGCGCACAGCGATGCCCCGGCGAGCCCGACGCCCACCCGCTCCCGGGTGGACTTTCCGATCAGCCGGCGGGAACCGTCGCCAGTGGCAGCAGACGTGACGGGCGGCGATTGGCGCGCACCGGGCAGCTGTCCGTCAGGCGGTGACGACGCTGCGTGAGATCGGAATCGATGCCGCCAGGGCCGCGACACGATGCCGCCGACCGCCATCACGAAACGGCGTGGTCGATCCCTGGCCAGCGCATCGATCGCTGCCATCACAAGGATCGGCCAGACGAAGGCGTCGTAGTGGTTGTTAGGCCCCCAATGATTGCCGTTCGTGGAGAGGACACGCTCGGCCAGCAGCGGCAGCGCCAGCACCGTAATCGGCGAGAGGAGGGGGAGCAGCAGGAGCGGGCCGACAAGCCAAAGCAGCATGTGCCACTTTCGCTCCGGGGTGATTGCGATGCTGAGCGTGTCCAGCGGATGCAGGATGACGTGACCAAAAGCCTGGATCGGTCCCGTGCCGAGCTGGTCGTAGAGCCAGTAGTAGCCCGAGCTACCGCCGCCGAGCGGGATCAGTACGAACATGATGAACGCCAGCGCGATCGGCCCGGCCGCGGCCACCACGAGTCCAAGCCGGCGATGCTCTCTGCCCCCGCGCAGAGCGATCAGGAGGCCAAAGACGCCCACGAGCATTCCCATGTCCTCCTTGACAAGCAGGAGGGCTAGAGCGAGAGCAGCCGCCTGGCGATAGCGGCCGGCGAGCAGCCGCTCAAGAGCCCACGCCATCAAGGGGACAGAGAAGGCAACCTCATGGAAACCACGCGCCGAAGCGACGATCAGCGGCCAGCCGAGAGCGAACACCCCAGCCATGAGGTAGCCGCCCACTACACCGACGGCGCGTCTGGCCGCCAGCCAAACGGCGGGAACAGCAGCGGCGAACAGCACTGCCTCAACGAAGAGCAGCGTCACCGGATGGCCGTACACCCAATACAGGGGAGTCAGCAACGCCAGGATCGGCGAGAAATGGTCCCCGAGGATGGAGAAGTTCTGGCCGAGACCGTCGTGAACGCCCTTGACAATCGAGACGGGGAGGCCGAAGTGGGCGTAGGACCGCATGGCCTGGTCGAAGATGACCATGTCGTAGGAGCCAAGTGTGTACCTGGCGTAGGCCAGCGCGCCGATCGTGACGTAGAGCGCTGCCGCGACGGCGGCAAGCAGGCCCACCCCCCAGACGTGGCCGCGGCGCCGACCGGCGGGCTCCCGCTCCGCTCCCGACGTCGACTCGGCGACCCGCGAAGGCGCAAGCTGCGGTTCAGTGCGCGCGACGACGCTCCGCATGCTCACGCCACCTTCTCGCGTCGCCACGCATGAAACCCTATGGGGTGGCCAGGCCGGTCGGGCGGCCAGCCTCTGCGAGTACGGGGAGCGGCGATGACCGCCACTGAGCTGGGACAGACCAGACTGGACCGATGACCGAGACCCTGGGCGACCTGTTCAGATCCGCCCACACCGACCCGGCCAGCCCCTTCATCACGTTCTACGACGACACAAGCGGAGAGCGGGTCGAGCTGTCCCGGATCAGCTTCGACAACTGGGTGGCGAAGACGGCGAATCTGATCCAGGACGTCATGGGCGCGGTGCCCGGTGAGGTCATCGCGATTCTCCTGCCGGTGCACTGGCAGGCGCTCGTCTGGCTGGCCGCATGCTGGGAGACGCGGCTCGTCGCGGCCCCTGGTCTCGACCCGGCGAAGGCCGACCATGCAGTGGGGGGTCCTGACCACCTGGCCGACGTCGGCCGCTCACCCGGGGAGCGGATCGCCTTGCCGTTGCGCCCGCTCGGCGGCCGGTTCGGGGAGCATGGCCTGGATCCGCTGCGCGCTGGTGTCCTCGACTATGCCGTGGAGGTCCAAGGACAGGGTGACCGGTTCACCTCCCTATCCGGGCCGGCGCGTCCGGATGACCCGGCGTTGCTGCTCGATGTGAGGACGTACACCCAGGCGGAGATGGCCGCTCGCGGACGGGACCGGGCGCACGAGCTCAGCCTGCGCAGCCGGGCGCGGGTGCTAACCGACCGTGTGCCGGAGACCATGGACGGCATCACGGACGCGCTCCTCGCCCCGCTTGCCGTCGGCGGCTCGACGGTGCTGTGCCGGCACCTGGAGAGGGATCGGGTCGATCATCGTGTATCGGCGGAGAGGGTGTCCGACGTCCTCCTCACCGGCCCCAGTGACCTGGGACGGCCAGCCGGTTAGAGCCACGCCAGGACCTGACGCTCGCTTGGTCAGTTGCCCTTGACGCGGTACCCCCCGCCCCTATAGATGTGACCACAAGCCCGGGGGGGCCGGGCGGCTTCGAAGGGGGCAGGGACATGAAAGGTCAATTGCTGCGTGCGGCGGTGGCGGCGTGTGGGCTGGCCCTCGTTGGCGGCATGGTCGCCAGCGCACCGGCCGCAGCCCAACCGATCGACAAAGGCCACTTCCACGACAGCTTCACTAGCGACGTCTACGACTGCGACGGCACCCCGGCGCAGGACAGCGGGGACGTCTCGGTCAACTTCTTGTTCAACCAGCGCGGCTCGTCACCGTTCCCGTACTACCGGGAGAGCGTGCATGGCACCGTCGTGACCACCAACCTGGCGACCGGCGGCACCTACACCAACGTCTTCACCGGCAACAGCAGGGACCACACGATCGTCGACAACGGCGACGGCACCATCACCATCACCGTCTTCGCCTCCGGTGGTTCCCGCTTCTACGACGCCGACGGCAAGTTGGTGCTCAAGGACCCCGGCCAGACTCGGTTCGCCTTCGACATCGACTACAACGGCACTCCCGGTGACCCTAGCGACGACGTCGAGGTCCCCGACTCGTTCCGGATCGTGCGCTCCTCCACCGGGAACAGCGACCTCTCGGACCGAGACTTCTGTGCGGACCTGGTGGAGTTCACCAGCTAGCAGCACGCCTCACCGATCCTGCTCACCGCCGGGCTGACGCGACGATCTCAGCCGGGTGGTGAGCACGTGCGTGCAGTGATATCTGGGCATGTCAGGGCCGTTTCCACGGACGAATCCGGACCGTGCCCGTACTGGCGGTACAGTCACGCCAGTACGGTGCTCCGGCAAGAGAGGTCCCGGTATGGACAAGGTCGTCCCAAGTCCGGCTGACGCGGTGGCTGACATCCCCGACGGCGCTTCCCTTGCGGTCGGTGGCTTCGGCCTGTCGGGCAACCCGATGAAGCTGATCGAGGCACTTCACGACCGTGGCACCAGCGACCTGAAGGTCGTCTCCAACAACTGCGGCGTGGACGACTGGGGCCTTGGGATTCTCCTCGCCGACCGCAGGATCGCTCGGATGACCAGCTCGTACGTGGGCGAAAACAAGGAGTTCGCCCGGCAGTTCCTCTCCGGTGAGCTCGAGGTCGAGCTCACTCCGCAAGGAACTCTGGCCGAAAGGCTCCGCGCCGGTGGTGTCGGCATCCCAGCGTTCTTTACAGCAACCGGAGTCGGCACCCAGGTCGCAACCGGCGGCCTGCCCTGGCGCTATCACCCCGACGGCTCGGTCGCACTCGGCTCCCCGGCGAAGGAGACCAGGGACTTCGACGACCGCACCTACGTGCTCGAGCAGGCGATCGTCACTGACTTCGGGCTCGTTCATGCCAGGCGGGGCGACAAGCACGGCAACCTCGTTTTCCACGAGTCGGCGCGGAACTTCAACCCGCTCTGCGCGATGGCCGGGCGGATCACGATCGCGGAGGTGGAGGAGGTCGTCGAGCCGGGCGAGCTGGACCCGGATGAGGTCCACCTGCCGGGAATCTTCGTCCAGCGCGTGGTCCTGGTCGGCCCGAGCGTGGAGAAACGGATCGAGCGCCGGACGGTACGACCGCGGCCACCGGCGGCGGACACGTCCGTGGACGGGAGCTGAGATGGGCCTCACGCGGGAGCAGATGGCAGCACGCGCCGCAGCCGAACTCACCGACGGGCAGTACGTCAACCTGGGGATCGGGCTGCCGACCTTGGTGCCGAACTACCTGCCCGAGGGTGTCCACGTGGTGCTGCAGAGCGAGAACGGCATCCTCGGGGTCGGCCCTTACCCGTACGAGGGCGACGAGGACCCAGACCTCATCAATGCCGGCAAGGAGACCGTCACCGTCCTGCCAGGCGCCGCCTTCTTCGACTCGGCCGCCAGCTTCGGCATGATCAGAGGCGGACACATCGATGCAGCGGTCCTCGGCGCGATGCAGGTCTCTGCGGCAGGAGACCTGGCCAACTGGATGATCCCCGGGAAGATGGTGAAAGGTATGGGCGGGGCGATGGACCTCGTCCACGGCGCCAAGAAGGTCATCGTGCTCATGGAGCATGTGGCCAAGGACGGCTCGTACAAGATCGTCAACGAGTGCTCGCTCCCTTACACCGGCCGCGGAGTGGTGAACCGTATCATCACCGATCTGGCTGTCCTTGACGTCAGCG